>JAKPFT010000014.1 GCA_029551285.1 bacterium | reverse complement strand
GTTAATCAATCGGGACAGGCTACCTTACTCGCCGGTGTCTGAGCCCACGGATAGTGGGCGAGTTCGGCGAGCAACCGATTTCGTCGTAGTTCTTGTTTTCTGCCGGAGCGACTGAGTGAGGCCGTGCTCCCCTTTCCTTCCCCTTCCCCACTCAATACCACCTCCACCCCATCCCGGAAACAGGAAGCTTGGAAAAACTAGCCCGGTCCACTTGCCTTCTTTTCAGTTTCTCACCGGAGAAGATATCGTGGTCAGCCAGTTGCCGGCCGCATTCCTTAAGTTTCTCACGCCAGAATTTTACTCGGTTACGGTAAGACGGTTGGCCGGATAAGTTGTTCACTTCCGCCATGTCTTCGGGCTGATAATAGAGTTCTTGCACAGCCCCGGCTTCGGTGTAGATGTACTTCCAGACGCCATCGGTCACCATGACGCTGTTGCCATATCCGCTGGCAGTGGAAGAGTAGAAGACTTCCCGCACCTTAGCCGCCGGGTCCTGGAGCACAGGTTTCAGGTTAATCCCCTGAACAGGCTGTCTCAGTTTTGCCCCAGCCAGAGCCGCCAGGGTCGGCAGAATATCCTGAAGACCCACCAGAGCCTGGCTCTCCTTTCCTTTTACTACACCGGGGCCGGAAAAGATGAAAGGAACACGCACCGAACCGTTCTGATGGCAGGTTTTGAAGGCGGTGCCAAAATCACCCACCAGGTCTCCGTGGTCAGCCAGAAAAAGGATGTAGGTGTTCTCCATCAGTCTTTTTTTCTTCAGGTAGGCTAACACCTGGCCAATCATAGCATCCAGAAAGGTGATGCATCCGTAGTAGTAACTCCGGATGACCTGCCAGGCCTGGGCGCTTAAGCTATCCAGGGCGTGGCTGTAGCGGATTACTTCCAGATAAGGATTTCGGTCTTTCAGCATTTGCGCGGAACCGAAAGGTGGCGGAAGAGTGCGTGTGTCGTAGAGACTGTCGTAAGGTCGGGGCGGGTCATAGGGACTGTGGGGTTTGGGAGAGCTCATCCACAGGAAGAAAGGTTTTTCCGGCGATTCCTTCAGATGTCTTTCAATTCGTTTGATGGTGCAACTGGCTATCCAGGCGTCCACATAGTGCTGGGCTGGTAACGGACTGGGACAGGGACGAACATCGTTGTTGCCGACACCATGGCCCCGGCTGTAGCCAGCCCAGCCTACTTCAGCCAGATAGTCAAAGTAATCTTCCAGCCCTTTTCTTTTTCCTTCCGGGTCATACAGGGCTAAGATACGGCCGCTTTCGTGCAGGTCCACGGCTTCAAATCCGTGGACCAGCCTGGGCTTGTCCGGGCCAGAGTAGGGGAGAAAGTGAAGTTTTCCACAGGCGTAACAGCGATAACCGGCCTGTTTTAACACCTCAGTCAAAAGGGGCTGGCCTTTCCGGATACGGCCGTTGTTGGTTTTCTGGCCGGTGCAGATATGGGGGTAGTTTCCCGTCATAATGCTGGCCCTGGCCGGCACACAGATGGGGTCAGGAGAAAACGCGTTGGAAAAAACAATTCCCTCTCTGGCCAGACTATCCAGGTTGGGTGTGCGGATGACCGGGTTGCCACCACAGCCCAGACAGTCCCAGCGCATCTGGTCAGCGCTGATCAGCAGAATGTTAGGTTTCATATTTTTCTCCTTGCCCGGGCAAAGGCAGGCTCTGGTTGAAGGGCTCTCTTCCAGGCAGCGGCAATCTTTCGCAGGTCGCTGAGCGGGATTTCCCGGGTTAATGGTTCCCGGTTCCAGGCAGCGACAAACCTTTCCGCATAAAAGAGGCAGGGTGTGCCTAACCGCCAGCTGTTTTCCGTGTAATGGAGCCACTGGCCGTAGTCAGAATGGACCCAGTCGTCCGCGTCAATCAGGTGAAACGGTAACACCGCTCTGGCTAAGTCAGCCCGGGCTTTCATCGCGGCAAAGACATCGGTCTTCACGATGCCGGTATCGTGCAGCCGGACCATGTCAAAGGTATCGTGGAAGTACGGATGGACGGTGCTGCTGGTCACCAGAGCGTCTGGTTTTGCCTGTTTAGCGGCCCGGTAAACTTCCCTCTGCAACTGGTAAAGCAGTTCCATTCCCCAGGTGTCCTGGTAAGGTTTGATTTTCCCGTGCCAGGTGGTGAGCGAGAAGGTCCGGCCAAACTGCTCGCCACCGCGGGGTTTCCGTTCGGTGGGCGTATGCTGTAACTGGTCAATCTTAAACCCGTCAGCGTTAAACCCGTCCTTTTCCGGGGAGAGAAGCCGTCTGATTTGCTGCCTCAGATACCTGAGGTATTCCGGATGGGTGGGGTCAACCGTCAGCCGTCTGCCCGCGTGAAGGCACCAGCGGTCTGGCAGGCCTTCCTGCAGCCACAACCCCAGCCAGAGAAGCACCCGGCGGCCCTTCTGATGCTGTTTTTCCACGAAGGAGCGCAGGTCTGGCCAGTGGTTCCGGAACGGTTTCAGGGTGCCAGCCGGAGACCAGCCAGCATCAATGGTGACGATGCCAAAAGGAACTCCGGCTTCTTCCAGGCGGTTTATCCAGCGTTCGTAAAGCCCCTGGGTGCAGTAAGTTAGAGCCCTGGCTTCCGGCCCCTTGCCTTTTAGGTACATGGAAAGCGCCACCTGGTCCCCCCAGCCGCAGTAAATGGGCTGACGCCACCAGGAAACGATATTTTTTCTCTTCTGGAAGGCTTCCGGGTAGAGGCCGGAAAGAGCCCGGGAAAGTAACTGCAGGGGTAACTCTTTCTCCCTGGCCGGAAAGACCTGAATGCGCAGGTGCTTTTGCGCCTGCTGGACTCCGGTGTGTCCTTCCAGGTCAATTTTCACCTTCACAGTCTGGCGGCTGGCGGAAAACTCGCAGAAGTTGAACCGATGCCAGTTTTTATCCGCGGAGACCGCTATGAGAAAGGTTTTTCCCTGGCCGGAGACACTTACGGCTAAAGGCGGCGGGGAAAACTTAGCCCCGCATTCCTCGCTGTCTCTAACTCCCATGACAATAGACTTCGGCACAGGGTAGGGCCGGGTGCGGTGTTCCCGGGAAGGGCTGGGACACCAGATGGTTTCAAGGGAGGTACCCAGCCTATCAGCCGGAACTTCAAAGACCAGGTTATCTTTAACTTTTTTCCCCACTATGCTGACAGCCGTCTCCATCTTTTCCTTTCAGCCAAACTTCTATCCGGGCTTCGTCTTCCCCGGTCCAGGGCTGAATCTCTTCTTCTGAAAGGTAGTCCCAGCCGCTGAAAATCCGGGACATCGTTTCGTAGTAAGTACCCTGGGCCAGTTGCTCCTGCCGCCAGCGGGCGAAACTTTCCCGGTCATAATCTTTCACCTGCCGGTCAACCTCAAGATAATTTACCAGAGCGCGCAGTTTTTTCTCCATTTCCGCGGCGAGGGAAGGTTTTTTCTCAACGAGGTTTTGAAGTTCGCCGGGGTCCTCTTTCAGGTGGAAAAGTTGAGGCTGCAAACCGGCATAGACAACATATTTCCAGTCACCCTGGCGCAGGAGAAAACAGCCGGTGCACAGGCTGCTGTCATGGCATTCAGCCAGGACATAGTCAGGGTAGGCCTCAATTTTCCCCCGGGTCAGCGGCAGGAGCGAATGGCCGTCAAGGTATGTAGCAACAGGTGCTTCTGCCAGCGCCAGCAGCGTAGGAAAGATGTCAATCAGGGAAACCGGTTGCTGAATGAGTGTGCCCCGGGGTAGCCCCGGACCACACAGCAGCAACGGGACCCGGCTGGAACCTTCGTAGGGAGACATCTTGTAATACTGCTGGTGTTCCATGGCCAGTTCTCCATGGTCAGAGGTAAAGATAACCACCGTGGAATCGGCCAGACCCAGTTCTTTCAGTTGCTGCCGGAAAAAGCCAACCATGGCGTCCACTTCTGAGACCATGGCCAGGTAGGTGGTGCGCACCTTCCTGACCATTTCCTGGGAAAAACCGTGCTGCCAGTTTTTACAGACCCGCTGATAGACCAGCGCCGGATGCTGGTTATCATCAGCTGCCGGTATGTCCACTGCCTGCTGGTCAATCTTTTTCAGGTAGTAGGAAGAAGCAACAAAAGGCGGGTGCGGCGCGGAAAAACCAAGGTAAAGGAAAAAAGGGGTGTCCCGGTGCCGGTTTTCTGCCAGCCAGGCCAGACTTTTTTCAACATGCTGCCAGTCCCGGAGATGAGGCCGGGGATTTTCTTCAGAAAGGTGTTGCGGCGGCAACATCCGGTAGTTTGGTCGCAGGATACAGGCAGAACGCGTCCAGGCAGAGACCCTGGCTCTGACAGTGTGCCGGCCAGAGAGGTGGTCAGTCCGGCCAAAGATAGCGGTGCGATAACCGGCTGCAGCCAGGTGGTTGATAAAGGTCGGTGTTTCCGGCTCCAGTCCTTTGTAGTTATTCCAGCCCTGGCAGTGATGGGTGTAAAGACCGCTCCACATACTTGCCCGGGAAGGCACGCAAACAAAACTGCTGGCGTAGGTGTTCTGGAAAAGCACGCCTTCTTCTGCCATCCGGTCAAGATTGACCGTGGCCTGTCGCAGGGCCGGGTGTCCCAGGCAACCGAGCATCCGGCCATCCTGGCTATCGCTCTGGATGAGGATAATGTTTGGTCTTCTCTTCATCGCTCTATCGCTCTCAATCGCCGCGGCTATCCTTACTGTGCGGGGACATGCTCCGGAAGGGATTTCAAAACGGATAGCGCATCACCCTGAATAACTTTGTTGGTAAATCTCTCTAAATGACAGTTGCCGGTCATAGTCCTGTTTTCTTAAGCAACAAGTTATAGAAGCCCCGGGTTAATTGCGGCTTATACTTTTCCAATTCCCTCCTTGGAAGGAGAAAGGCAGTTTTCAAGTTCGGCATCTCATAAAGTGTCTGTAATTGAAGGTAGCACTTCTGAGAAACTGCCCTTTCGTGCTCACGCTTCCCTTCATCTTAGCCTGCCACCTCTCAACTTGATTTCTCAGATTGTTAACCAAGTCTTCCCACGAGGAAGGGAATTCAAAAATGTAAATAAGTTTCCCGTCAATGAACCCGCTCACCAGCATATTAATGTTTTCGCTGGCATCCCTTTCCAGCCTTGCCGGAGTATAATCAGTAAAATTTCCTCCCCCATTCAACCTGGAAGGGTTCTTTTCCCGGGAAGAGGCAGTGGTGGTAATGTTTTTTGGTTTTGCTTGGCACTTTATGGTCCGACCAGGTACGGCTACATCCTGTCTGAAGCCGTTGTAGCCTATTTTTTGTTCCTGGTGTTCATACCCGCCAAGTATCACGGTGACGAATTCACGAATGGTGGAAGAGTTCCTGTCGTTAATATACATGGTGAGCAAGTCTACCAGCATGCCGATAAGAGTATCCTTTGATTTACCGAGCAGATACTGACTCAACTCATAATGAGGCGCTGTGCAATAAAGCTGGACCGCTTTAGCCAGGTCCTGATTCATAGTTTACCCTCGGGTGTTAGCCTGCATCTTTTGGGGTTGAAGGTAGGCGACCTTCATCTTCAGGGGCAGCCGGAAAAATCAGTTCATCGGTTTAGCTCAACAGGCCTTTTTTTGATAGTTTAGCAGCCTTTGGCTGCAGTTGGCAAGTTCCGTTCACTTGCCCGGGCAAAGGTGCATTATGATTGTTTCCAGAGTTGGTGCAGGAGTCTAACTGAGGTTTCCACGATGGAGTAGCCGGCAAAAGGTTCCAGCCTGGTCCAGAGAATGGTCATCCCGGAGTAGCCGCCACCCATGACGCCATAGATGGTGGGACAGTATCCGGAAAAACCATTGGCTAACTGCACCACCGCTGTCGCCTCCGCCGGGCTTCTTCTCTTAATATCCAGTCCAAACTGGCAGTAAAGTTCACAGGGATTGCTGACCAGAGCAAAGTCCCCTAATCTTACCGCGTGGATGGGCAGAATTTCCACCGGGCTCTTCTGGATTTTTTCCTGAAGAGCCAGGACTGACCAGGCCAGGACATAGTTCCAGCGGCCGGCCTTTTCTTGTCCTGAAGCGACAGTCTGGCTGGCTTTCTCTAATTCTTCAGCGGAAGGCTGCCGGATTTTCACCTTCAGTTCTTCCGCAGCAACCTTCACTGGAATTTCAGAAGTCCGCGGCATTCCTTTCATCAGGTGCAGGGTTTCGCCAGCCAGCAAAAGACCTATCTCCTGGCACCGCTGCTCACCGCTCACGCGGCTTTCCGGAGCCAGCATATTTAGAGGCGAGGTATCCCCGCTGGCACCCTGGAGATAAAGAACCGGAACTCTCCAGCCTGAAGCCTGCCGGATGTAGTGTCTGGCGGCTCCGGGAAAATCCGCGGAGATAAAATCAGCGCTTTCCACCGCGGTGGCATGACAGGAATTGTTGTGGACAATAGCCAGGCACTTCCCGGCCTGGTCATAAGCCGCCAGGACTGTTTGCTGGCTGTCGTCTGGCCCTTCCAGCCCGGTAAACTCCAACCGGCGGCTGTCTCCGTACATGGTGTGGCTGCCGTCTGACCAGCACAGCCGCCGATTATAGCCGATGTGGGCCTGGCCTTTCGCCCAGCCGAGGCTGGCCGGGACAGCCGACTGAACGGCTTCCTGAGCAGCCTCCACCAGCCAGTTTTTTAACCGGGCAAGGTAGGCTTTATCTTCCGGCACATCAGGTAACAGGGCTGTGGTATAAGGCCCGGCATGGGTATGGGTGCAGCCGATGATGACGGCGCTGGCTGAAACTCCTGTGGCCTGCTCAATCTCCTGCTGAACTTGACGGCAGTACTCGCGCTCTAACAGGGCCAGGTCGCAACTGAGCAGCAAAACCTGGCTGACCCCATCAGAAACATAAAGAACATTGGTTTCCAGGTCATCTCTGACCCGGGTGCTGATGCGGTTATAGAGCTGGCCCATCAGACTGCAGCCGATTTCTGGAGTGATGACTTTAGTGCTGCTACCAATTTTCAAAGCCATGCTACCCCCTTTTTCTCCTGTAGTTTTAATGGTTTGCCTGTGGCCAGCCCACCGGCTGGGTCCAGGCTTTCTGATAGATTCCTTCTTCTGGCGGCAACCAGGGGACTGGTCGGTCAGAAGTAACTACGGCCCGGACATAAAGTTCCTTTCCGGTAAGGGTGTAGGTGGCGCTGGTGCCCTTTACGGAAAGGAAAACATGACCTATCTGGGGTCGGTATCTGCCAGTGAAACGGCCTGGCGCTTTTTGCAGGGACTGTTCTTCCGGAACAGACTCCGGCGCAAGAACTGTTTCCGGCCGAGCCTCAGCATCTATTGTTGTGCCGATGAAGTCAATCCGGTAATGGGTATCTTTCTCCGGCTGCACCTGAACCACCAACTTTCTTTCTCTGGCCTCATACCTTACTTCCTGGAGTATCACTCCGCTGGAAGCGTAAAAGTCTCCACGCTGAAGGGCCGCGATAATCTCCGGTACAGTCAGTTCTCTGGCTCGCACCATCACGAAGGCCCGTCCTGGATTGGCCCGGTTGGGGGCAAACTCGTGGTAGTGATGGCTGTCGTCGGTAGCCAGGCCAAAAAGCGGCGGTTTTTTCCATTTCAAAAGGCGGAGACTGCTGGCGATGTCCCACATTTTTTCAGTGTCAGGGTGTTTGCTGTCTCCCTCGTTGTTGGAACCAGGATGGGCGTTGTAGACCTCAAAAAAACAGGCGTCGGTTTCAGCCAGGTCTTCCGCCGTCAGCGCGTAGTGGAAGTTAGGATGGTTAATGACAACAATTCCCTGGTTTTTTTCCTGCTTTAAGGCTTCCAGCGCAGCCTTTACATTGGCAATTAAAGTAGTGGTGGTATCTTTTTCCTTCAGCGCGGCTACCGGTGTGTAAAGATTAATGGCGTTAACATGAACCGGCACATTCAGATAACGGGCTGTGATTTCTTCGCCCTGAAGCAGGAGAAATCTACCTGGCTCTTCCACCAGCTTCTGAACTTCTGGAAAGGTTTTCAGTTTAGCCAGGATTTTCTCGCCTTCCTGCCGGGTAATGACACTATCTGGCCCGAACCGTTTCTGGCAGGCAGCGATTACGCCGTAGGCTTTCTCCGCGGTAGTAATGTTGGCCCATTTCTCGCCGGTCTGGGTCACGTGGTGGTCAGTGAAAGCCATAAAATGGTAGCCCCTGTCCCTGTACCAGACCGCTACCATCTCCGGGAATTCCCGGCCATCACTCCAGAAACTATGGGTGTGAAGGTTTCCCTTGTACCAGGATTCAGCCAGAACGGAAACGGCCAGCAGCAACCAGGCCAGAGCCACCCGGATGGCCGGGCTGAAAAATTTCCTTCTGTTCATTTTTTCTCCTTCAACCGGTGTGGTTTTTCACGGAAAGGACCTCGCCGTCTTTAATCCTGCGGAATTCAGCCGGCGCGAGATAAACCTGTGTCACCCTGTCTTCCTGGTGAAGGAAGAAGCGGCGTTTTTTTCTGAAGTCAATGTTTAACAGACAGATGGTACCGTCTTCCGGGAAAAAAGAGTAGGCGATGTACTGGCAGTTCCGGCCAGGACTTTTCCGGTCGTCGCTGATCCAGACTTTCCCCCGGGAAAGTTCCGCCAGGTAACGGTAGATGACGCCAATCAGCCCGGGAGAGTCAATCGTTCCGCCCGGGCCTTCGTCCGCTTCCAGCGCGCCCGGGTAAGCCCAGGAATTCAGGAAAAAAACCTCGCCTCTTCCCAGCCGGCGCCGCAGCAGCACCGGGTAGGTTTCTTCATCCTCCACCACCAGGACTTCTATTTCCGGGTCAACCAGTTCAATCTCACCTAAGGGTGTGGCCATGATGCCGAACCGCCGCGGCCAGCCAAAACCTAACGGCCCCTTTCTATCCGGACCGGTCGCCCAGTAGACACGGCGTCCGCGGCCACGCACCCTGAGTCCGCATAATTCGGAAAAGTCGCCTGCCCTGACCAGTTCTTTCACGGTGTAAGAAGTGTAGTTGCGGGTTTTGTTGGTAGAAAGGTGGGGTATGCTGATGAAGAGACGGCCACCGTGGCGGACAAATTCCGTCAGCACCTCATACTGCTTTTCCGAACAGGTGTTCCAGCCGGCAAAAATCAGGGTGCGATAGTGGCGGATGAGAAAGTCTGCGGAAATGTTATCTCCGGCAAAACTGACAATGTCTACCATCCCGTAAGGAGTACCAGAGAGAAAACGATTATGATAGGGAGCCAGCACCGGCGGCCTGGGGAAGAAAACCTTTCTGACGATTTCCCAGCCCTTTTCCGGAGCGCCTTCAAACCAGTCCCGGTTAAGGTCAGCCAGCTGGTAGGCGCCAGCAACCGCAAAATTCGGATGATACTGATGGTGGCACAGGTCAAGGTTGCCCTTGGCGATAGCCAGGGTGGTTTCTGGCTGTCCCTTTGGCGTGCCGTGGGCTTTCACAAAATCGTAAAAGTCAGAAATAACCTTTCGGTAGCGGCGGCAAATCGGACTCTCATAGTCAATGTGACGATAGTACTTTCGGGCTAACTTCACGTAAGGAGCGACCAGGTGCGGGTCAGTCCGGAAGATTCCGCCCAGCTCCACCCTCGGTGTTTTAAACATCGGCGAATCAGGGCACAGGGAAGCCTGGAGAAACCAGTTGCCGCTTTCGTTGACTATCAGTTTGCAGCCGCTCAGATACTTCAGAAACATGGCGCTGGCCAGCAGGTCAAACTTGTACCGGCACCGGTATGGAATCCAGGAGTAGTGTTCGTGAGCCAGGTGCGCTCCCCACAGTGGCAGCCGGTACTGCCGGTAAAGCCCGCGGGCCAGTGCGGAAGCAAAGTTAAGATGGGAGAAAGCGAAGTCCTCCACCACCGGGATGTCCGTACCGGCCAGGATTTCGTAGTCCAGGTGGAAGCTGGAACTGGTGCTCAGAATTCTGCCCCAGCCAGCCGCTCGCCGGTGTTTGACTTCCTTCTGGACATCCTGCTTCAATCTTTCGGCTAAATCTTCCAGCGTAACCCGGGAGAGGTTCTTCCCGGAAAGGTATGGATGGCTCAGACCGAAAGAAAACTTTTCCCCGTAGTTGTAACCCAGATAGAACTGGCCGGCTTCCTTCAGCCTTCTTGACCAGGCAGGTTTAGCCCTGGCATAGATGATGGCACTGTAGATACCCGTTCGGGCGGCTTCCTTCACAAAGTTCAGCATGCCTGCGCCGTATCGGTGCTCATAACGGCGGTATGCCGGCCATTCCTCAATGGTGAGGTGACGCCGTTTTTCCCAGTCAGGCTCAGGCGGCAGAACTCCAGGTTTGTCCAGGCCGCACCAGTAAGCCGTGGCCAGCGGCCGGTTAGCCGGCACTCCCCACAGCAGGGCAAAGTTGCCCTGATTGTCCTGGATGATTTTCTGGAGCATGGTTTCCGGGGAAAAACTTTGTGGCACCCAGGTGGTGTGAATGCGGCCGGAGCAGGTCAGGTAGTCTGCCTGGGTTACATAGACGGAAGAGCCAATCAACAACCCGCACTCCGGCAGCACAACCGGAGACTTTTTTCTCCGGGACTTTTGCTCAGTTTGTTTCTTCACCAGTAACTTCTTTCATCAAAGCGGCCTTCCGACCAGGAGATAACTATTAAACCGGTTTTGACCAGTCTATTTCCCAGGCCGGACGCCGCCGGAAAGGCTTCTGGAACCTGTTCTGGAGCACGCCCCGCGTTTCCAGGCTGATCATACAGGCGCGCAGACAGCCCCGGCCCCCGCAGATGGCGGTTCCAGTGATGTAAAGATTGTGCGGTTTTCGGTAAAAGGGGCTGTACCTGTTCGGAGAAATCCTCTTTCCCTGCCTTGGCTCCATGTAGTCGGTGAACATGTCTCCTTCCTGCGCGTAACGGGCGCCGCACAGCCCCAGACCGCAGGCATCCAGGTCTAATTTGCCCCATTCCACCTCCCGGCCAGCCAGGGTAACCCTGACGGTCTTTGTGGCGCTGATGGCTCCGGCTGGACATTCTTTGACACAGGCCAGGCATCGGTTGCACAGTTTCGGTCCTTCATAAATCGGGTCAGGTTCCAGTTCCGCTTCGGTGATGACGATACCCAGCCTCTGCCTGGGACCAAATTGTGGCGTCAGGAAAACCTTGCTGTAACCGATCTCGCCTAAACCGGCTAAATAGGCTGCAATCCGCAGATGGACCATGATGTCCGGACAGGCGCGGCCAGGAGCCACCGGCCGGCTGTATCCCGGTCGGAGACTTCCGTCATTGCCGATAGCCCGCCAGTCACTCTGGTGTCCCATCGGCAGGGCTTCATACCCCGCATTTTCAATAAACTTCGCTAAATTGATAACCACCAGGGGAATGTAAAGATAGGTCAGCCCGCCGTAGCCCATGGACGAGTAGTTACTGAAAAAAGTGCCTTCTTCAATGCCGCGGAGACTCCCCCTCATGAAGCGGAAGGCCATGGCGATAACAGACCTGGCTTCTGGCATAATCTGTTTCGGGTCCATCTGAAGCGGCGCGCCTTCAAACCGCTCAATCGGCGCAATCCCGACCGCATCCGCGCCCAGTTCCAGCGCTTTTTTCTTCACTTTCTGGGTGAAGGTCATGGGCCGCCTCTCCTGTCCCGGGAAAATTTGAAGCAGTTTCTGTCTGAAAGCGTATTCTATCGCGGGAGAGCCTTCCTGTCCAACCGAGAATTCTGGCTGGTTGAAGGCGTCCCTGCGGTAGCGTATAATTCTGACTGCTGGTTTCCCGAATTAAGAAGCTTTTCCAGAAGTACGAGGAAGAGATTGCTAACCGGAAGAGGAGGCTCTTTTCCTTCTAGAAGGGTCAATCTCCGGGCAGGCCGCCGTTGAGTTTCATTCCCGGCGATTGTTCTCCGCGGCAGATGTTTGATGATGCCGACGGTCAGATGAGGAAGGCTGCAGTCTATGTTGAGAAGATGCTCTCCCTGCCCGGTGATAGCCTTCCGGTTTTCTGGCCGGACATGGGGCCAGTGAATATGGCATGTTTGCTTATGAGTACCAATGATCTGCTCACTGCCATGTACACCGACCCGGAACTGGTGCATAAACTTCTGCGGCTGTGTGCTGATGTAATTCTGTCTGTTTTGAAGACATATAGAAAGCAGTTTGGAACTAATTTTGTTCCGGTAACCTGGCCCCTGGTCTGGTTTCCAGATGGCTGGGGAACCTGTCTCACCCAGGATGCGCTTCCTTTCCTTTCGCCTTCCCTTTACCGGGAGTTTGAACTGCCCCTGGTGAAGGAGATTGCTGCCGCCAGCGGCGGTGTTTATCTTCACTGCTGCGGGGAATGCGAGCATGTCCTGGACGATTTAGCGACTCCGGGCAATGTCCGCGGTTTTGACCATGCCTATCCCCATTCCCGGGCTCCGGTGATTCTGAAAAAACCTGGCTACAGTACTGTCCTGACCAGCGGTGTTTCCAGCCGCGGTCAGGCAGAATTTCCCTCGCAGGCTGACTACCTGCGCAAACTGTTGCCGCAGTTGCCGGGAAAAGCGCGGCTCTGGCATGTTCTGCCGGCACAACATCCGGAACTGGTAGGCCGCCTTCTGCAAGTTCTGGGTCTGCCTGAAGTGTGGCAGGACTACCAATGCCGCTGGAAGAAACTTCAGGAGAAATTCAATGATCAATCTTCTTATTGATGCTGACTGCCTGCTGGGGGTGATTAGAAATTGGCCTGCCTTGTAGCAATCTGTCTCTGACCTGAAAAAATCCCTGCCGAAAACGCCTGCCCGATCTTCAATCTGAAAAAGTTACTGAAGAGTTACTGACCCGGTGTTAGGGTCATAGACATAATGCTTGCCGGCGGGCGGCCTGGGGATTTCCTGCGTATAACCCTTTTCCACCAGTTCCTGCAGCGAAGAAGGATTCCGGCCTTCCTGCGCCCGGAAGGAATCAATCAACTGCTTTAGTGGCAGCAACTCAGTCATGCCTTCAGCCCGGCGTTTGGCTTTGATCATCACGCCGGAGTACTGCTCCAGCGCATTGGTCGGAGTAAGCTCCGTTTCTTTTTTCTCTTTCTTGCTGCAGGAACAGAGAAAGACCAGGCCAGCGAAAAGTAATAGAGAGCCAATTTTTTGTTTCATTTTTTCCTCCGGTTGCCGCTCTTATCATACATATTAGCACCGGAAAAGGAAAAAGTTGAAATTGCGCCATAGTAAGACTGTCAGCAGGGGGCATCGTGGAGAAGGGTAAGGACCTATCGGAAAATCTTCGTCTGAGACGGGATAAAAGGGGCAACTGAAGTGAGGAGTTAGTGGTTGGACCCGGACAATGGCAGTAAAGAAAAATTTCACACTAAATATAGGCAAGGTACCATTTCTTATATCTTTTCTTAACATTTGCAAACCACCTACAGAACGGATAAAGCAATAAAATATTCAAAACCCAGACAATATAGACCCATCCAGGTGAAAAACCTGATACATCTCTGTTGATGAAGGAAACAGGGTCAAAAAATAAGTGCTTTACAGGTTTCCCGGCAATAAAATAAAACGAAATAGCAGTAATATGAGCCAGTGGCCATTGAAGAAGATAAAAGAACAGAGGCACACGACCAAAGGTTAATACAGTCTGGTAAATTCGTGAATACGACCTTCTTGAATTGTCTGCCTCGGGTATTTTTTCTAACCAGGATAATAACAAAATTGCCGGTCCCAGAGTCATCATCAAAAACAAAAGAGACGGAGGATATTTTGTCGTATTCAAAAAGGAAAGCACCGTAAAAAGCAAACTATTTTGGACTGTCCACTTTGAAGGGTCTCCATAAGAGTTAGCCAATCTCAAAAGCAGAAATAAGAATGAGGCAATTGCTCCCATAATCAGCAGATACTTCTGCCGTCTTTGCGCTTCCATATTGTAAAAGATACCGAAGGTATACCCGGTAGCCATAACACCTATCCAGGGAATGAGTGGATAAAGAACGAAAATTGAAGGACCATTCTGTCCCCATAAATGGAACATTCCTGGTTTATGCAAAATTAACCACAAGGCATAAGCAACATGATTGTTAGAGCTAAAGTTGACACCGTCTAAAAGATTGTGGAAGAAAATCATACTCAGGCCTGTAACTGTAATCCATCTGATAGGTAAATGAATTAGTCCGGCAAGAAAAATCATGGATACTCCGATAGCCCAGATAACCTGTAACCACACAAAATCCCGCAAAATCATTCCGTGCTTAAAAGGAAGAAATATAAAGAAATTTATCCAGGTGATTTCCAGCAAGATTAACCAGAGACCACGAGTTATAAGGAATCTTGTAAGTTCTTTTTTTGTTTTCCCTTTTTGAATTTGTAAATGGGCGGCCAGACCTGCAAGAAAAACGAATGCCGGAGCACAAAAATGAGTAATCCATCTTGTCATAAAAAGAAGAAAAGTAGTACTTTGTAAATCGGTTGATGAGTGTTGACCACCGGTAATAAAATCTCTGGTATGGTCAAGAACCATAAGGACCATTGCAATTCCACGAAGCAAATCAATGGACTTAATCCTTTCCTTCATTTTTTCTTTTCTGGAGCCAGGGAGCTAAAACTTAAATCCCCTCTCAGAACTTTCAAGATATTACCTCTGGCAACTTTTTCTGCAGTGACTGGTTCCAAAAAGTCAAAAAGGTGATAAAATTTGCTAATCTCCTCCTGATAGTTGTCCCAGTGTCCAACTTTGTCTCAACCAATTGTCACCCTGTCAGGAAATTCTTCAATGAAGGCAGCCCACTCTTTCAGTTTAGCCCGCGAGTGGTTACAGCAAAAAAGGCCTGACATGGAAATTATCTCAGTTCTTATAACCTGATTGCATCTTTCCTTCGGCTGCTGTCTCAGAAAAAGGTTCTACGAATACAGGCGTAGTTCCTGATTTCAATTTCAAAACACCCCTATCACAGGAAACTGTCCGGATATTCAACATATCTTCCTTAACGGGCGTCTCTGTAAGTGTGTATTTCTGTTCTGGCAGAGGTATTTCTACTGTTACCGATGGTTCAATGTCACCGGGTAAGTATCTGTGGCCATCGTCATACCACAGAACATAGACGGTATGTCCATGAACAGTAAATTCATAGGCATAAATACCGCTGCCCAGGTTCAACTGCTTCACTGCTGAAAAATTCATAAGTTTTTGTGATAGCAACCGCAATGAGTAATAGGCAGGGCGAGGTTTCCCGGGTCCTGGTGGCATCCCTTTTGTCTCCACAATTCCCTGAAAGGCGACCGTACCTGTAATTTCCGGAAAAACAGCAAAGAGTTTTTCATCTTTCATATTGCCAACATTGATACCAGACAATCCCTCGGCCATTGCCAGCACCACTTTTTTAACCAATCCCTTGGATTGTTCTGCCCTGAACCACGCCTCCACCTCTTTATGGCGAGGATGCTTCACATTAGCAAGGATATGGAGTGTAGTTTTAATAGCCGGCAATTGTTTTTCTGTATAGGGAGGAATAGGTTGCCCCCAGAAGACAAGTGGAGAGGCAGTGTAATTAACATCTCCAACCCAGACCGGTTTCTCATAACCATATTCCCGCATAGTTTTCTTTAAGAAACGGCTCATACCCATTATCTCACTCCAGTCACTCAAAGAATGGAACTCCACCACATCAAATAATTCTGGATAGGAAAGCAACTTTTTAATATCAGCAAGATATTGTTCGCAAACCTTCCGCAGTTTAGATGGTAGACGTGATAAAACCGCAGGAATTTGCTCAATGTCAGGGTGCCCTTCAAAAACGCCCGCAAGAAAAAAACCTATTAAAATTACCTTTGCCTCCGGATTTGCCTTTTTAACAACAGGATAGGCTACTCTTAAAAGGTCTATATACTCTTCCAGCGTTCCCTGCCAGAAGCCTGTGCCCCATTCTGCTTCAATCTCCCAGTACTCAACTGAATAAAGCAACCCGGGAACATGGTCAGGATGATTGATATTGTATCTTTGAACCAGGGCCTGAAGAAAAGCCTTATAGTCGTCTAAAAATTCTGGTTTAATCGGAGAACTTCCCCGGCATGCGATGGGCTTACTGGAGGCCCACCGGTTCATACTCTTAACATATATATGGAAATTTTTGAAGCCAGCCCGCTGGTATTCAAGTATCAACCGGTCAGTATGGTCCCACCGATAGGAGTGTTTCCCCTTCACAGGGGGACGGGGCTCAATATCATCCCAGGAAAAACCCTGTCCCATCGCTTTAGCCCAGGTTATCCCTGCCCTTGCGTATACCTCCGCAAAACCAGGCACCATATACTCCACTCCCAGAGCAAAATTTCTGGTATTATCCTGCTCACCGGATACAACCATTGACAGAGGAATTATTAGAAACAGGAACAGAGGATACTTTCTTCTCATATTCCCCCCTTCTGTAAGGTAAATATTTACTGAACACGCTGCTTTAATTTTACCCTTTTGTTTTCAATTTTTTCAATCTTATTTTCGCGATATACCAGCCGCTTATTATACGTCCAGGATTTTGCCCGGGCGGGGTGAACCTTTCTTAGATCAGGAGAAAAGGTCTGCAGAGGAATTGAAGCAAGCATCCACAACAGGAAGGGTAATAAGGAAACATTCAGGTTTATTCAGGAAGCAAGGTCTCTGCAGGACTTTTTTTGAGGTCATATTCTAAAAGTCCTGCAAAAAGAAAATACGGTTGGAGAAATTAAAGGAACGATTGCTTGATAAAGTTAAGAAGAAGGTTAAAAAGGTTAAAGAAGAAAATTGAAATGGGACCTCCTTAAGAGTTATTCTTAATGGGGTCCGGTAAGGTTTTACTGTGACTGTCAGTTTTCAGAGGTACTTTTGTCGGCAAACCATGGAGAGAGTTTTTGGAGGTCCTGTTGCTGACTTAAAATCTCCGCCGAGGGATCCTGCCTTGAGGCAAGCCCTCCTGACCCATCTGGAAAAGGGGAGTTGCCGCGGGGCCATCGGCTTTATTCCGCGATAGAACCAACAAGGGGGAGGCGATGAAGATTCTGATCATTTCAGCCAGTCCGCGCGGGGAAGAAAGCAACACCCTGAAACTGGCCCGGGAAGTGGCTTCTGGCACCGGGGGGAAGGTGGAGGAAGTAAAATTGAGCCATGTAAGACTTGAATTTTGCCGCGCCTGCAATCTATGTCACCGGAAAATTATGGCCTGCGCCTTAAAGGACGACGCTTTTTCCGTGCTGGAAAAGATGCTCACGGCTGAAGGTATCATTCTGGCCAGTCCTAACTACATCAATCAGGTCACCGGCTCCCTGAAGACCCTGATGGACCGTTCCAGTCACTTCATTCACTGTCTCCGGCTTTCCGGCAAGTATGTGGCCGGAGTGGTGAGTTCTGGTAGCGGCCAGGACAGCCAGGTTCTGAACTACATTGGCCAGTATGCCAATCTGTGCGGGGCTCAGTATTCCGGCGGTATTTCTTCAGCAGTCTCCGCTCTGAAGGAGAAAACTCCGGCAGCCCTGGCCCTGGGAAAAAAGCTGGCTGCTGATATCCAGCAACAGTTTGTTTACCACGATCAGGTTGCCCTGATGGAAAACCAGAAGGAGCATTTTCGCCGGCTGATTGAGCTGCGGAAAAACGAATGGCCTGAAGAGTACGAATACTGGAGACAGCAGGGCTGGTTGTGAAATCTAAGAGCCACCTCGCGGATTTGAACCGCGGACCTGAGCATTACAAGTGCCCTGCTCTACCACTGAGCTAAGGTGGCTGAAAAGTTCCACTTTTATTTTAGCCTTTTTACCTGAAATTTCAACTGGCCGAATTGCCCCTGGCAAGTCTGCTTGAAACTGACGAAGGTGGAATTGGCTGGCGAAATGCAATCTTATACCATCTCCTTGTTTTCAGCGCCGGCTTCAAACTGTATCTCAACTCTGCCGCCAGTAGAGTTTCTATTCATCCGCAAAGCGCCGGAAATCAAGATAGGGCCTTTTTTCAATATTACGGGATGGGGGTGGAAAAAAGGAAAAGGCAGCCGCGACCGGCACCGTTACCGGATGTGTTTGCTCTTTACAACAAACCGGGCAGGTTAAGATTTTTTCTGGTCTTGGTGGAATCTCAGAAAAGTTTCAGACTGTATTTTCCTGGCCCGGTTTTTTTAATCAGACCCTCTTTCTGCCATCGCTCCCATCTCGCTTTTGTCAGGAGAAAAAAGACACTCCATTCTTCGGGAGGCCTCGGTTTTCTTCGGATGGTTCTGTGGCTGCTGGAAGTGGCGCGGTTAAGGATAAAGGCAGTCAGATTCTCTTCTCGATAGCGGTCAAAGTCATATTTTCTCATTTTTTATCTTCTCCAGTATTTCAACCACGCCTTCCTCCTTTGCTCTCTCAATGAGATAATCCTGGTCAATCTCCTGCTGGTGGAGTTTCCAGAATTGTTCAGCCCATCGTGCATCTTCTTCTGATTTCCAAAAGACCGCGGCATTGAGGCGGTCAATGATTAAGTCTTCCACACCAATCAGGAAGACCTTTAAATCAGCCACGCTGATTTCCGAAATTCTTGATGAGACTGCTTCCTTCAGCGAACTGCTGACAATATCAAGTTCAATATCGTATTCCACATTTACCCATAGTCGGCCGACTTTTTGGAAACCCCAGGCTGGCAGCAGATGTTCTATTTCTTCCTGCTCCGGACAGACGATATCAAGGTCGCCGGTAGTATAAGCCCCCAGAGTGTAGAATTCCACCGCGTGCCCTCCGACCACCACCGGTCTTATTCCCTCTAACAGCAGGTATTTCGTCAGGATGCCAACAAAATAGAGCCGTCTCTTGAAATCGTTTTCAATTTGCGGCAATTTTTGAAATTCTTCAGGCAGTTTTCTGATAGTCTTATAATATTCTCCAGCGGCCTTAACGTCAATCAAAATAGAAATGACCCGTCTTTGATTTTCGGGGTGGAGCAGAAAGGTTCAGAGCGGGAAACGCTAATTTCAATCCGTTCCCAGGTAAACCCCTTGCTTCTTCAAAGCGGTCTGGATTTTCGCGGGAGTTAGTTTCCGGGGTTGGATTTTTTCCCTGACTGATATCGCCGCGGCAACTCCCGCCGCCTGACCGGTTGCCAGGCAGGGAACAATGAGCCGCATGGAATTGGCCGCAGCATAATCTGCGGAAACACACCGGCCAGCCACCAGCAGCCCATCAATTTCCAGGGGGACCAGACAGCGGTAAGGGATGTCATAGTCCAGCCCTTTTGGTTCGTAAAGAACGTAATTGGCGGCCAGATAAACGCCTAACCGGGCAACAGTGTCAGGAAAGTGGCGGCTTGTGCGCAGGTCTTCGTCAGTTAACCGGTATTCTCCGTGAATCCGGCGGCTCTGCCTGACACCCAACTGGGGTCCTGTTTCTCTGACTCTAACCTTTTCCCAGCCAGGGAGGTTTTTTCTCAGAAAATACAGGGCGGTGAAACACTCCTTCCGCACCTGAATTTCGGTTCGGGAGAGGCTGGTGGCATCAGTGACATCAATGTTTTTCAGGTACCGGGTCTGGTTGGGCAACACTCCGCCATTGAGCGATGTTGCCTTCTCAATTATCTCCTGGTAACGCCTGGGTTCTTCAGCGGCAAAAGATTTGACCTTCCTCTCGTCCACCCCTTCCAGGACTATCCGCAGGGTAACATCGTGAGTCTGGTTATCACATGGGCAGCCGCCGCGATAGGCAATATCCGCGTCTGCCGTACAGTCAACCACCACCGAGGCTAAAATCGCCTGACGACCACTCTTGCTTTCAGTATATAAACCGCAGACCCGGTTTCCCTGCAGGATTGGCTGACAAGCCAGGGTGTGCAGGAGAATCTGTCCGCCGGATTCCTCAATCATTTCTGCAGCCTGCCACTTGAAGACTTCGGCATCCACGGCATAATCGCCGCACTCGTTACCCGGGGTGACAGCCTCCAGGGGCTCCAGCCGCTGCCTGATTTCCTGGATGATACCGCGGGCCTTGGGGTGATAGCCATCACCCACGCCCAGCACCCAGACCACATGAGAACCGGTAATCATTCCGCCTAAGTAGCCATAACGCTCTACCAGCATCGTTCTGACACCCAGCCTGGCCGCTGAGATAGCCGCGGCAATGCCGGCCGGGCCGCCACCAGCCACCAGAACATCAACTTTTTCCCGGACAGGTATTTTCCTTCCCGGTTCCAGGACGTAATTTTTCTTTTCCATGGCGCTTATTATAGCACAGGAGCGAACGCTCCAATCTTCTAATAATTGCCTGGAGAGGACTGGCCGTACCAGCCCCCAAACCAGAGATGGTAAACCCAGCCCAGAATTTTCAACTCAGCAGTCAGAAGATTGACTTCCAGCAGGTCTTTCTTAAACTTGTCCTGGCGCCAGCCTGAAGGAATTTTCTCCATTTGCCTTGCCTCAAAAGGGTTTCCGGTAAGGCCGTAGCGGGCTGCGGTCTCCCCGGCGCTGGCCAGCGCTCTGGCGGCCCGGCGGTTGAGACGACTCAGAAAGACAGCAAACCCGTTCTGGCTGGCTTTTTTCAAGGACTGAAGGTCCAGCAGTATTTTAATGGCAAACCATTCAGCCAGGCTGCGGAACTTCTTGCTGTAGTGAGCCGGGTCGTCACCCACCATGACCTCAGGCAGATAGCCGGATTCAAAAAGAAGGTTGGCCTCTTTCTGGCCGATAACCCGGACAGTGCTGTCGTACAGGATGAACCAGTGAACGAAGCCGGCAATACTGGTTTCGTTATTGCAATCCTCTCTGGTGAGGGCAGGGGGAGAAACAACCGCTCCCGCGGGTGAAGGCTGAAGTTTTTTTTCCGCACCAGGGCAGGTGGCTGCCAGAAAAAGAAAGGCAGAAAGCAACACCGCTGCCAGGAGTAGTTCACCCGGTTTCATCAAGAAATTATAACCTGGAGGGCACTAATAAGAAAAGCAGGCACTTCTGAGATGTGTTATACTGAGAAAGAAAACTTGTGAGTTGCCATGACAGAGAGAGAAAGGGTGCTGGCTGTTTTTAGACGGGAAGTACCTGACCGAACGCCCTGGTTTGGAGACCTCTCCTGGTGGTATAACACCCGGAAGGAAAAAGGGAATTTACCGGAACGGTGGCAGGGAGAAACCGGTTACCTGAAATTTCATCAGGAAGCAGGTTGCGGTATTTATCTTTATGCCCCCTGCCTTTACCAGCAGTCTTTTGATGAGTCAGTGAAAGTGGAAAGTAAGCAGGAAGGGCTGGTTGGCGTTACCACCATTACGACACCGGTGGGCACTGTCCGTTCTCTTCAGCAAAGATTGCCGGGCTCCGGCACCAGCGCCTATGTGGAGCACTTTGTTAAAAAACCGGAAGACTTAAAGGTAATGCGTTATTTTTTCAACCACCGCCACTTTCAGCCTGCTTACGTTGAGTTTGAGAAGATTGATAATCTCTGGAACGGGTGGGGAATTCCCTGTGCCACTGCACCATGCTGCACCTCCACACTTCAGACTTTGTTAACCAGGTGGGCCGGGGTAACCACCACCATTGAGTTGTTGCAGATTGCCAGGGGAGAAGTGGAGCTGACAATTGAGGAAGTGCAGGCCAGCGATGAACCCATCTTTGAGATACTGGCTGCTTCCCCGGCGCTTCTCTTCTGTCTGCCAGAGAACCTGAGCGGTCAGATTACCGGAAGGTTTCTGATGGAAAAGTATGAACTTGCTTACTGGGAAAAGAGGGTCAGTCAGTTGCACCGGACCGGTAAGTATGTCATTCTTCATAATGACGGTACCCTGAGAGCTTCTTTACCGCTTTTGCTGACCACCAGTCTGGACGGTATTGAAGCGGTAACGCCGGAGCCGGCTGGTGATATGACGCTTGAAGAAATAGAGCAGATGGTTTCCGGAAAGAAAGTAATCTGGGGAGGTCTTCCGGGCGTGTTTTTCTCACCCCGGTACAGTGAGGAGTTTTTTGTCGCTTATGTGAAACAGGTGTTGAAGACATTCCCGCGTGGCTGGCCCTTTGTGCTGGGAGTGGCGGACCAGGTACCGCCTGACGCGGAATGGTCCAGAATAAGACTGGTCAGGGACCTGGTGGAGGAGTATGGGTGAGGAAAAAGCGGCCGAGCAAGTATGGCTGGAGACGGTAAGTGTGGAAAGTTTACCGGAAGGGAAACCGGTCGCGGTTAGAGCCGGCCACCGTTCGGTGCTTCTGATACGGACCGGACATTCTGTTTACGCTTACGGTAACCGGTGTCCGCATTATGGAATGTCGCTGGAGAAATCCGTGGTTTGCCAGGACCGGCTGGTCTGCCCCTGGCACCTGGCCAGTTTTGAGGCTAAAACCGGACAGCGCTGGCGACCGCCGGCACTGGCCGGTCTGGAAACCTTCCAGGTTAAGGTGGAAAACGGAAAGGTTTTTCTCCGGCAAAGTTCGGTTCCAAAGAAGTCCATCAGAATTGATGAAAGCCGCTGTTTTGTGGTTGCTGGAGCGGGGGCCGCCGCTGTGGCGGCGGCCAGCCAGCTTCGCCAGGAGGGATATACTGGCCGGATAATTTTGGTCAGTGAGGAGACAGATCTGCCCTATGACCGGCCATCCTTAACCAAAGCCTATCTTTTGGGGCAACGGCTGGACGAGGATATACTTTTGCGTCAGGCGGCTGACTATGAAG
The DNA here is from genome assembly GCA_029551285.1 of bacterium. GTDB lineage: Bacteria > Ratteibacteria > UBA8468 > B48-G9 > DSTR01 > JAMWDF01. The sequence goes on along the minus strand of JAKPFT010000014.1, from coordinate 74,196 downwards.
CCGACGGTATGGAACTGCTCCCTGGCCGGTCGGTGGTCAGGGTACAAAGAAAGGAGAAAAAACTCATACTTGAGGGCGGACAGCAACTATGTTATGAGAAACTTCTCCTGGCTACCGGTGCTCGGCCGAGAAAATTGTCGGCACCTGGAGCGGAGCTACCTGGAGTTTTTTACCTGCGCCGGCTGGCTGAGGCCAGGGTTATCCGGCAACGGCTGGCTGAAGTCAGAAAGGCAGTGGTCGTGGGTTCTGGCTTTCTTGGTCTGGAAGTGGCGGCTACCCTGAGAGAGAAAGGAATAGAAGTTCATCTGGTAACTCCCGAAGTTATTCCCTTAGTCAGAATTCTGGGTCGGGAAGCCGGCGAATACTTCCTGAAGTTGCACCGGAAAAACGGTGTTTTCTTCCATCCTGAATGCCGGGTAAGTTTTTCCGGAAAAAACAGGGTGGAGCAGGTCCACCTTTCTAACGGAGAAAAGATTGAAGCCGACATCGTGGTCGCGGGTGTCGGCGTAGAAATAGACTTAAACTACCTTGAAGGGACCGGGCTAGCCACGGCTGAAGGCGTTATTGTTGACCAGCGGCAGAAAACGGCTGACCCCGACATTTTTGCCGCGGGTGACCTGGCCAGGATGTTAGACCCTTTTGATGGATGTTACCGCCGGATGGAGCACTGGGCTGAAGCCCAGCGGCAGGGCCAGGAAGCTGCCAGAGCGATGCTGGGTCTTTCTCCTGGAGAACCTTGGGTGCCTTTTTTCTGGACCAGACAGTACCAGGTGACTTTTCGGTATGTGGGCTATGGCAGTAAGTTTGACACTGTTGTTACCCGTGGTTACCCGGCAGCAGGGGAGTTTCTTTGCGGATACTTTCTTCAGAATAGACTGGTGGCTGTCTCCGGCGTGGGGAAAACAGAAGACCTGGTCTGGCTCAGGGAGATACTGCGCCGGAAACTGGTGGTGAGCCAGTCACAATTTGCCAGTGAAGATTTTGACCTGAAGCAGTTTGTGGGGCTGAAGGAGGAGAAACCGTGACCATCTGGCCAGCCTGGGATGAGTTTAAGAAATTAAGCCAGGACTACTCTGTGGTTCCTGTCTGGACGGAAGTTCTGGCAGACCTGGAAACGCCTGTCTCGGCTTTTTTGAAACTGAAGCGAGGCAGTTACAGTTTCCTGCTGGAGAGTGTGGAGCAGGAAGAAAGAACCGGCCGGTATTCTTTCCTGGGCACCGAGCCTGAACTGGTACTCTCCAGCCGGGGCCGTAAAGGCGAAATTTTTCACCTCTCTTCCGGAACCAGAGAGGATTTTACCGAAAAGGAGCCGCTCAGCCGGCTTCAGGAAATAATGGGCCTGTACCGGCAACCAGAGTTTCCCGGTCTGCCGGGTTTTTGCGGCGGACTGGTGGGTTATGTCTCTTACGACTTCGTCCGCCTGCTGGAGCGGCTTCCGGAAAAGCAGCCGGATGAGCTGAAAACACCCGATGTCTTTTTCATGCTGGCTGGCAACCTGGTAATCTTTGACCATTTCAAGAGAAAACTGTTGCTTGTTTGCAATGCCTTTGTTGATAAGCAAACGAAGCTATCAAAAGTTTACCGCTCCTGTGTTGAGAAAATTCAGTTGATGTACCGGCGACTTTCCCAGCCTCTTTTCTCTATTGAATCAGGTCCGCGGCGTCCCAGCGGGGATTTTACCAGCAACATGAGCCAGGAAGAATTTATGGCCGCGGTGCGAAAAGCCAAAAGATACATCCGGGCCGGAGACATCATCCAGGTGGTTCTGTCGCAGAAATGGAGCAAGAAATTAGAGCATCCGCCGTTTAACATCTATCGGGCGCTGCGCTCGGTAAATCCTTCCCCTTATATGTTCTATCTGGAAGCCGGTGAGACAAAGCTGATCGGTTCCTCCCCGGAAATTCTGGTGAAGTTGGAGGGTGAAAAAGCCACGGTCAGGCCGATCGCCGGCACCAGACCCCGGGGGACGGATGAGGCAGAAGAACGCTCTCTGGAGCGGGAACTTCTTCAGGATGAAAAGGAACGGGCTGAGCATGTAATGCTGGTTGACCTTGGTCGGAACGACCTGGGCCGGGTCTGTCAGCCAGGCAGTGTCAGGGTGACGGAACTGATGACCATTGAGAAATATTCTCATGTGATGCATATCGTTTCCAATGTGGTTGGCCGGCTGGCTCCCGGACAGACGGCTTTTGACCTTTTAAGAGCCACCTTCCCGGCCGGGACAGTTTCCGGCGCTCCCAAGATTCGGGCGATGGAAATTATTGAAGAGTTAGAGCCAGCCCGTCGTGGCCCCTATGCCGGAGCCGTGGGTTATTTCAGTTTCCGCGGAGATATGGACTTCTGCATCACCATCCGAACTTTTGTGGTCAAAAGAGAGAGAATCTACGTCCAGACCGGAGCCGGCATCGTGGCTGATTCGGTCCCGGAGAAAGAATACCTTGAGACCAAAAATAAGGCCGCGGCTTTAATGGTGGCTTACCGGCAGGCAGGGGAGATTCGGTAATGGGTGAAACCAGCAGCAGGAGGTACCCGATGGTGCTGATGATTGACAACTACGATTCCTTTACCTACAACCTGGTGCAATACCTGAGCGAGCTGAAAGTTAAGGTCCGCGTCTTCCGGAATGACCGGATTAGCCTGGAGGAGATTCAGAAGATGAAACCGGACCGGATTGTAATTTCTCCCGGACCGGGACGACCGGAAAATGCCGGCATTTCCTGCCAGGTGATTCGCACCTTCGGTCAGGAGATACCGATCTTAGGCGTCTGTCTTGGCCATCAGGCGATCGGTTATGTCTTCGGCGGTCGGATTGTGCCGGCCAGACGGCTGATGCACGGAAAGACCTCTCTGATTCACCACCGCGGAACTCAACTTTACCAGAATCTTACCAATCCCTTCACGGCCACCCGTTACCACTCCCTGGTGGTGGAAAAAAGTTCCCTTCCGGAATGCCTCCAGATAGAAGCCTGGTCTGAAGACGGCGAGATTATGGGTCTGAAGCACAGAAATCAGCCGGTTTTCGGGGTCCAGTTTCATCCGGAATCCATTCTCACTTCAGAAGGGAAAAAACTTCTGGCGAACTTTCTGAAGATTTAGTCCGCAGAAAAAGAAAACCCCGGGCCAGACCCGGGGTTTTCAGCTCTTTCCTGCCGGTCAGCTCATGGCCAGCGTAACTGGCACTGCCAGCGCAGCATCAGTGAAGGGTCGGTGCCAGCGTGGTAACTGCCAGGGACGAAATATTCCACCCAGATGTGACCATCAATGTTCTTGTTCAGTTTCCAGTTGAGGATGCACTGAGGCATATGGCCGCGTTCCTTTCCGGTACCAAAGAAAACAGGATTGGGACCATTTTCATTGGCCCGCAGGTAGTTGTAAGCCAGGTCCAGTTTAACTTTCTGGGTAAGCGCCAGGGAAAGGTTGGCCCGGTAAACCTGGGTGTTGGTCCAGTAAGCCGGTTCGCCACCTTCCACAGCGTAAGCAAACAGGTACAGTTCGCTGATCCAGGGCCAGCGAGAAAAGATCGGGTCCCAGCCTTCGTTCTTGGCCGTGGTGGGGTCATCTCCGGACAGGTAGGCAAAGCCCACATCCAGGGAGGGTTTAAAGAGTGCCTGCGGGAATGACTTGGTGAGATAGGCATATCCGCCCAGCCCCTCTCTGTCCCGGCCGCCGGTGTATTCGCCGTTTTGCCCGGCCAGTTCTCCCCGTATTTTCCAGGTGTCCCAGGAAGCCACGGCTCTGGCGCCGAAGGTATGAAGACCCAGGGTCGGAGTATAGATAGTGTTTTTCGTGTAGCTTCCTTCTATCTTGTAGATGTAGTAAGGCTCCAGGGAAAAATTGTCCAGCGGTTTAAGTTTGCCATAGATGACATAAGCCCGTTCGTCAGAGGTGTTCAACTGACGGCCCAGGTCGTTGATGACCGGCAGATAGATGTCCCTGTCCGGGTCAGAAATATAAATCAGGTCAAGGGAATTCTTCTCGTTGATTTTCCAGGTAAGCCGGGCCGCGTTGAAGTAGGTCGTCCGGGAACCGTCGTAGGGCGTGCCGTCAAGGATGATAAAGCCTTCACCGTAGGTGAAGAGAAAGTCCTGTCGTCCCACCCGTAAATCCACCGGCAGACCAAAGACATTCTTGATATCCAGATAGAGATTGTCGAAAATACCCTCGTTGTCATTAACATTCTTGCCCTTACTGAGCGGGCTGTTCGGGCCGGTGGTCATGTAAATGTCAGGTTCGGTGGTCAGTTTGGCAAAGAGGCTGATATTTTCGGTGAAGTTCCATTTCCCCCACAGGCTGGCCTTAAGCCGGAAGTAGTTTTCCACCGATTGAAAAGTGGCACTTTTGGCGTTGAAATCCCAGATGTTTTCAAAATACTCTTCCCTCAGGCGCAAAGAAGCGCCGTAATCAAACTTCTTGTTTTCCGCGGCCCTGACCGGCCAGGCGGTGGCCAGGACACTCACTGCGGCTAACACCAGCACGACTCTTCGGCCCATCCTTTCCTCCTTGTTCTCCGGCTCATAATGTTTTTCCCTCACAGCGCTTCTTCTTCCAGGAGCCGGTATTTTTCTTTTTTCAGGATTTTCTTAACGGTCTCCGGATCAGAAACCTTAAGAACCAGGGCTGCCTTTTCGGCTCTGCTGATGAGAATACAGTAAACATCTTCAATGTTGATTGTGTTCTTTTCCAGAAGCCGGGCAATCCGGTGAAAAGCCCCGACCTTATCCGGAATTTCAACAATGACCACTTCCTGAGAGGCCAGCATGCAACCAGCCTCTTTCAACACCCGGTAAGCCTGCTCGTTATTATCGGTGATGATCTTGAAAATTCCGAAGGTGCCGCTATCCGCGATGGTGGAAGCCCGGAAGTTAATCCCGGCCCTGGCTAAAAGCCCGGTAATGTGGCTGATGCGGCCAGGTTTATTTTCCAGAAAGACAGAAATCTGTCGAGCCAAGTTACAGCCTCCTCTTATCTATTACCCGTTTGGCTTTTCCGGTGGAGGGCGGGATGGTACCCGGTTCCACCAGTTCCACCCTGGGCGTGACGATAATCATGTTTTTCAACTGGGCGCTGATGCGTTCCTGGAGTTCGCGCAACTGCTGCAGGTTTCCGGTGAAATATTCCCGCTTGATCTCCACCTGAACAGTAAGTTCATCCAGACCGTTTTTTCTGTCCACTATTACCAGAAAGTTGGCATCAACCTCGGGTATTTCCATCAGGACAGTTTCAATCTGGGATGGGAAGATGTTGACCCCCTTGACGATGAACATGTCGTCGGAACGGCCCTTGATTCTTTCAATGCGTCGGTGGGTTCGGCCACACCGGCAAGTGCCTTTGATCATTCTGGTCAGGTCCCTTGTCCGGTAGCGAAGAATTGGCATGCCTTCCCGCTGCAAAGTGGTCAGCACCAGCTCGCCTTCCTGACCGTCAGGCAAAACCCGGCCGGTCTCGGGGTTGACAATCTCCGGCAGAAAATGGTCCTCTCAGAGGTGAAGTCCATGCTGAAAAGGACACTCAAAGGCGACCCCGGGGCCGTTCATCTCGGAAAGTCCGTAGCAGTTGTAAACCTTCAGGTTGAGGGATTTCTCCAGCCGGCGTCGGGTGGCTTCAGAATAGGGTTCCGCTCCCATGATCGCGCGCCGCAACTTTAAGTCGCGTGCAGGTGAAAGGCCCATACTTTCCACCACCTGGGCCAGATGGAGACAGTAACTGGGGGTGATATGAATGATGGTTGTGCCGATATCCCGGAAGAACTCAATCTGCTTCTGGGTATTGCCCGCGCCGGCCGGCACCACCAAAAGACCGATTTTTTCGGCTCCGTAGTGCAGACCTAAACCGCCGGTGAAAAGTCCATAGGTCATCATATTCTGGAAAATGTCGCCGGCTCGTGCGCCGACCATGTATAGAGAACGAGCCACCAGGTCAGCCCAGGTCTCAATATCTTTTCTCGTATGGAAAATAAGAGTGGATTTTCCTGTGGTACCGGAAGAGGCATGCATCCGGATAAGCTGGTTGAGAGGGACAGCCACCATGCCGAAGGGATAGCACTGACGCAGGTCCTCTTTTTCCGTGAAGGGGAAACGCTGGATCTCTTCAAGGCTGGAAATTCCTGGCTTCAGACCAGCCTTTTTCAATTTCTCCCGGTAGAAGGGAGAACGGATGGCTTGCTCTATAGTCTGCTGTAATCTTTCCAGTTGCAGGCGGCGTAACTGCTCCCTGGAGGCTTTCTCCTGTTCCACCTGCCAGAAACTATCTGAATCAGCCATAATGGTGTCCGCTTCTTTCTCCGACGGGTTAAGTTTTCAACCGAATAGTTCCTTCAACCGTTCGCTCCGCACCGGTTTGCTGGTCAGGCTTCCCACGAAATAGAAGAATCCACAGCCAATCAGCACAATATACTCTAAGGTTCCCATGCCGATTTTGCCCCGGGCCGTGGCGATACCTCCAAGGAGTGTGGCCAGCACCCCGTAAACCATACAGAGAATAGCGCCGGTGGCGGTAGCCCGTTTCCAGTAGAAAGAAACAGCGGTGCAGAAGATGAAAATGCCACCCAGTCCGATTGCCGCGTAGCCCATAAAGATGGCCAGCAGTTCCGGTGGTTTGCGAAAAGCCCACCAGAAGGGAATGAGAATGAAAAGTCCAATGGCCACCTTGGTCAGAGCCAGGAGATTCTTCTGAGGGATATCCGGATTCCAGAGCTGAAGAAGGTCACGGGTAAGGTTGCCGGCCATGACCATGACCATGCCGGAAAGGGTGGAAAGGGCCGCGGCAAAAACGCCGGTAATGTAAAGGGTGGTAAGCAGTTTGCCACCGGTGGCCATGGCCAGGTAGGGCGCAGCCAGGTCTCCTTTCCACGGAGCCAGCGCCATCAGTTTGTTTCCGAAAAGCGCCCGGCTGCAAAGTCCGGTGATGGCATTCAGAAAGATGGGCGGTCCGGCTACCAGGAAAACCATCAGGGTAATCAGAGCAAAATCCTGTTTGCTCAGGCGTCTCATCCCTAAGAAGCGGGCTACATTGTGCGGGAAACCGACGGCCATGGTCAAAAAGATGAAGAAGGTGGAGACAACTCCGGGCACCGTGGAAAAGAGCTGGGTATTTCCCACCGCAGGCAGGTCGGTTCTCACCAGATTCAACAGTTTCGGGTCCTGGACAGCCAGCCTGGCGTTAAGCATGGTAGGCCCGCCGACAAAGGCCAGCGCGTAAATGCCCAGGACGAAACAGGCAAAACCAAGCAGCGCTCCCTGGATGGCCAGAGACCACTGGGTGCCGGTGTAGCCGCCAACGATCATGTAGATGAAAACGATGACCGCCGAAAGAATGAGACAGAGCAGCGGATTAAGTCCGGTGACCGCATACCAGCAGGTGGCCCCGGCCTTGAACTGGCCGACGGCATAAAGCAGCATGAAGAAAATCATCACCAGGGCAGCCAGCGACTGCACCGGTTTGCTGTCAAAACGAAGGCCAAGGACATCCGGCACAGTTCTGGCGCCAAACTTGAGGGAGTAACGTTGCATCGCCCGGCCAGTCATAAAGAAGCACGGCACAATCCCGAAAATCGTCCAGATACCGGCAAACCACATTCCAGCCCAGCCGACTGTGTAGGTAATGCCCATCATACCTAAGGTGGCCCATCCACTTAACCAGGTTGCCCCCAAGGCCAGGCCGGTTACTACCGGACCGATGTCCCGGTGCCCCACTAAAAAGTGTTCAAAAGAATCGGCTTTTTTCCGGCTGAGAAAGCCCAAAATGCTGCAGAGAACCAGCATCACCGCAATTCCCAGACCAGCCCAGAGACCAAAATAAAAATCCGGTTTTGGCAGACCGAGCGTAGCTTCATCAATCATTTTTCCACCCCCTGAGGGTTAGGGCCAGACCAATAGCTACCAGGGCGATGCTTGCTACCACCACCAGCCACCACGCCAACCACCCGGCATTCATTGACCCTCCTTATTAAAGACCCTGAATTTCCTCTTCCCGGAGCAGTTTTCTCTCGTTATAGGAGAGGACCCGTTCCGCCTTTTCTAAGTCCTCCACCCGCAAGACCACTACGGCCTTGCCGCCGGACTTGGCCACGAAGGCGTACATGTACTCCACATTGATGCTATTCTGCACCAGAATGGCCAGAACTTCAGCCAGTCCGCCTGGCCGGTCGTCCACCTCCACGGCCAGCACCGGCGTTTCGTTCACAGAGAACAGTTCCTGACGGAGAATTTCCAGGGCTCGGTCGGTATCGTTGACAATAAGGCGAAGAATTCCGTAATCAGCCTTGTCAGCCAGTGCCAGGGCGCGGATATTGATGCTGTTTTTGGCCAGCAGGGAAACCACTTCGCTGAGCCGGCCAAGTCTGTTTTCCAGAAAGATAGAAACCTGTCTGATGGGCATGACACCTCCTTTTTGTCACTGTGGCCGCTTCTGCTTTATATCTGTCGCTGGTCAATAACACGTTTGGCTTTACCCTGACTGCGTTCAATGGACTTTGGTTCCACCAATTTTACTGTCACTGAAATTCCCAGCGTACTTTCAATTTCCGAAAGAACCCGTTGCTGTAACTCCTCTAACTTTTTGACCTCATCGGAGAAAACTTCCGGACTGACTTCCACCTGCACTTCCAATCTGTCCAGATGGTGTTCCCTGGTGACCACTAACTGATAATGCGGGGCTACCTCAGGAATTTTCAGCAGCACGCTCTCAATCTGAGAGGGAAAGACATTGATGCCCCGAATAATGAGCATGTCGTCAATCCGGCCAAGAATTTTGCTGATGCGCGGCATGGTTCGCTCACAGTGCGGACAACGTTCAGTGGTGAGGGTGACAATGTCTCCGGTTCGGTACCTGATGAGCGGCAGGGCTTCCTTGGTCAGCGTGGTAATAACCAGTTCTCCTTCCTGACCTTCTTCCAGGGGTTCACCGGTTTTGGGGTCAATAACCTCAGGCAGAAAATGGTCAGCCCAGATATGAAGCCCTTCCTGACCGGGACATTCCATGGCCACCCCCGGTCCGATGATTTCCGAAAGGCCGTAAATGTCCAGCGCCAGCAGTCCCCACTCCTTTTCAATCTGTTTCCGCATCCCTTCAGACCATGGCTCCGCGCCAAAGACTCCCACCCTCAGGGAAAAACTGAGCGGGTCCAGACCGTAGTTTCTGGCTTCTTCAGCCACGTAGAGGGAGTAGGAGGGGGTGCAGGTTAAAACTGTGCTTTTGAAGTCCGCCATTAAATCAAGTTGCCGTCGGGTCTGACCGGAAGAGGCTGGAACCACGGTCACGCCCAATTCCAGGGCACCAAAGTGAATACCCAGGCCGCCGGTGAAAAGTCCATAGCCATAAGCATTGTGAACGATGTCACCCTTAACCACTCCAGCACAGGCCAAGGAACGAGCCATCACCGTGGACCAGAGTTTGATGTCCGCCGCACTGTAGCCAACCACGGTCATCTTGCCGGTGGTTCCGGAAGAGGCGTGAAGTTCCACCACCTGGTTCAAGGGCAGGGCAAAAAGTCCAAAGGGATAATGGTCGCGCAGCGCTGCCTTGGAAGTGAGCGGGAAATAACGGAGGTCATTTAGAGAAGAGATGCGGTCCGGTTCAAGGTGACTGGCGGCAAACGCCTTCTGATAAAAGGGGACCTTCTGCTGGACATAGGCAGCCAGACGTTGAAGCCGTTCCAGCTGCAACGCCTTTAACTTACTTTCCGGAAGTGTTTCTATCTCCTTCTGAAAATAGACGAATTCTGCCATAAGGGCCTCCCGGGCGAAATTTTGGATAACGGTGACTGGCAGCAATTTTCCCTTAGCACCATTACCCGAGTCATTACCATTGCGCCCAACGGAAAAATGCTATTTTCCATTTTAATAACCTGTCTGAAATCTGTCAAGCCCTCTTTTCCCGGTGATGCTGAGGCTGCTTTTCCGGGCTAACTGCTTTTGCCTTTGAAGGAAAACTGCACTAAGATAATTACCGTGGAAAAAAAGAGATATCTCCTTGGAAACCACGCGGTGGCTTTCGGGCTGGTGGAAGGTGGCCTGGTGGCTTCTTTTGCTTATCCCGGAACGCCTTCTTCGGAGATCACAGAAAAACTGGTGGAACTGGCCGGTGAAGGCAGATTTTATGTGGAATGGTCTGTCAATGAAAAGGTCGCCTTTGAGACTGCCTACGGAGTGGCCCTCAGCGGACACCGGGCTGCGGCCATTATGAAGCATGTAGGGTTGAATGTGGCGGCTGACTCTTTGATGACCGCGGCTTACACCGGAGTTGTTGGCGGACTGGTCGTGGTGGTGGCTGATGACCCTGCGGTCCATTCTTCCCAGAACGAACAGGACTCCCGCCGCTACGCTTGTTTTGCGAAAGTGCCGTGTTTTGAACCATCTTCACCCCAGGAAGCGCTGGAGATGGCCAGGTTCTGTTTTAGTTTCTCCGAAGAGTTCGGCCTGCCGGTGCTGTTGCGATTGGTGACCCGTTTGGCCCACGGTAAGTCAGATGTGCAACTGGGTGGCCAGGTACAGGTTTCCAGGATAAAGGCAGGTTTCAAGAAAGACCCGTTGCGTTTTGTTATGGTGCCGGCTAACGCCAGAAAGGCCGGGCAGGGTTTGAACGAAAAACAGCAACTTCTCGCTCAGGCCATGGAGAAAGTTCCTTTCAACCAGTTTCAGAAAGCTCCGGGTGATACCCTGATTATTGCGGCAGGACTGGGCTGGCTCTACGCTCAGGAAGTTTTGGCCCGACGGCAGGAGGCCTGGCCCATGGTGAAGGTGGCTACCTATCCTGTTTTTGAAAATCAGTTGAAGGAAGCGCTGAAAGAGGTTCGTCGGGTGCTGGTCATAGAAGAGGGAGAACCGGTTCTGGAAGAGATGGTGGAACGTTTTTCCCGAAAGGTCAATCCGGGGCTGGACATTCACGGAAAGATGGATGGTTGTCTGCCCCGGGAAGGCGAATTTTCCGTGGAACTGATTGCGCAATCTCTTGACCGGATGGCCGGAAAACCTCCACGAGTTTTCTCATCGTCACCATCCCTTCCGATGAGACCGCCGGTTCTGTGCCCAGGCTGTCCGCACCGCGCCAGTTTTCAACTATTGAAGAAGGTTTTCGGCCAGTCGGCTATCTTTCCGGGTGATATTGGCTGTTATACCTTAGGGATAAACATGGGTACAATTGATACCTGTTTGTGCATGGGCGCCGGTATCAGTACCGGAGCCGGTCTGGCCAGGATGGAGTCTGACCGTCCTGTCGTCGCCATCATTGGAGATTCAACCTTCTTTCATGCCGGTATTCCAGCGCTCATCAATGCGGTTTACAATGAAGCGAATCTGGTGGTAGCCATTTTAGATAACCGCACCACCGCAATGACCGGCCACCAGCCACATCCAGGCACCGGGGAGACTGCCCTGGGCAGAAAAAGCCGGGAGGTTGCCCTGGAAAAGATATGTCAGGCGGCTGGCGCTGATACGGTAGTGCTTGACCCTTACCAGGTGAAAGAATCCCTTTCTGTTCTGGAAGAGATAAGAAAAGGGAAGGGGGTGCGGGTGGTCATTTTCCGGCGCGGCTGCGTGTTGCTGGAGAAAAAAGAAAGCCGCTCTGAGATTGTCGTGGCCCAGGAGAACTGCCGCGGTTGCAAAATCTGTCTAAAATCAGGTTGCCCGGCTATCCAGTGGCTGGAGAAAACGCCGGTGATTACCCAGTTTTGCACTGGCTGCGGGCTCTGCGTGGCTTTCTGCCCGCATCAGGCCCTGGTCAAAAAATGAGAAAAAGTTTTGACGTGGTTATCTGCGGGGTGGGGGGGCAGGGAATTATCCTTGTCTCTGACCTTCTGGGTCAGGCTGGGGTGCTGGCCGGATTGCCGGTAAGAGGTACCGAAACCCACGGCATGGCTCAGCGGGGAGGTTCCGTGGAGGCCCATGTCAGACTGGGCTGTGTTTTTGGCCCCAGGGTGCCGGCAGCTCAGGCTGACCTTTTGCTGGCCCTGGAGCCGCTGGAGGGGGTTCGCTACGCCTGGTATCTGAAACCCGGAGCGACCGCAGTGGTCAATACCGCGGCCATCAGGCCAGCCGGCTTGAAAATAACCTATCCGGACCTGAAGTACCTCCTTGAGGAAATCAGGAAAACAGGCGCGCATCTTCTGGCTGACGATTTTACCGAGCAGGCGAAACAGTTAGGTTCAGTAAAGGTCTTAAATGTGCTGATGGCCGGCGTGGCGGCTCCTTTCCTCCCTGTTGATTTTGACACCATCATGAAGGCGCTGGATTTGACCGTACCGGAAAAATTTTTAAGTTTGAACCAGAAGGTGTTACTCTGGGGCCGGGACTATACCAGAGCCAGGCCTTCGGGCAGTAAGATGGCCGGTGAACCGAGGGGGTCGCATGGCTGAATGCTTTTTCCACACTGGCCGGCCGGCGGTTGCCAGATGCAAACAATGCGGGCGTGGTCTTTGCAGCCAGTGTCGGATAGTCACCGAGCAGGGCATCTTCTGCAGCGATAAATGTGCTCAAACCTTTGCTGTTTTTGTTCAAAGGCTCAAAGAGGCCGAGGAAAGGCAGGCAGCCGGTCGTCGGTCCAGCCGCTGGGAACAGTGGGTCTTTGTGTTAATTTTGCTGGCCGTTGTATTCTTTCTGGTGAAGAAGTTCTTTTTTTAGTCTGGAGAGTGAAGCATTTCCGGCAGAAACGGTCCTCTCCAGAAAGAGCAAAGGAGGAACCTTATGCTGGTCTGGGTAATACTGATTTTCGTCATGGGGCTTTTTCTTTCGCTGGCCGATACTTTTGTCCGGGAGCAGGACCTGGTCAGGCTGTCCGGGGTGGTCATTTCCTTGATTTCTCTGGGAATTATCGTGAGGATGCTGTATCTTTCCCGGCGGGGAGAAAAAGAAAAACTGTTGAAAAAGATCAAGGAACTGGAAGGAATACAGCCGGGCAGTGCTGAGACTGCAGGAAAAACAGAATACCGGTAGGTTTGCATGGTTCAGGGGAAATCAAGCCGTTGGTTTCCGCCGGTGGTTGTAGTTTTGCTGGTGCTGGTAGCCCTGGTCCTGCTCAATTCTCTGAATGCGCAGAAATCTCCCCTGGAGAAGATTGAGCAACTGACCCGGCAGCATCAGGGGGTGCTCCTTTTTGTCAAAAGCGGTACCGAGCGTGACCAGGAATTTCTAACAGCCCTATCCCGGGTGAAACCGGCACTGGCGGGCAAGGCCGGGGTGGTGATTGTTTCCGGCAGAGAAGGAGGAAAACTGCTCGGGGATAAGAACTGGCCGGCCCTGGTCGTCTTTGACGCTCACGGTCAACAACTCTATCAGTTTACCGGGCAGCTGGACCAGGAAATTCTGGAGCAACTTGTGTCTCAACTGGCCAGTCACCACCACTGATTACATTTCCACCGGGTTAAACGTCAGACTGACTTCCGGCATCTCGCTGGCAGGCCTTAACCGTTTTAGGTTTTCTAAACTGGCCAGTTTGAAGAGATATTTCCAGCGGTAGTGCTTTCTTATCACCGGCGGGTACCCCGGTCCGTTATAGACCGGTTCCATCTGGCAACGACTGAACAATTCCTCCAGCACGCGGCGTTGCTTGTCTAACTTTTTCTCCGGCCTTGTTTCTATCTCTATTTTCAACAGCGTAGTAAAAGGCGGATAGGCTAACTGGCGGCGCAGTTGCAATTCCTTCTCATAAAAAAGTTGGTCGTTGTTGGCCACCAGAGACTGGAAAAGAGGCAGACCGGGATTGTAGGTCTGCAGAAGCACGGTAGCTTCCGGAGGCATCTTCTGGCGACAGCGGTTGACCAGGCAGAAGAAACGTTCTTCGCTGCGATAGTCAGGCAGATTGAGAAAAGCATCGGCAGCGGGAATCAGAAGGAGCGCCGGAGCTATCTCTTCCATTATTTCCTCCAGAGCCAGCGTTCCCAGGAAAATCTGCGCTGAAGGGTTAGAAGGCATCTTTTCTTCCGCAGTAACGGTGGCTATTTCCAGGTGAGGATAGGCCTTTTTCAAACTCTGGAGGATATTGTGCAGCCCGGTCCCGCGCCAGATTATTTTCTTGCTGCCACAGGCCGGGCACTTCTCAGGCAGGGGAAAATTCTGGCCGCAGAAACGGCAGGCAAGCGACTTTGTTTTTTCCAGAGGTACCATGGGCAGAGCACAATCCGGGCAAGGAAAACAATGGTCGCAGTTCTTACAGGAAATAAGTCGGAAGGAGCCTTTGCGGTGATGAAGAATTGCCAGACGCTGGCCTTTCAGGACTGTCTCCTCCAGGCAAGCAATAGCTTCTTCAGTCAGAAAAGTAAGGAGCTGTCTCCGGCTGGCCCGCTGCCAGGGAATTACCCGGACCCTTGCCCGAAGAAGGACCTGGCTGGCGACACTGAGCCGGGCCTGTCCGGAAGAAATTGCGTGGTAGTGGCTGAGGCTCAGGCAGCCTTCAGTGAGAACCAGGCCAGCTCCAAGTTTCCTGGCTCGCCAGGAAGCAATTTCGGTTGTTTCGTAGCGGGGCTGTCTTCTTTCCTGATAACCAGGATGCTCTGGTTCGTCCAGGCAGATGAGGCTTAAGTCGGTGAGAGGAGCAAAGACCCCCAGCCGTGTGCCCACCAGAAAAAGATTTTTCTCCGTCATCAGCCGGTGCCACAGTTTCAATCGCAGAGAACCGGGCAGTTCACCGTGAAAGAACACAGTGCGGTCAGGAAAGTATCCGGCCAGAAAGTGATGGAAGCAACTGGCAGCCCTGGTTTCAGGAAAGAGAAAAAGGCAGGAACCGCTGCTGGCTGAGGCCAGGGAGAGGAGATACTGGTTACGCTGGTGCTGTTTTCCGTAAAGAAAGAAGGTGGTCTCGCCGGCAGGGACAGCCGTGGTGGAAAAAAGGTTGTTCTCCGGTGAGGGCTGGTTGTCTTTTCTCTCCGGAGATGATTTTTTGCCGGCCGGGTAAGTCAGAGAAAAGCCAGCGGTGATGGTAGCCAGCACCTGACCCAGGGAAGCGCAGTAGCGCCAGGCGAGGTAACGGCAAAGCTCCAGCAGCTCTGATGTCAGAAGACTCTGGCGGTCATAAAGTCTGGAAATTGTCCGGTAGCGGTAAACAGCCTTCTCCACTTCCTTTTCACCGACCACCCAGCCGATGGCCGAACGAGGGCCAAAAGGAACCCGAACCCGGCAGCCGGGCTGCAACTGGCCGGCCCAGCGGCCAGCCAGATAGTCAAAGGTCCTGTCCAGAGGAAGGTCAAAAACTATTTCTACCAGTTTCATCCTGGATTTCAGACCGGATTTAATCGGCCGGCGTCAGACAGACTTTTCGGAACCAGACGGAGCCGGCCCGACCATAGGCAAAAAGACGGATCCGGACCAACTTTACCTCGGGTTTGCTGAAGACAACATTAAAACGGTAAGTTTCCCAGTCCGGGGTGGCTGGGTGGGCAAAGCATTCGTTACGTTCCAGACGCCGGCGCCGGCCAGCCACCAGACCCCAGCCTTCCACAAAGACGATAATCTCCGGACCGGAACTCTTGGCCTTCAGGTGCAGAGTGAAACTACCGGGCGTTTTGATGGGCCGCAGTAAAGAATAAACCCAGAGTCCTTCACCGGTGGCGGTGGGCACGTCCAGCAGAAAATGAAGGAGTTTTTCCTGTTTGTTCCAGAAAATAGTCTGGTGCTCAATTCTCCAGCCACAGGGGAAGGTTTCTCCCTCAGAAAAATCACTGTTGACCAGGAGCTCTGTCTTGTTGACGGTGCCGGTGGAAGCAAGCACCTGAAAGGTCACTTCGTTGGATTCAATCCTCTGCCAGAGCAGGCGAACGCGAAAGGAACAGGGAAGCCTTACAGGATAATAATCGTAGGGGAAAGGGATGCTCCAGGAAATACTTTCTCCAGGTGCCAGGTCCACCCTGAAACTGCCGGGTTTTGGTTCCGGGGGCATGTGGTTGGTAAAGGAGGCCACTGGCTGGTCGTCAGCCATCAACATAAGGGTAAAATCCTGGCCCACAAAAAGTCTTTTTTTCTCTCTGGGCTGCAGATACGGAAGAACGATACTGACGGTCTCTGAAGTGATGTTTTCAATCAGCAGCGGCAGAAAGATATACTCTTCTTCAGCATAAACACTGCGGGGAGTGTTCAGATGAAGCCTGACGGCAGCGGTGCCCGCTTCTGCCCCCAGCCAGCCCAGAAGAAAGAGGAAAAGGATAGGGAGATGATAACTTTTTTTCATGGTGCCGGTGTTTGTTACTGTTTGCCAAAGCGTTGAAAGTAACGGCGCACCGTCTCTTCATAACCGAGGGGAATCTTCTCCTTCCAGGTGCTGCCTATTTCTTTTTCTGCCTTTTTTTCCACAGGCTCGTCGGCGACCCTGATAATACTCTGCCGGGCCAGATTTTGCTGGAGACCCCGCAACTGGTCAATGATCTGCTCCTTGGTCGTCAACAGAGAACTATACCGGCCTTCCTGCAACTGAAATTGAAACATTTTCATCGCCCGGATGGATTGTTCTAACTGGGGGTTGTAGACATTCATGATTTTCAGTTCGTGAGAAAGTTTTTCCGCCTTTTCAATAATCTGATTCTGCTTTTGCGCCAGCAGGTCGTAGCGGAAGGTTAGCTCCTGCACCGGTCCGCGAAGTCCGGTCTGGCCCCAGCCGCTGACTTTGCCTCCTCCGGTGGGACCCAGGGGGGAGTCCTTGCTGGTGTCCTGGATGACACCCGGTTCCATGTTGTCCGGGGTCAGCCGGGCAGGGGTTTTCCGGCCACCCTTGCCCTGGGCGGTTTTTTCCACCATTTCCCCGTAGGAACGACCGGTTCTGCCTTCTCCAGCGCGGCCACCGACCTCCTGCTGGTTAGGCATGAGATTACCGGTAATGCCCTTGGCACTCATGTTGCTGATGGGCCCGTCCATGGCGGTCCAGCCGGCTCCTTTATCCAGACTGTCCATCCAGCTGCTGGTGATATCTTCTATTTCTTCCCGCATCTGCTCTTCCTGTTCTATGAGGTCCCCGATAATATCTTCCAGTTCCTCAGGCAGCTCTGCTTCCGGAATAGCAGCCTGTCTGGTTGGTTCCTGCATATCCCACTTGAAACGGTCCGGCTCTTCCGAGAGCCAGCGTTCTAAGTTAGAGGTGATTTCTTGAGCCAGTTCCAGACCCATGTGGGACTCGGCAATAACCATGTGAATATCAGGTTTTTTAAGGCCTTCCCTGGCCTTCTGCACATGGGAGAGCATCTCCACCAGTTCATCGGCCAGGGTGTACTTGCCCTGGGTTTGTTTGGCCAGTTTGTTAAGGTCGTCAACCATCTTCTGGAAGATTTCCAGCCACTTCTGCTCCTGCTCCGCCAGCTGGCTCAACTCGGCCTTCTGGCTTTCTGTCCGGATAGTGCCGAATTTCTTGGCAGCTTCAACTATTTTTTTCTGTTCTTCCATAAATTTTTCTAACTGCTGTTTGGCCAGGTCAACTTTTTCTTCCAGTTGCTGTCGCCGGGGATTGGTCTCCTGCTTCAGAGAAGCCGGTGCCGCGGCCGGCGGATAAATAAAATAAAGGGAAGACCGGCCCAGGTTGGGTACCGGCAGACAGTTGTCAGTACATTCAGCATAGTAGGCCACCCGGTCGCGACCGGTGTCCGGAAGTTTCAGCACCGCCTGGAAGGTGCTACTTCTGGCCCCTTGCAGTTCGGCCCGGAAAAAGACCGGGTCAGCCGGGGAAATCTCTCCTTCCCCGCGATGGTAGCGCAGGGTGATGGTCTTCAGGCCGTAGTCATCACTGGCCGAGACCTCCACAGGAACTGCTGCCGGCAAACGGGCCACAAGGTCCCGGGCCGGCCGGGTAAAGGTTACAAATGGCAGCTGGTCAAAACTGACCGAGAGTCTTTCCCGCGAACTGGTCAGTGTCTGTTTCAGGGCCGGGTCATAATACCGGAACTCAAAGAGGGTGGCCTCGGTGGCGGTGAAGGTAAAAATTTTGGTAGTGGAACGGCCACGGCTGACAAAAATTTTTCCGCTACCCAGGACCAGCCAGGCGTCGCCAACCGGACCGGTAAAGTAGACCTGAAGGGTCAGCCTGGTGTTGTAAAGGGTGCTGATGGCGGCCAGGGGGCCTTCCTCTATCTTTCTCTTCAGACCGGTGTAGGCCGGATATTCATGGACTACTTTCATTTTGCTTAAGCCCACTTTTTCCCTCAGTTGCACCTGGAACCATCTGGTCTTTCTGTTTTTCCCGGTAATCCGGTAGCGCAGCGGCTGATGGACCGGTCCAAGAAGGTAACTGTAGCGGGAGCCGTCTCTCACCATCGGCTGGCTGAACTTCTGGTCGTTTTTAATTTCCAGTCTGGGCGCGGTTTCTTTTTCGGGCCAGGTAACCCTGATGGTTACTTCTGTGCCCGGTTCCACAAAACAGTCTCCTGGTTCCACCAGGATAGAAAAATCCCAGGCGAAGGACGGAAGGAAAAAAGTGCGCAGTCCAGAAAGGAAATAGCCCGGTTTCAAGGCCGCTACCAGGATAAAGATACCTGCGGCTATCATCAGGGTCCGACGGTAAGAGCCAGTCCGTTTTCGGTCAATGGCTTCCTCAAGCCGGTGTTGTTTCAGCACCTCCACGGCTATTTCTCGCTGGCGCTGAACCAGGCAGGCAGGGTAGCGGTTGCTCCGGGATAACTGACAGGCATTAATGAGGTAGTTACGCAGAGTACGCAATTTTTTCTCCAGCCGGAGAGCCAGGTCCTGGTGGTTTTGCCTGGCCCACCACCGGCTCTGCTGGAAGAGACGCAGGGAAAATGCGATCAGGACCATCGCCAGAAAAATCCTCGCTATCAGAAGCAAAACAGGCTGGGCCAGGAGAAGAAAGTGAAGAGAAACAGTCAAAGTCAGAAAGAAAACCACCGCCGCTGCTGTCAGGAGAAAAAGCTCCTGCTGGCTGCGCTTCTTTTCCAGAAGGCGGAAGTACTCTACATAATGGCTGATAAATTCAAGGTGGTCCATTTACCTTTATTATACCGTCAGAGGCTTTCGTCTGTCCTTAAACAATGTTCTGTCTTCGCCTCTGCCACCAGCACAGGTTCAAAACAAAACAGACCAGCGCTATCCAGTACTTTCTGTTTTCTGCCCCCGGGCCGAAACTCCTGGTTAAAAACTGGCGTTTTTCCTTCAGGGATTTTTCCAGAAGATGGGCCTCGCTCAAACGGAAGAACCCCCCGTGAGAAAACTGCGCAATTTTTTTCAACAGGGCCTCGTTAGGAGACAGCTCCATCAATTCGGTGCCTTCGCTCGTCACGATTACTTCCCGGAGATTGCTTTTTCCGCCGGCTTCTGCAGTGATTAGATAGACCCCTTCCTGCCGGGGAACAAAACTGGCCCGGTTGTCCACCGGTGTCAGGGGCAGGGTTTGACCGTCGGCGGTGCGCACCGAGTAGTTAACTTTTCCAGTCAGTTTTCCGGAAGAGGCAAATCTTATTTCCACCGTTTCCCCCGGCGAGAAAAGGCGGCCGGAGGTGATAATCTCCGGGAGACTGCGGCCCAGACCGAGATAGTCTTCCGGTCCCCAGAGACTTCTGAGCAACCTGGCCCAGAAAAGCTCATAGATAGTCTTGTCTGCCGGCTGGCCGAAGTACCATTTCCAGACGACATCCGTAGCCAGAATCAGGCATTTGCCCTGTCCCGGGGCGGAGATGGCCAGGAGGGCTGCTTTCGGGTCGCTGCTTTTTACCAGCAGGACACTGGCGCCTGGTCTTATGGAATGCACCTGGTTAATCCGGTCCAGTCCGGGGAAGGAAGTCAGACCTTCAAAAAGGCCGAAACTTTTTCCCTCTTCTGTCAGCACTGGTGAAAACTCACCGGTGCTCACCCGGGACTCCTGTCCGGTTGGTATCACCGGCAGCAGGGTTTCCAGGCCGGAGTGCTGGGCGCCTTTGAGGAAGTGCTCGCCGCCTAAAAGCATCAGGCTTTTGCCTTCCCGGGCCACAAATTCGGTTATAGCCTGCAGCTGTCGCGGCGAAAGAGTGGTGAAGTCAAAATCGCCCAGGATGAGGAGGTCAAAGTGGTTTAAGAAACTTTCGGTGAAGATATCAGCGGGAATTTCCAGCTGTTCGCCGCCGGTCTGCTGGAAAGTATTTTCTGCCACCCTGACAAGGAAAACCGGCTGGAGATGAGGGTCAGATTCAAGGTACCGCTTGAGAAATTTGTACTCCCACCTCAAGCTGGTCTCCACATAAAGAAGATGAATTCGGGTAGCCAGCGCCCGGAGCGGGACAGGATAGCGATTGTTGCTCAGCACTGTTTCCCCGGGCTGCGGCTCCAGAACAACCTGGTAGATGTATTCGCCGGGGGATAATCCCGGCAGGCTGAATTCCACGGAAGTCAATGGCTGAACCGCCTGGACGGTTTTCTGATCAACCAGATTTGTCCCGTGAAATAATTTCACTGGCAGGCTGCGTCCGTCAAAACCAGACTGCCTGAGCGAAACGTTCAACTGGACTTTTTCACCAGCGTAAACAGGGCAGTTGGTGACAACATCCACGATCCCTGTGTCTGGCGGCGGTTGACTCTCCGCGGCCAGGCAGTACACCGGGCAGGAGATCTGCTGGCTGAAGGTTTCCCATGGAAAGAGGTCTGTTTCCTGACCGTCGGAGATGATAACTATACCAGAAGCTCTCGGTCCAAGATGCCGGGCGGCTTCCCTGAGGGCCTGGCCTATCCGGGTGGAACTTTCCGTGGCCTCAAGAGAAGTCAGTCCTTCCGGTTCCAGCGGTTTTACCCTGGTGCCGAACGTCAACCAGACTGGTTCCAGTTGCCGCAGGAAGCGACTCTTTTGCAGAAAATCTTTTACCCGGTCAAGCCGGGTGTCGCCCTTCGGACCGAGATTCATACTTCTGGAGATATCCACCAGAACCGCCCAGCGACCTTTCTCTCTGGCCGGAACCTTCAGAGAGATGTCCATCTGGAGCAACATGGCGGCGATGATTACTGCCGCCAGCCCATCAAGGATTAGAAACAACCGGTGGCTTCTTCCCGGCAGAAAATAGCGGTAGCTGAGCCAGACCAGAACCGGGGAGCTGACCAGGATTAACAAACCCGAAATAGTCGGTACGCTGAAATGCACCGAGAAAGTCACTGGCTACCTCCGTGGAAGGATGAAACCAATGGTTCCTGCCGGTCTTTCTTCTGATGGAGAAAGTTACTGGCCGCTACCTGGAGAAGAAAAAGAATCAGCAGGAGTGCCAGCATCACCGGGGAAAGGTCACCGGAGGTTACCTCTCCGGTAAGATACCGCTCTAAGTTTCCCGCCTGGATAAGTTTGACTCTGGCCCCGGGAAAACACTCCCGCAGGCTGGCTGGCTCCTGTCTGGTCAGATCACCTTCTCTCCAGTCAAGGTTAACGGCCACTGTTCTGGTGCGGGTGGTGCCCTGACGGAAGAAAGAAAATTGCCAGATGCCTGGTTTTTCCGGGAAAAACTTTATGGGTGCACCCCCGGAAGCGGAAACTGTTTCGGCCAGTCCGTCCGGAGATACTGCCTGAAGTGATTCGGTGCCAGCAGGGGCCTGAATAGCCTGACCGGGAAAAACCACCGGGCTGGCTCCGGAAGTTAGAGTTTGCATCATGATTTCCACCAGCACCGGGAAAAAAGGTCGTCGCGGCAGGTTGGTCCAGGCCGGGTCAGGAAGAAAGGGGCAGAGAATGATACTGCCGGCTCCATAATGACCTTCAAGCAGCAGGGGCAGCCCCCGGTCAAGTTTCAGCAGAACATTTCCGTCCAGGACCGTGCTGCGGAAAACCTGGTGGAAAGTGACTGTTTTCAAATACTCTAAGAGCCGGTCGCCGAACGGGGCAAAGAAAGGATGTCGGTTCTCTCCCCAGATAACCCCGGCCGGTCTGGAAAAGGTGACCAGTTCCTCCAGCCTCGCCGGCATCAAAAAGGTTTTTTCTTCACGCAGTTCCCAGTCGGAATTAAAATTTTCCGGGAGGTCTTTTTCTCCGGCAAACACAATCAACTGACCGCCTTCGCGGAGATAGTCGGCGAGCGACCGAACAGCCTCCGGTTGCCACCGGCCGGTATTGCACAGGAAAACCATCTGGTAATCACTCAGGGAGATTCGGGTAAGGGAGTCAACACTGACAACCTGAAGCTGAGCCGGTGCAGTAAAGGCGGCTAAAGCCGTTTCCAGATAGAAGGATGATTCCTGCTTGCCGGTAACCAGGAGAAAACGGTTATTTTCACCCGGTGCCAGGTGAAGAACATAGGTGTTATCTTCCGGCAGCAGGTCAGGACGAATCAGTTGCACTCTGAGGGTGCCCGGGGAGCGGGACAATTTGAACTGAACCGTCTGACTTTCCCTGGCCGGAAGTGTGAGGCTTTTCTTCTCCACCTGGCCAGCCTGCAGCTGGATTTCCACTGTTACGGGAGATTGATTCCAGTTGACCACCTCAGCCTGACACAACCCTTGAGCCGGCAGCAAGGTTAAACCTTTCAGGCCGACATTGTTTGTCTCTTTCTGGCCAGTATCCACGACCACGACGCTGATACCTTCCCGGCCGGCTTCCGGCAAAGAAAGGTCCTTCCAGGCATACCGCTGCAGGTCGGAAAAGACGAAAAGGATTCTGGAGCCGGTGCGCCGGGCCAGTATTTTCTGGGCCTGTTCTAATGCTGTCTGGAGATGTCCGGAAGAAAAGGTCGCCTGGCTGTCTCTAATGGTCTGGCCGACCTCTTCCAGATTTCTGGTCAGGCCGGTGGTCCTGCCTGAGGTAAAGATAAGGGCAACCCTCGCCGGCTTTCTTAACGAAGCCAGAACGGTTAAGGCGGCCTGTCGGGTTTGTTGCCAGGGTGAGGCCGGTTCTCCAGCCCTGAGACTGTAAGAATCATCCAGCACCAGGACTACCAGTTGTTCCTGAAGAAAACCGATGGCCCGACGACTGACAGGACCAGCCAGAACCAGCACCAGCAGCATCATTACCAGCACCCGCAGGAGAAGGATTAGAAACTCCTCCAGTTTCCGCAGACGGCCGGTGGTCAACTGAGATATTTTGAGAAAACGCAGCGTGCTGAAGGGAAAAGGTTTAGCCTTCTTCCGGGCCAGAAAATGAAGTAGCACCGGCAGTCCGGCACCGGCCAGCGCCCACAAAAAAACAGGTTGCAGAAAGTTCATCTCTTAAGTGTGCTCCTTCATTTCAGATAGTTGTCCCTTCTTACTTAAAAGGTCCTGGCCCGCAGGCTGAGATACTGGTAGAGAAAGTAGTCAAAAGGTGTCCGGGTGATAGCCCGGGCGTAACTGATGTTGTTGGCCGCACACTGTTTTTGATAACGATGCAGGAAGTTAGCCATTGCCTTTTGATAACCGGCCCGGAGAGCCAGGCCATCTCCATCCAGTCGTTCGCCTGTTTCCATGTCCAGAAACTGGAACTGGCCTGTAAAGGAAAACTCAAGTTCAGCGGGGTCCAGAATATGGAAAACAATGATTTCATGGTGATGGTGACGGAAGTGAACCAGGCCGCGAATAACTTCTTCCGGTTCATCAAGCAAATCAGAGATGAGGATGATCAGACTGCGCCGTTTGATGTTGGAGGCAATCAGGTGAAGAACTGAAGAAAGAGAAGTGGTTGTGCCCCCGGGGAGATGCTCTAAGTTACTCAGCAGATGGTGCAGATGGCTGGTGGTGGAAGCCGGTTTGACCAGCCGTCGGATGTCGGTGTCAAAGACCACCAGACCGACCGCATCCTTCTGGCTGATCATCAGGTAACTGAGACAGGCCGCCAGCCAGATGGCATACTGTTTTTTACTCACCGGACCACTGCTGTATTCCATGGACCGGCTGATATCCAGAAGAAGGTGGGTTTTGACATTAGTTTCTTCCCGGAAAACCCTGATGTAGGTGCGGTCAGTTCGACCAAATACTTTCCAGTCCAGATACCGGAGGTCGTCGCCGGCAACGTACTCGCGATGTCCGGCAAACTCCACACTGAAGCCCCGGTAGAGGCTGCGATGGAGGCCACTGATAAAACCTTCCACCACTGTTTTGGCTACCAGATACAGACCGGAAAGCTTGCTCAGTACTTTCGGATCGAGAAGGCGAGATGACTGCTGGCCGCTGCTCATGGAAAAACCAGTCTCACTCAGGGAATTTCCGGAACTGTTTGCAGCAATCTCTGGACAATTTTGGCCGCGTCAATACCTTCCGCGTCAGCGTTGAAATTGGTAAAAATACGGTGTCGCAGCACTGAGGATGCCACTTCTTTGACATCGGCCGTGGAAACGTTTACGTCCCCGCGCAGGGCGGCTCTGGCTCTGGCGCCAAGAACCAGGTACTGGGAGGCGCGGGGACCAGCTCCCCAGGAAACGAAGTCTTTGACGAAATCAGGAGCACCGTCCTGACCCGGCCTGGTGGCTCTGGCCAATCTTACAGCAAAATCCACCACATGCTCCGAGACGGGAATTCTTTTCACCAGCGCCTGGTAGGTCAAAATTTTTTCGGCGTTCAAAATCCTGGCCACTTCCACCTCTATGTCGGCACCGGTTAATTCCGCTATCTTTTTTTCCTCCTCGGTGGCCGGATAATTGAGGTAGATGCTGAACATGAACCGGTCCAGCTGGGCTTCCGGCAACGGGTAGGTTCCTTCCAGCTCAATCGGATTTTGAGTCGCCAGCACCAGGAAGGGCAACGGCAACGGATAACGGACCCCGCCGGCAGTCACCTGGTACTCCTGCATTGACTCCAGAAGGGCAGCCTGGGTTTTGGGAGGCGCCCGGTTGATCTCGTCAGCCAGTACCAGATTAGCAAAGATTGGTCCTGGCACAAACTTGAAACTCCGTTCAAAAGAAGAAGCGTCCTGCTGAATCACTTCAGTGCCGGTAATGTCCGAGGGCATCAGGTCCGGAGTAAACTGAATTCTCTTGAAGGTCAGGTCAAGCGCTCTGGCCAGGGTTCTAACCATCAGGGTCTTGGCCAGTCCGGGTACCCCGATTAATAAGCAGTGGCCTCCGGAAAATAGGCCGACCAGAAGTCCTTCAATAATTTCTTCCTGGCCGACAACCACCCGGTGGACTTCCTGCAAAATTTTCTGTCTGGCTTCCTGAAGTTCCTCTAACAACTTCAGATCATCAGTCATGGGCAGTTTTTCAGTGGTTCATGAGGTAGGTGAGCAGGTTGATTCCGATTTCTCTGGCCTGGTTAGGTACCAGTGTCGGGGTGAATGGCCGGGCAATCCCTTCCCAGCCACTTCCCAGGCCGCAGGGAGAAAAGACAATGGCCGGCAGTCCGCCAACCAGATAGGCTTCCAGTGGCGGCCGCTCCACAGGAACCAGGTAGAGGAAATGGTCAATCTTCAGGGGAAACTGGTACACCGGGCTATCCTGTTTCCAGACAACCTTTTTCCCCTGGGGCAACAGTTCCCTTACCAGCTGGTAAAAGGCGTCGGTGAATTCCTGGCTGCCACAGCAACTATCCACCAGCAGCGTCCCGCCTGACTGAAGGAAGGACTTCATTTTCCTGATTTCTTCCGGGGAAAAACGCGGGTCAAAATGGCCGGTGAGATACAGCACCGGCACATCCTTTAAGTCATCTTTTTTCAGGTCCACGGTAAGCCGTTCCAGATAGACGGAAGCGCCGGTCTGTTCACCTAACTGTCTCAAAATTCTGCCCAGGGCTGCTGGATGCGGGTCCCAATCTCCAGAGTGGATGACCTGACCCAGATAAATTTTTCCGCTCTTTTTCTTGACCGGTTCCACATAGAGTGGTGTGGAACCATAAAACTTTCCGGCTTCAATCCAGGCCAGGCAGTAAGTCAGCATATTCAGCCCGATGTTGAGCGCGTCCGCCGGCAGGTATCTGGTTCCGAAGGGATGTGTGTGCATTGCCCAGCCGCAGCCCAGGTCATAAGGGGAGAGAATGACCGCGGCCCGGCAGCCTAAGTTGAGCACCCTCAGTTGCAACTGGTTTTCACCTTCCTGGCCGTCAGCCATTATTTTGACCCGGTCTAAGGTGTGGCAGCAGGTTTTGAGAGGGTGGTTGGCATAGATGGGATAAAGGTTGCGCTCCGGGAAAAGTCTGGCCAACCATCTGGTTGTGGCTTCTGTAAGAGCGGGACTGCCTGAGGAAGCGTTCACCCAGAGGAAACCGCCCTGCTCCAGGTAACTCTTCAGTTTAGGCAAAACTTTCTCCTCAGGGGTAAAAGGCTCCACCGAGGTGATGTAAAGGATAGGGATTTCGTCAGGGTCAAAGGAAAAGGAGTTAAGGTCAATCCTGATAGCACGATAAATTAAGGATAACTGACTGGAGGCTACTTTGAGAAGATTATCCACATCGTTTTCCGCGCGGGTCCAGGACTCGTTGGTACCGCAAATTACCTTGCCGACCAGCACCGGCGGTGCCGGAGGGTTTTTCTTCTCCGAACGGCGCAAGGGAGTGGCGGGTAAGGGCAGGGGTGGAAAGGCCTCCCCGGCCTTACGTCTCTGGGGAGACTGGGTTGGCGGCGCCTGCCCGCATTCCCAGGCCTGCCCGGAAAATGACCAGAACAGCACCGTCACCATCAGAAAGGCGAAGAGCCGGCGCATGGCTTACCTCCTGGACCGATCTTTTTCACTTCTTGGACGTTTCCCATTTGGCAGCAGTTTATCATCTCTGACTTCCGGGGTAAAACAGACTTTATTTTTCCGGAAGGCTTTTCACTGTCCTGGCCAGCAGCGCCAGATTTTCCGAAGGGCTGTCCAGGGGCACGGCACATTCAGGGCCGATGATGTCAATGCCTGCTGCCACCTTTTCTCTGACTTCCTCAACAATCATTTCCGGGCTGCCCTTTCTAATAATCTCAAGGTTACTGGTGCCGCCCATCAGGGACAGGTCTGGACCGGCCAGTTCTCTGGCCCGCCGGGCTGCTACTGCGGAATCAAAATGAAAGCAACTGATGCCTGTCTGGCTGATGATGGGAATCCGGTCGGAAGTGTCGCCGCAGATGTGGAGAATCAGGGGACAGGGTATTTTTTCCCGTAATTCTTGATGGACTGGCTGAAGGAATTTCCGGTAGGCCCGGGGTGAGCAGAGGTCCGAAGTGGCGTGGTCAGCCAGGCAGAGAGCGTCAGCGCCAGCCTCTATCTGGGCCAGGGCAAAAGTCAGAGTGACCCTTTTTAACTGGTCAATTGCCCGGAAAACAGCGTCGGGTTCAAGGAGGGTAGCCATCAGGAATTCCTGCACGCCGAAGAGATGATAGCTCAGGGTCCAGGGTCCGAAAACCTTTCCCACGATAGCCACCTCCTCTCCATAGCGTTGCCGCAGAATTCTCAGGGCTTTCAGGGGCACCTGGCATTCTGGCCTGGCCAGGAAGTCCCCGGGGATGACAATTTCGTCCCCGGGTTTGGCCAGTTTGTTTCGGCAGACCGGCATCTGGTGGGGACTGCCCCAGTCCACCTGGCACCCTAAGGCCGCTGATTCATGGCAGACAGAGAAAAGTGGCATGACGTTGTCAAAGCCAAGTTTCTCGTAACCAGCGGCCGCCAGGCCAGCCATTAATTCTGCGTCAAGATGGGCCCGGGGAAAGAAAATACCGGTTTGCTCCATCAGGTCGGTGGTAACCACAGAGGTTGCGCTACCGGTCGCTGGCCTGGCCGTCTTCTCCCGGTGCAGGGCTCTGAGAAAGCTCTCTTTTGGTTTCACCTTTTCCTGCTCTTATTTTACCCCGCCGCAAGAAAGCAGGCCAGATGGAGGAACAATTGCCGGCTTCAGAAGAGAGTTCAGGCATGGTAAAATCTGGGGAAAAGATGAAACTTTTTTACTCGGAGAAGTTTCTGGAATATTACGAACCCGGCCATCCAGAAGCACCGGCCCGGCTGAAGGCGATTGTTGACCACCTGGCCAGACATGCCAGGGCAGAGTTTGAAGAACCCCGGGCCTGTCCTGAAGAAACTCTTCTGTTGGCTCATTCGGCAGAGTTCCTCAACCTGTTAAAGTCGGAGAAGTTTTTTGAGCGGGACAGCCCTGCTCTGCCAGGTATTTACCGGTATGCAGTTCTTTCCTGCGGCTCCGCCTTACAGGCGATGCAGGAAGCATCTGGTGGTCAGACCGCTTTTTCTCTGGCCAGACCGCCCGGCCACCATGCAGGTCGTTGCCGGGTGGGAGGTTTTTGCTACCTCAACAACATGGCGGTTGCGGCGCTGGCTGCCTGCCAGGCTGGCCGGAAGGTGGCGGTGATTGACCTGGACGGCCATCACGGCAATGGCACCGAGGAAATCCTGAGAGGTCGGGAAAATGTGATTTATGTTTCTCTTCATCAAGTTCCAGCTTATCCCGGGACCGGGCTTTCCTCTTTTGAAAACTGTTATAACTTTCCCCTGCCGCCAGGAACCGGCGGCAAGAAATATCTGGCAACCCTGGACAGGGCTCTAAAAGTGGTGGCAAAGTTTTCTCCCGAGATACTTGGTATTTCTCTGGGTCTGGATACCCACGAGTGCGACCCGCTGCTGGAGTTGTGTTTGAAAGATAACGATTACAGAAGTATTGGTTTTCAATTGAGTAAATTGGGCCGGCCAGCCTTTGTTGTTCTGGAAGGAGGTTACGACCCCGAAACCATCGGCCACGCCTTCCATTGCTTTCTGCAGGGGTTAACCAGAAAAGAGACAAAACCATGAAAGAAAAAGTTAATTGTCTGGATGATTTTCTCGCCAGGAGAAAACCGGTTTTGCTTGACGGCGCCACCGGAACCTATCTGAGCCGCCTCGGTTTCAATGGCCTGACACCTGAACTGGCCTGTCTTACCAGACCGGAACTGGTGGAAAAGGTGCACCAGGATTATGTGGCGGCCGGCGCCCGGATTATTCTCACCAATACCTTCGGAGCCAACCACCTCGCTCTTGGCCGGAAGGGGCTGGCTGGAGAACTGGAACGACTCAATGTTGCCGCGGTGGCCCTGGCTAAGGGAGTGAAGAAAAAGGCTCCCTACATTCTTGTTGCGGGGGATATGGGCCCGGCCGGCGAGTTGCTGGAACCTTTTGGTTCAGCCCGACCGGAAAAGCTGCTGGCCTGTTTCCGTCAGCAGGCCAGAATTCTCTCTGAGGAGGGAGTTGATTTTTTCCTTCTGGAGACTTTTTCTGATGTGGCGGAGGCCGCCCTGGCCTGTCAGGCCGTTAGAGAAGTCTCTTCCTTACCGCTGGTTGTTTCCTTCACCCTCCAGGCCGGCAAGCAGTACCGCACGATGATGGGGCAATCTTTAAGGGAACTCGCTTCCTGGGCTGAGAAAGAAAACTTGGCCGCCCTTGGCTTTAACTGTGGTCTTGGCTCTTCTCAGATGGTGGAAGTTGCTCTCCAGACCAGCCGTCTTACCAGTCTGGCCCTCTGGTTCAAACCGAATGCTGGCCTACCAGTTCTTCAACAGGGGAAAACAGTTTATCCGGAAACTCCGGAAGAGTTTTCCTCAAACTGCCTGAAGATTGTCGCGGCCGGAGCCTGTTTTCTTGGCGGTTGCTGTGGCACCGGACCGGAGCATATCAAGTTTCTGGCAGGTCAGCTGGCGCTTCTTTCGGGGAAAGCGACGGCCAGTTAGTCTTACTTCATGTAAGCCTTCGCCACCTTCTCAAAAGCTGCCACATATAGCTCCATGTGACGCTGTTCATAGACAGGGTGGCAGAAGAAGTTCATGGTTCGGGCCTCCAGCCACTGGGCTTTCTGACAGTTAAATTTGGTATAGTCAATGCGCCGTGCGTTGGGGTCATTGAAAGGATACTTCAGCCGGCCGAACCCGTTTCTTTCCACAAAAGCCTTTTCCCGGTACATCTCTGGCCACTGCACTCCGTAGACCGGAACGCCCTCGGCTTCCAGCGCCTGGACAAACCTTTTCACCGGAACCTTAAGCCTGTCTGCGTCCAGGACAAAAGGAGCCCACCAGTAAGCGTTTTCCCGCTCTGGAGTATCCAGCGGCGGATAAAGAACTAAGGGGTGGTCTTTCAGGGCTTCCTTGAGGAAGCGGCCGTTTCGTCTCCGGTTGGGTAAGTTCCAGGTGTCAAACCGTTCCAGTTCGCACAGACCGATGAGAGACTGAATCTCCGTCATGCGGTAATTAAAACCTACCCGGCGGTGAATGTAGGTCAGTTTTGCTTCCAGTTCTAAGAGACGAAGCCGTTCCTGGACATCGTAGCCGTGGTCCCGAAAGGACTTGCACTCCCAGTGGAGGGCCTCGTTGTCGGTAATGACGGCTCCGCCTTCACCCCCGGTGGTAAAGTGTTTACTCTGACAGAAACTGAAGCAGCCGATATCGCCGATGGTACCTGTCTTTTTCCCTTTGTAGATGCCGCCAAAGCACTGAGCGCAGTCTTCAATAACAAAAAGGCGGTGTTTTCTGGCGATAGAAAGGATGGGGTCCATATCCGCAACCACCCCGTAAAGGTGGACCACCAGAATAGCCCTGGTCCGCTCGTTGATTTTGTCTTCAATGTCTTCAGGGTCCAGGGTGTGGGACTCGTCCACGTCGGCAAAAACCGGTAGCGCCCCTGCCTGAAGAACACAGAAGGAAGAGGCGATAAAGGAGTATGAAGGACAGATAACTTCATCTCCCGGGCCGATGCCCAGGGCAGCTACCGCGGTGTGCAGCGCGCTGGTGCCGTTGGTCGTAGTCACCGCATAACGTACGCCATTCCATTTCGCCCAGGCTTCTTCAAACTTTACGCCCAGCTCACCGGTCCAGTAGTTAACTCTTCCTGTTTTCAGCGGTTCGGCCACGCTGGCGATGGTCTTTTCAGAGAAAGAAGGCCACATCGGAAACTTCTCAGTGCAAACTGGTTGACCGCCCTCAATCGCTAACTGTGCCATTTTCCCCTCCTGTTCAGGTGGAAACTTTTTGGCGCCTGTAAAAATTATATCTTCCTTGCAAGGAATAAGCAACAGCTACAAAATTATTTCAGTCTTTATTGGACAGTCCTGCCAATGAATAAGAAAGAAATACCTGTTGGAGCATTGAGAAGCCTACTAAGACAAGTGGGGCAAATATAGAATAGAAGGGATTTAGGAGAATCTTAGGGGGAAAATAGAAGTTTCTCGCAGTTCATCCTGTTATCCCTACCGAATGCGCTGTTGAAATATTCACAGACCATTGCCAGGGTCATCACCCAGGTCTTTCCTGAACCGATAGCCATTTTGAAACAATACCTGGATAGTAGTCTCTGGTGGGGTTAACAGGGATCCTCACCCCGCAACCTCTGCTTAACTCATAGAGACTTTGATATCGGCACACCACATAAACGTAAATTAAGGTTTTAAAACTCCTCGCTGACATGTCCAGAATTCAAAGCGTGAGCCATTGGGAAGAATATGCTCCTCCTTGAACCAGAACTCAAGAAACGTCCTTGTAGTGGGACCCTGCTTGTTTTCTGATCTAACTCAATCGCCATGCTGCCTCACTCGCTTATCAACCTGGCCAGGTCTTCCCTGGATAACCCGCACTGTTTTAAGATACCTAAAAGTGTTCCTTTAGCCAGCTCATCGTGAAGAGGCACAACCGTTCTGTAAACCCCTTTTTGGAGGCTAACATGACTTCCCTTTTGCCGCACAACTTGAAAGCCATCCTTCTTAAGAGCCTTGACCACCTGTTTGCCAGAGAGAACGGGAAGTTTAGTCACTGACTCCTACCTCAAGAGGATAGAGAACAACTTCACCTTTGCTTTCCGGTAGTTCCTCTGTTCCGAAACTTTCTAGGTAGAGTTCTACAGCCTCTTTGAGGTTTGCCTGAGCCTCTTCAATCGTCTTGCCCTGGCTTACGACGCCAAGTTCTACACAATGGGCAACATACCACCGTTCTTCCTTCGTGATGACGCCTGTGAATTTCATACCTTCACCTCCAGAAGATTGTTCCTATCATTGACAAACATATCCACCACCTTGACCAGCACCTGAAACCGAAGTCTTCCCAGAGACTGGACGGTCCCCGTAGGTGTATTTTAGCATAAGGGAGAGCCAACGGAAGAAAGCGGAAGATGAAAAAGACACACAAGGCCGGTTTGAGGGAAAAGTTGCCCAGGGAGTGGTTAGGGGCGGTAAGACCATGGCACAGTTGAGCAGCATAGTCGGTTGATTTTCCTCAGGAAATAAGGCACTATGATAGGAGAAATGAACCTTCCTCTCCTTGCTCTAACAGTGCTTCTTTCGGGCGGAATCAGGGAAGCCGCGGCTCAGACGTTCTGGCTGGAGGGATGGACCTACCGCCGGGCTCTTAAGGTAGTCTGGACCAGGGATAATTTCCCGGTCCCACCGGTGGCTGTGGTTAACTTTTGTGGTCCGGCGTCGCTGGAGGGAACAGATATCAGGATTGTGGACGCTGGCGGTCAGGTGGTTCCTCACTGGGTTGTTTCGGT
Source organism: bacterium (assembly GCA_029551285.1). Lineage (GTDB taxonomy): Bacteria > Ratteibacteria > UBA8468 > B48-G9 > DSTR01 > JAMWDF01. The sequence continues at coordinate 41,954 of JAKPFT010000014.1, read as the reverse complement.
AAATTCGGGAAATGTTTACCAGGTCGCTTTTTCGCCCCAGGGTGAAAATTATTTTCTTTATTACGGTAATCCGCAGGCCAGCCAGAGTGACACTTCCTTTCAACCTCAGCGGGGACTGTTGCTGGAGGTTTACCCCAGACAAGGATGGGAATGTCACACCTGGGAAAAAGCCAGAGAAGTGATTGAAAAAAGCCGGCAGAGCGGGTTGCTGGCCCGGTCCTTTCACCCCAGAATCTGGGATGGAAGCAATCCCCTCGGTCTGGAGAAGGATGTGGTCCGGATTTATACAGGCTATTTCTACAGCCAGCAACCAGAGACGCTTGTCTTCGCTACCAGTTCTGCCGGCGCCTCTTTTGTGATGGTGGATGACCGGTTGGTGGCAGCCTGGCCGGGCTGGCACGGTCCGGTGCCTTTTGTGCGGCCAGAACAATCCGGTGCGATTGATTTGAAACCGGGGCTGCATCGGCTCACTTATTACCACATTGGTCGGCCAGGCCAGGAAATGGCAGTCGCCGCGGTCGCCAGAGCTCAAGAAAAACATTTTCAGGTGATTCCGGAAAAGTTTTTTCTGCCGCTGGCCAGGGTAGAAACCGGACCAGTAGAAAAAATAAATAGTTCTCTGGCCGCAGATTTTTCCTGGGAGAATACCCACTATCTCTACCGGGAACAGTGGGACCTGATTACCTTCCGCTTCCAGGAGAGTTCTTGCTCCACGGCAAAAATTGTCTCCAGGGAATGGGAATTCGGCGATGGTCAAAAGGGCGCAGGTGAAACTGTCATCCACACCTATTTGCAGTCCGGGCTCTACCCGGTGACCTTGAAGGTCAGGGATGTCAACGGGAAAACTGATTCTGTGACGATGAAGGTTAAGGTGCAACCTGACCCGCTGAAACTGAACCTGCCAGGTCGGCCGCCGGCAGAGTATTTAGAGGAATTCCAGAGTTATGACCTGGCCGGGTGCTCTCTAAAAGACCTGCGCCGGTTAGCCGGTATCTTCATCAGTTACGATGCCCGGGAACTGGCCCTTAAGGTTTACCAGGAGATGCTGCGCCGGAATTTGAGCGTCGAGGAGAAAGACCAGACTTCCTTGGTTGCAGCCCGACTGGCCAGCGCGGGGAAGGATTACCTCCGGGCAGAAAATCTCTATCGGGAAATGCTTGGCCAGAACTGGCGACCTGAGATTTGTCTGGAACTGGGCCAGGTTCTGTTTCTGAGAGGGGACCTGGCGGCAGCGACCGAGCAGTATCAAAAAATCGTGAAAATGGGCGAGAAAGTTCCAGCAGCGTTGAAACGCAGAGCACAGCTGTATCTGGCAGACATCCTCAGAGAAAAAGGAGACTTTTCTGCGGCCAGGAAGGAATACGAGAGGCTAACCGAAACAAAACTTTTTGAGATGCGCAGTGGCTACCACGCCAGAAATGTTCTTGATGCCCTGAAAAACAGAGATGCCTCTACTGCCCTGGAGAGGCTGAACGCCTGGGCGGAAGAGCTGCCCGCGGTGAAGTTACGGGGCCACTGGTCAGTGTTGTTTGCTCGGGCCAACCTTCTGAGAAGGGATTACCAATCAGCCTGGCATGAGCTGGATTTGTTTCTGCGCGGATGTCAGGAGAAGGACAATCCCTACCTGGTCTGGGCCTTAAGCCTGGCCGCTGAAGCCCAGGAAGGCCTTGGTAACAGAGTTAGAGCAGAAGAATATTACCGGAGAATCATCAAGGAATATCCCCACCACCAGTTAGCCAGTGTCGCAGCGGATAGACTGAAGTCTCCCTGACTGTTCAAAAGTTCCCTCAAGTGGTTTGCCTGCAGAAATAACTGTAAGCAAGCTGTCAGAAAAGCGGCTTCTCGCGCTACGATTTAAGACAATTCTTAAGATTATAAAGTGAAATAAGACGAAAAGCGATAATAGCATATGGAAAACACTGATATTAAGCGAAAATCTAACAAATGGTACATTACTTGACAGAAAAACGCGATACTGTAAAATGGAAGGAAAGGGGGTGGCATGGGACGGAGGAAAAGGAGGAAGTCAGGGGCAACGGCTTTTCTGGGTGGCCTTCTTATTCTTCTCTTTCTGCTCTGGAAGCACTTCTTCGTTGAGAAACCAGCCAGCACCAGTGAGGGTGGTTTATACACCGTTATGGGCCACGTCGCGGTGACCCACAACCAGGAGCATGTGGTCAGCGGAGCCAATCTCCTGGAAAACTTAGTGACCTTTCTCAATCCCGGGGACGAGTTTAGAATTCTGGAAGTTAGCGGTTGCGCGGCGCGGGTACTGATCACCAGACATAACAATTTCCCCACCAGTGTGATTGGCTGGATACCGGTGGAATTTCTCAAGAAGTATGCTCTTCTCAAGAAGGATGCAGCGGATAAACTTTGAGCCACAGTTATGAACCAGACCAGGGAAGAGAAACGTATTCTCTCGGTGAAGGAACTGGCTGATTTTCTTGGGGTTTCCCCTTATTCCATCTACAAGATGGCCCGGGAAAGGAAGATTCCCGGATTTAAAATTGGTAACAAGTTCCGTTTTGACCGGGAATCGGTACTGGCGGCGCTTAAGAAAGTCAGTATTTAGTCAGGCGGGTTTTTGACTTCTCCGAAAAGAGAAAAAAGTGGTATCATCAGGTAAAGCGAGCCGGAGCATGGAAAAGAAAGTGAAAGCAAAAATCCATGTCTCTCGCCTGATCTTTACCCTTCTTCTGGCGACACTGGTCTTTTTCTTTCATCTGAAACTGAAGGAAAGCCCGTCGGAAAAACAGCTCAATCAGCTCGCGGGATTTTTCGCCAAACCGCGGCTGCTAACCGGAATAACCGCACCTTCTTTTGAGACGACGCTTCTTTCCGGGGAGAAATTTAGACTCGCGGAGGTGGCTGGTCGGAAATGTGTCATTCTCAACTTCTTTGCTACCTGGTGTGAACCCTGCCGCCGGGAAATGCCTGGACTGAACAAGTTTTATCAGAGATATTCCCGGCAGGACGTTTACCTTCTGGGTATCTGCAGTGAAAGCCGGGAAAAAGTGGAGAGGTTTATTCAAGAGGAAAAGGTCTCGTTTCCGGTAGCCCTGGATGATGGCCAGGTGGAAGAGAAGTTTGCCATTGACTCCTATCCCACTACTGTGGTGATTGATGCCAGGGGTAAAGTGGTCCTTTATCAGACCGGGGCTATCTATAATACCGCTGTCACCCTGGAACCTGAAGTTAACCGCACGCTCAGTGATTTGCGGAAAGGCAGAGGTATCAGCCAGGAGGAATTTGTGAGAGCCAGCCGGCTGGAAGCCGAAGCCGGGGTCTGGCCCGGGAGTAAGAAAAAGAAAGAGTTGTCAGAGCAGGAAAAGAGACTTGCCCGAAAAATCTATTGTCCCAGGGGCTGTGGCAAGAATTTGCTGGAGTGTAACTGTTCCATGTGTAAGAAGGCGATAGAAGAAATGAAAACGGAACTGGCGGCCGGCCTAAGCGAAGAGCAGGTGGTGAAGAAAATTAATACCAGGTATTGTTCAGAAAAATGATTACGGCCAGAGAGGTTCGTCTCAGATTCCGCAAGGGATTGACCGGATGGATTAACGCCCTGGACGGTTTTTCAGTGACCGTCAGGAGAGGCGATATTTATGGTTTACTGGGACCAAACGGCGCGGGAAAGTCAACGGCCATGTACACCTTCCTGGGTTTGCTGACTCCGGAGAGCGGTTCCGTGGAGGTTCTTGGAGAAAAACTCTTTCCGGGAAGTCATCTTTTTCAGCGGGTGGCCTATCTGCCGGAAGAGCCACACTACCATCTGTATCTCACAGTGGAAGAAGCGGTCTCCTACTACGCCAGTCTTTACCCCAGAGCGGCCTCAAAAAAACAGCAGGCCGTCTTAATGGAAACCTTTGGTCTGAGTAATTTTCGCCGGTTGAAATTAGCCCGGTGTTCTAAAGGAATGAAGCAGAAGGTTGGACTGATTCAGGCCCTGGTGAACGAGGCAGCCGAGATCTTTTTCCTGGACGAGCCTACCCGGGGTCTGGACCCGCTGACCACGGCCCGATTCCGCGAAATCCTGCTGGAGAAAAACCGGCAGGGCGTCACGGTAATTCTTAATTCTCATGTTCTGGCCGAGGTGGAGATGATCTGCAACCGGGTCGCCATTATGGACCGGGGAAAAGTGGTGGTGGAAGACGAACTCAAGCATCTGCTCCATCCGGAAAATAACTACGATGTGGAATTTGAACCAGCGGCTGAGGTGCCGGAGTGGATTTCGGTTACCGAACGAACAGGTTCTTCAGTAAAGGCCGTCATCAGCCAGGAGAACCTTCCTAACTTTTTTGATTTCCTCCGGCAAAGCAGATTGAGGCTTTATTTGTGCGCCTTGAAAAAGACAACTCTGGAGGAAACCTTCAAGCATCTTTTCCAGGGAGGCTCTGGTGGGAAAACAGTTGCTGACTAATCTGCGGTGCCATCTGCTTTTTTTCTCCCGAAACGGTTTGCTGCTGGCCATTGTGGTGGTGCTGGCGATTCATGCCGGCACTGGCCTTTTCTTCTCCACTCTTTATGAATCCCACACCAACAGATTCTACACCATTCAGGAAGTGACCGGAATGATTAATGGCTACAGTTTTGTACTGGTAGCCGCCCTGGGAATTCTAACTATCTTCAGTCACCTGAGAGACAGATGCCTGAAAATGGTTTTTACCAGGCCATGTCCGCCAGAGGTCTGGATTTTTTCGTTGCTGCTGGCTATTATCCTGGTGGCTGCGGGCCTGGCCCTGATAGCCTTGCTGACCGGAACCACTCTTTTCCTTGTCTGGAAAATACCGTTCCAGTCTGGATTGGTCTTTGTTTGTATGAATAACTTCCTCCGCTCGGTCACCCTGGCGGCTACCTTGACCTTTATGAGCCTGCTGGTCCACCCGGTTCTGGCCATCTTTTTTGTAGCCGCCTTTCAGGAACGGACGCTTTTTTTCTTCTGGATGACGACGGAAGCCGCGCTGCGCAACGTCAGCACTCCCCGGGAGGCATTTTTCTCAGCTCTGGGCAGAAATCTGGCGAGGTTTTTCTATTACCTGGTGCCTATTCAGGAACCGTTCCAGGAAGTTTGGGCTGAGGTCAGCCGCAGCTGGGTCGTGCTGGCCAGAGACTGGCTTCGTCTTCTCCTCCTGGTGGGATACCTGATGGTGTTCTGCTCGTTTCTGGGTATACTTTGTGCGGAACTTCTCAAGAGAAAGCGCCTGGTGTGAGAACTCACCAGATTGTTTTTCTGTGCCAGTGGCTGGCCTGGTGAACAAGTTCGTCAGCCTCCCGGGGAGTTTCTGCAGTGACCAGCAGATTGAGACCTTCCGGACCAAACTCCTCTACAATAGACCGGGCCTCAGCTGCGGTGAGCCCCAGAAGCAGTAATGATTTTTTAGCTTTACGGACCTTCCGGTAAAGCGGCCACCAGCGCCGGTCTCCCACCCCGGGTTGGCCGGCTCCAGGTGTCCACTGGATGGCCTGAAGAGAAGGCAGGGAAAGCAGGGCTTGCTCATGGTGGAGGGCACCTGGTCCATCCCAGTGGTAAACAGTGTGGTCAAGTTGCTGACATTGCTGGTCAAGATAGGGAAGAACAAACTCCTCAAACATTTTTGTGGAAATCATAGCGCTGAAGTCGCACTGCAGTTTAGCAACCCGGCCGTTTCCATAGATAGAAAAATGGGAGAAACAGGAGCCGCCTTGTTCATCCCGGATAACTTCGTAGAGACGGCGGTGGCAGTCAAGATAAATCGGTAAGATGGCTTTTTGAAACTGGTGAATTTTTTCCGGATAGTCCATCAGCCCCTGGAGAAGCCGTTCTGTACCGAAAAGGGAAGCCAGAGTATCCAGGTTCTCAATCAGGTCAGGATAACCCACCAGATATCTTCCCCGGGCTTTTTTCACTGCTGCCTGGCACAAACTGACCGTGGCCTGCCAGTATCTGTTTTTCTCATCGAAGGAAGGCGGGGTAGCACTGGCCAGTTCCTGGTAGCAGGGATGATACCAGACAGTATGGGGGGTAAATTCCGGTCTGGCACCCAGATAAAGAGAAAAGGTGCCTGGCCCGAGGGATGTGTTTAGATAGGGAAAGGCATCACCGGCATAATAAGTTTCCTCCAGGGTTTTCTCCATTCTGGCCAGCCGTGGTTCCGGGTCAAGCCACAATTTTTCAACATCAGTTTCTTCCGGAGGCCGTTGCTCAGGTGAACCCGTTTTTCTCGGAGCGACCACCTGGATGAGCACCCGGTCAATTACTTCTCCGTGCCACCAGGCCTGGTGTCTTTGCCTTGACTTCTCCCAGTCCTTCCGCCAGTCCATCATTTTTACTCCCCGTTATTTATCTAGGTGGGTCAAAAACTTTGAGTCGTTTCTCAGCCTTTTGCCTGTCAATGGCTTTGCCAGTCCTTATTTCCCTTGCTCCCCCACTGTCAAAAAGGAAGGGAATAACTGGCCAACGAATTGCGAAGGCACAGCTACAAGACAAGACGAAAAGCGGCACCGCTCGGTAAGCGGCCCCGACAATTCCATCCGGGACGCAATACCTTACTCGGCGGTGTCTCCAGCTCGCCAGATGGCGAAGGAGTTGGCACCAGCAGCCAATTTCGGCGTAGTCCTTGTCTGCGCCGGAGCGCTCTCAAGTGAGCCAGCTTGTTCCCTTTGACCCCTCTTTCTTCCATTTTTGACACTACCAACTATGTTTTAGCAAGGGTGAGCGGTTGCTATTCTACCACAACCGGTTTTAAAGAAGAAAAAGCCGTGTTAGCATAAGACAAGGTGGTGGGCGATGAAACTACGTTTACTGTTAGTCTTGCTTTTCGGGTCACTTTGTTTGTCTCTTTCCACGGCTGAGGCCGGTTTCCTGGACATCCTTCTGCAGAAGTTTGGAATTTCGTCCAGAAGTGTGTTGAGTGAAGAAAAAATTGTTGCTGGCTTAAAAGAGGCCCTTTCTGTCGGGACAGAAAACGCCGTGAATCTTACCGGAAAAGTAGACGGATACTTTGCCAATGCTGCCATTAAAATTCTTTTGCCTGAGAATGTGAGAAAAATGGAAGATGTTTTGCGTTTGCTCGGCTACGGACCAAAACTGGATGATTTTGTTCTGAGCATGAACCGGGCTGCGGAAAAAGCCGCTCCTTTTGCCAGAAATATCTTTCTGGAAGCCATTACTCAGATAACTTTTGATGACGCCAGGAAAATTTTGAATGGAGGAGAGACAGCCATCACTGATTTTTTTAAGACGAAAACCTACGATAGCCTGACCCTGGCTTTTACCCCGGTGGTTAAAGAGCAGCTCGACGCCTTCAGTGTGACCGCCAAATATAAAGCTATTGTGGAACCGTACCAAAAACTGCCTTTCGCCGAAAAAATTGCCTTTCTTGACCTGGATGGTTACGTGGTGGCCAGAGCTCTGGACGGCCTTTTCTATATTTTAGCCAGTGAAGAGAAAAATATCAGAAAGAATCCGGCTGCCCGGGTGACGCAACTGCTGAAAGAAGTTTTCCGATAAGGAAAATTTTCTTCGGGGAATTGGGAGTGAACTAGACTCCCTCCTCCAGCCACGAGAAGTGTTTATGCTCGCGGTTTTCTGATTTCCGCAGGGGAAAAATCTATGGGAACTGGAATTGACTGCGTGACCCGGATAACTTCTCATTTTGACTGGTTTCTGAAGGACGGACTGGCTGATTCCGGGTCAGCGGCTTGCCAGATGTGGCGCTCCTCAATGGAGACCATTGCTGATGGCGCTGTCCGGAAAGAAGTTCAGGTTCCCTCCTTGCCGCAGACCCATTACCGCTCCATCATGGCGCCTGGTGGCTGCACCCTTTACTATGACCAGCCTCTGCTGGTGGCGGCCTATGACCTTTCCGCTTACACTGGAAAACGCTGCTATGCGGAGGCGGCTGATAATTATGTGGCTGACTTTCTCCAAAGATGTGTGGCCAGAAACGGGATTTTTCTCTGGGGAAACCACTATTACTGGCATGCCGGATTGGGTCAAACAGTTAAGTTTGTCGGCGAGGAACAACCTTATCCTGTTCAGCTGGCAGAAGAAACAGGCGATTATCATGAGGTCAGACCCATTCCCCCGGCCTGGGAGATTTTCTGGAAACTCTCGGCCGGTGCAGCCGAAAAAGAAATCAGGACCTTCGTGACCAATTCTTTATTTGACCAGCAGGGAGGCTTTAACCGGCATGCTGACGGGAAGAAAGGTTGCGCCTTTCTGGAGTCAGGCGGGATTATGGTTGTCTCTCTGGCTTATCTTTACCGGCGGATTAAGAACCCCGCGCTTCTGGAACTGGCTGATAAGATTGTTGATTTCTCCTTCTCCCACCGGCACGAAAAAACAGGCTTGCTGGAAAACAATCCGACACAGACGCGATGGGACAAATTTGTCAGCACCACCGAAATAGGTCTGTGGGCATCCTGCCTGCTGAAGGCTGTAGAACTTACCGGAAGGCAAAAGTGGCTGGATAAAGCCAGAGCGGCTGTGAGGGCTTATCTTTCCTATGGGTACGAGGAAGCGACGGGGAAATACCTGGGGCAGTTGCTGGTGGATACCGGAACTTCTCCTTTTGTGACCCCTTGTTCTAAGATAGCCGGAAATGCTATTTATCAACCAGGTCGTTACTCTGAGCCGTGGCGGCAGTTTTTTCCCTCGCATGATTACCCTCTCCAGATGGCTGAAACCTGTCTGGAACTTTACCGGTTAACCGGAGAGGAGATTTTCAGGGTAGCCTGCCAACGCTGGGCAGAGCAGATGATGAAGGATTACCAGGAATGCAGACAGCAGGGCAGGGTCTTTTACGCGGAAAGATACGGCCGTTGCCTCCATTTTCTCTGGAGATGCAGTCAGGTGCTGGGGGAAAAAGAATATTTACAGAAAGCCAGTTTCCTGGCAGAGGAAGCGCTGGCCAGTCTGTGGCAGGGCCGCATGTTTAGAAGTCATACTGGAGAAGACAGGTATCAAGCGGTGGATGGATTGGGTTACCTGTTTCTGTCTCTTCTTTGTCTGGAATTAAATGAGGAAGTGGAAATGATGGGTACTTTCTGGTAGGGACAGAGTTCTTTCCCTTCAGTTGCAGGCCTATTCTTTCCTGTGCCAGGCAGCCTTCTCCAGATTTCGTAGCGGACTAAAGCTCACTCAGGCTCAAAACTTTGGCTTTTATTCAACGAAAACCATCTCTTCTAAACGCACGCCACCGGTGCCTGGTAAGTACAGACCCGGCTCGACTGTTACCACCATTCCCTTTCTGAGAATGTCCTGACTTTGCCCGTTCAGGACAGGCTTTTCGTGAACATCAAGGCCAACACCATGGCCCAGGCCATGGACAAAGTATTTCTCCATCCCTCTCTTCTTGAAAAGAGAAACGGCCAGCCGGTGGATGTCAGCCGCGCGCTGACCTGGCCGGAGCGCCTTCAGACATGCTCTTTGAACCTGCCGGACCAGGGAATAGATTTCTTTCAATTCATGTCTGGCTGGCTCCAGCAGCACGGTTTCCGTCAGATCGCTGTGATAACCCTGGCACTCGACTCCTGAATCAATAATCACCGCATCACCAGGTTGAATTTTTCTATTCCCCGGACGGTGGTGGGGATAGGCGCTGTTAGGACCGGAAGCGACAATTGGTGGAAAACTGACTTCAGCCCCGCCGTAGCAGCTTGCCAGCCAGCGGATTCTGGCAGCCAGTTCCGCTTCGGTCACGCCGGGTTTCAGGTAGCGGGATATGGTCTCCTCCATAATTTCCCGGGCAATCTTTTTGGCGGCTTGCAGATATTTTAGTTCGCTACTATCCTTGACTGCCCGCAGCGCAAGCACAAAATCAGGGCAGGGAAGAAGCTGACAGGTAAATTGTTTCTGCCAGCGCTGCCAGCGGGCCACTGATATTTCCTCAGAAAGAAAACCGAGGCGGCCACAGGCATTGACCCGCTGACGAAATTCCTTCTCGCTGGCCAAAACCTCTGCAGAAAGACACTGCGTCCGCAGTGTTGCCTGCTGCTGAAGGGGGTTAACAAACAGAGTAACTTCCTTTTCGGTTACCAGGAGCAAACCCTCAGTGTGGGGAAGACCAACCAGCCAGGAGATGTTGGAGGAACTGGCCAGCAAACATCCGTCCAGCTTTCTTCTTCTTAGAAACTGTCGGAGTGGCGTCACGCGCCTGGTTGAATTTGAGGGAGAAAAACCAGAAAATACCGGTTTTTTATCCGCCATGGAGAAATTCCAGAAGAGCTTTCTGGCAGTGGAGACGATTTTCCGCCTGGTCAATGACGACAGAATTTTCTCCGTCAATAACGGTGTCGGTGACTTCCTGGCCGCGGTGGGCCGGCAGACAGTGCATGAAAAGGAAATCCTTCTTGGCCCTGGAGAGAAGGTTTTCGTTAACCTGGTATTCCCGGAAGACGGCTATTCTTTCCTTTTCTTTACTTTCACTGCCCATACTTACCCAGGTATCGGTGTAAATAACATCTGCGTCAGCAATGAAGGCGGCGGGGTCAGTGCTCACCTTCAGGAGTTGGGGATTTCTCATCTGTTGCCGGACCAGCGGGGAAAGCGGATAGCCTGGGGGACTGGAAATCCTGATACTTACTCCGAGAAGGTCAGCCATCAACACCAGGGAGTTACACACATTATTGGGGTCACCGATGTAAGTCAGGCACAGGCCATCAAAAGTCTTTTTTTTCTCTAAGATAGTGAAATAGTCGGATAGCGCCTGACAGGGGTGGGAGGTATCAGTCAGGGCGTTGATTACTGGAAAGGCAAACCACCGGCCGTATTCTTTCACTTCTTCCTGTTTGAAGGTTCTGACCACCAGACCGGAAAGATAGCGAGAGAGAACCCTGGCTGTATCCTTGATTGTTTCTCCCCGGGAAACCTGGGTGGACTGGCCGGCGAGATAAATGGGGGTTCCCCCCAGTTCCAGGATAGCCACTTCAAAGGAGACCCTGGTTCGGGTGGAAGGTTTGGAAAAAAGTAAACCAAGGTGTTTGCCGGCCAATATTTCTTCCTGCCGGTGTCGGCTCCTTTCCTGTTTGAAGTACTTTGCCCGGTCAAAGATCCGCCAGACTTCTTCCCGGGTGAGGTCAGTAACCTCAAGAAAGTCTCTTTTCATTTTGCCCGTTAAACAGCGTTATGTTAAAGCAACAAATTCCTGAAAACTTCTGTCCAGAATAGAGATGGCCCGGTCAATCTCTCCTCGTTTCACCGTCAGTCCTGGCATAATCCGGATAACCCTTTCGTGGGTGCAGTTTACCAGTAGCCCTTTTTCGCGGCACAGTTTGACCAGCTGGGCTCCGGGTCGGTCCAGTTCCATGCCCAGCATCAGTCCCAGCCCGCGCACTTCTTTAATGACTGGATATCTCTTCTTCAGGTCAACTAATTTTTTTTGAAGGTAAGCGCCCAGCCGCGTGGCCCGAACGGTCAGGTTTTTTTTCTCGATCATTTCCAGAACGGCCAGCGCCGCGCTGCAGGCCAGAGGACTGCCGCCAAAGGTAGAAGCGTGTGTTCCAGGGACCATCAGGGAAGCCAGTTCACTTCGGGCAATCATGGCTCCAATCGGGAAGCCACCTCCCATAGTTTTGGCCAGGGTGATAATATCCGGGGCCAGGCCATAGTGCTGGAAAGCAAACATCTTTCCGGTGCGGCCAAAACCGGTTTGAATCTCATCAATCACAAGAAGAATACTTCGCTGCCGGCAGAACTGTTCTAATTTGGAGACGTAGTCTTTGTCGGCCACATTAATACCGCCTTCCCCCTGGATTAACTCCAAGAAAACAGCCACCGTTTTTTCGTCCACCGCGTTTTCTAAGGCTGAAAAGTCATTGAAAGGCACCTTCACAAAGCCTTCCGGCAAGGGTTGAAACGGCAGACTGTACCTGGCTTGACCGGTAAGAGTAACCGTAGCCAGTGTCCGGCCGTGGAAGGAGTTTTCCATGGAGATGATTTTATAGCGGTTGTGCTGGCGACCGTAAAGACGGCATAACTTGATGGCGGCTTCATTGGCTTCCGCCCCGCTGTTGCAGAAAAAGACTTTGCCGCCTGAAGAACTTCTGGAAAGCCGCTCAGCCAGTCGGGCCTGCCAGGGATGGTAGTAGTTGTTGGAAACATGCAGTAGAACGCCGGCCTGTTTCTTCAGCGCTGTCACCACTCCTTCAGGGCAGTGACCCAGACCGGAGACAGCCCAGCCGGGAAAGAAATCAAGGTATTCACGGCCATCCATATCTCTGACCACACTTCCCCGACCCTGTACCAGGACGACATCGTCCCGGGTGTAAGACCCGACCACGTATTGCTGGTATAAACCTTTCACTTCTTCTCTGGTCAAGGGTTGCCTCCGTTGTCACTGATAATTTCTGTGCCTACCCCCTGGTCGGTAAAAATTTCCAGCAGAAGCGAATGGGGAAGGCTTCCGTTGATAATATGAACTTTCTTAACCCCGCGTCTGATTGAAGAAACGGCTGCTTTCACTTTTGGCACCATGCCGCCGCTGATTACTTCCTGCTGAATCAGGGTCTCAGCCTGTTTTACAGTCAAAATTGAGATCAACGTCTCGGGATTTTCAGGGTTGCGCATCACGCCCAGTACATTGGTCAGAAAGACCAGTTTTTCCGCTTCCAGAGATTCCGCCACGGCTGCGGCTACGGAATCCCCGTTGATATTGTAAAGCGCGCCATCTTGACCATAAGCCAGCGGCGCCAGCACCACCACGGAAGTGGCCGCTTTGACTTTCAAAGTATTGGCCTCTACCTTTTCCATCTGGCCAACAAATCCCAGGTCAATCACCTCTGCGCCCTTCTGGTAGTGAATTTTTCTGGCAATAAGCAGCCGCTCTTCCGGTTCAATGGCCGCGGCCGGTACCAGCAGTTTATCCCGGAGATACCAGCACAATTCATCTCTGACCTGGCCCAGGACCTTTCTTACCACCTGCAATGTTTTTTCATCGGTGACGCGCAGACCGTCAACAAACGATGGTTTCCATCCTGACTTTTGAAGTTCTTCGGTGATGAACGGTCCTCCGCCGGTAATGACCAGACATCTGATACCGACCAGGTGAAGAAAAGCAATGTCGCTCAGGATGCTATTTCTTGCCTCCGGCAGGCGAAAGATACTTCCGCCCAGTTTGACCACAAAATAGCTTCCCTGATATCTCTGGATATAGGGTCTGGCTTCCACCAGAACTTCAGCCTTCCGCAGAATTTCCTCTTCCACTTTTGCTTCTCCCCCTTTCCTGAAAAGTACGTTGCTCCTAATCTGAAAATGGGTTGAATTCCTCAGGATTCAAGCCTCAGGCGAGATAATCTACCATATTTTTGAAAATCTGGAAACCGGCAGTGGCGGCTGTGGCTGAGCTCTCCGGATGACGCAACCAGTCTGGATAATGCTGCCGGATGACGGCCCTCTCCGGATGGGGCATCATCCCGAGAATCAAGCCATCCGGGCTGCAGATACCAGCAATTCCCGCAACCGAACCGTTTGGGTTATAGGGATAACCGGTCAGTTCTCCCGAGGGGCTCACGTATCGGAAAACAACCAGTTTTTTTCTTTCCAGAAAACCCAACACCTTCTTATTGGCCGGAAGGAATTTACCTTCGGCATGGGCCACAGGTAACCGGATGATTTCTGGCAAATTTTTGACAAAGGGGCAAACCTCTGTTTCTACCTTCAAATAAACCCAGCGGTCTTCAAAGCGCGCGGAATCGTTCCAGGTCAGGGTGGCCTGCTGACCGGGCGGCTGGCCAGGCAGAAGTCCGGCTTTTACCAGCACCTGGAAACCGTTGCAGATACCAAGGATGGGTTTTCTCCTGTGGACCAGTTCCCGGAGGTCATTCTCCAGCCGGTAAAGAAGTTGGTTGGCCAGGACCTTGCCCGCCGCAATGTCGTCGCCATAAGAAAACCCTCCGGGAATAACCAGAGCCTGGTAGTCCTTTAACCTTTTTCGGCCGGAGATAAACTCGTTGAGGTGAACACGCTCGGCACTGGCGCCAGCCATCTGGAGAGCCCATACTGTTTCCTGGTCGCAATTGGTTCCAGCCACCCGCAGTACGAGAACTCTTGGCTTTACCACCCGATGGCTCCTTTCCAGGACCGGGCCAGTTCCTGAATAGTAAACTGAAACAGAATTTCCTGGCCAAGTTTTACCGTAAGAAAAGATTCTGGTAGCACCCGGCCCACCAGTCCCACCGGCTGTCCCTCCATCAAAGATTCAAACTTCTCCTGGTGTTCTTGCTCCACTTCAACAATAAATCTTCCCTGGCTTTCTGAAAAAAGACAGGCATCTATCTTAAGCGGCTGGCCATTCACTTTTGTCAGGTCCACTTCTGCTCCCCAGGTGCCACCGATAACCATTTCTGACAGAGCCACGATGAAACCTCCTTCAGAACAATCATGACAGGCAGCCACCCAGCGGTTTCTGATAGCCTGATAAAGTTTTTTCATCAAAGGTCTTGTTTCCGCTGGTCTGGGTAAGGGAACCTGACCGCCAGGACAGTGGAAAAGGTGGTAATAACGGGAACCACCAAATTCTTCCCGGGTCACACCGCACAGGTAAATATTATTACCCGGTTTTTTCAGGTCAGAGGTACAGGCTTTTCTGACATCGGGTATTGTGGAAAGAGCCGAAATGAGCAGCGTCGGGGGAATGGAAGATACCGAGCCATCCTCCTTGCGGAAGTAGTTATTGAGACTGTCTTTGCCAGAAATGAAGGGGGCACCGTAGGCCAGGGCAAAGTCACGACAGCCTTCCACGCACCTCACCAGGCGGCCTAAAGACTCAGGCTGGCTGGTTTCTCCCCAGCAAAAATTGTCTAACAGGGCCACTCTGAAAGGGTCACCGCCCACGCAGACAACATTTCTGATGGCTTCTTCCAGAGAGCAGCCCGCCATGGCATACGGGTCAATCTCACCGTAAAAGGGATTAATGCCGCAGCCCACGACCACACCAGCCCATGATTCTGCCAGGGGTTTAAGAACTACGGCATCCGATGGCCCTGACTGCTCCACGCCGGTGAGTGGTTTTATAATCGTCTGGGCCTGAACTTCATGGTCATACTGACGAATGACGACCTCTTTGGAAGCAATGACCGGGTCAGTTAGAAGTTGCCGTAATGTTTCCTTCCACTCCACATTCTCCGGGGTAATTCTGGCGGGAGGCCGAGGGTGAAAGTAAGCCTGCAGTTTCCTCCGGGGCAGACCGTGGTGAAGGAAATTGAGATTCAACTCCCCCACGGTGTGGTCATGGTACTTAAGAAGAAGCTGTCCGCTGTCGGTAAACTGGCCGATTACCGTGGCTTCAACATCTTCATTCTGGAAGAGACTCACCAGCCGTTCTTCGTTTTCTGGCGGAACCGCCAGCACCATTCTTTCCTGCGATTCAGAAAGCCAGATTTCCCACGGAGCCAGGTCAGCGTACTTCAGCGGGACGCGCTCCAGCCAGACAACCGCGCCTGTGTCCCTGGCCATTTCTCCAATAGCCGAAGAAAGACCGCCTGCTCCGCAATCAGTGATGGCCCGGTAGAGATTTAAATCTCTGGCCACCATCAGGACGTCCAGGAGTTTTTTCTCCACAATGGGATTGCCGATCTGGACCACGCTGGTGGGAATATTTTTATTCAAACTGGCCGAAGAAAAAGTAGCCCCATGAATACCGTCGCGTCCTGTGCGACCCCCGGCCACCACGATCAGGTCACCGACACTGACTTTCTTGAAGATTTTGTTTTCAGGCATGATGCCGACAGTGCCGCAGAACACCAGACAGTTGTAAACGTAGCCAGGGTCAAAAATGATGGCTCCGTTAGCCGTGGGAATGCCCATGCGGTTGCCATAATCCCGCACTCCGCTTACCACCCCTTTAAAAATACGGCGGGGATGAAGGACACCTTCCGGTAACTCCTCAGCCGAAAAATCAAGAGGACCGAAACAGAAAACATCTGTGTTCAGGATGGGTTTGGCGCCCAGGCCAACACCCAGGATATCCCGGATGACGCCGCCGACTCCGGTGCCGGCTCCACCATAGGGCTCCAGCGCCGAAGGGTGATTATGAGTTTCCACTTTGAAAGCCACTGCCCAGCCGTCAGTAAATTCAATGATGCCAGCATTATCCTGGAAGACAGACAGGCACCAGCGTTTTCTCAAGCGGCGGGTAACCCTGGCAATTTCGTTCAAGCAAACAACCTTCCTGGTCCTTTTTTCCAGTCCGTCGTGGTAGTTAATCACTGCTTTGAAGGTCTTATGGACGCAGTGTTCGGACCAGGTTTGAGCGATGGTTTCTAACTCGCAATCGGTAGGATTCCGTCCCAGACGCTGAAAGTGCCTCTGGATGGCTTTCATCTCCTTCAGATCGAGGGAAAGGAGGTGTTTCTGGCTGAGAGCCACCAGTTCGCTCTCGGAAGCTTTCAGAAGG
This sequence comes from bacterium, assembly GCA_029551285.1. GTDB lineage: Bacteria > Ratteibacteria > UBA8468 > B48-G9 > DSTR01 > JAMWDF01. Next base: position 25,581 of record JAKPFT010000014.1, on the reverse strand, counting down.
TTAATTTCTTTTACCTGACTGCTGGTCACCATTTTTCTTCCCTCGGGAAGGCTGGTAAACCTGGAAAATTTCAATCAATTCGTTAGCTAAAAGCGCCCTGGCGATACTGACCAGAATATTTTCCCGGAGTTTTCCCTGGAAAAAATAGCACCGGCCGGTCGCCACTGTTACCGGTGTGTTAATGCCCAGGTCCAGAATGGCTTTTTGAGTAGTTTCCGCCACCGTGTCAGTGACGCCGGGTTTATACCAGACCTGCACCGACCAGGCTCCGGGGCGTTGCGGGAAACCTAACCGGTACTTCTGAGAAATGGGGTCAGTTAGCAGCTCCCTGGCAATACGGACAATGCTGGTGCGCTCAAGCATACCCTCCAGCCGGTAAAGGCTGGAGGTCCAGACTTTCTCCACTACGGAAATACCAAGTTCTTCCACCGCCTTTCTGATGGCTTCCGCCGCACCGTCAGTTACTTCCGGTCGATAAAAAACCTCCACCAGCCAGATAAGTTTCTGCATTGTCTTAACCTTCAGGGACCCGGCGGCAATTGAAACCCGCTCATTGCTAGAGTGGCTGTCCCACCAGCAATTCGTAAATCTGATTATACTTTTCGCAGGTTTTTCTGACAACTTCCTCGGGAAGCGGCGGTGCTGGCGGCTGTTTGTTCCAGCTAATTGCTTCCAGGTAGTCCCGGATATATTGTTTGTCCAGACTATCCTGGGGCTGTCCGGGCTGATACTTTTCTTTTTCCCAGAAGCGGGAAGAATCAGGCGTGAAAATTTCATCAATCAGGATTATTCTGTTTTCCAGCCGGCCGAATTCAAACTTGGTGTCGGCAATAATAATCCCGCGGCTCTCGGCATAACGACAGGCTTCCTGATATAACTGCAGTGACTTTTCCCGCAGGTAGCCAGCCGTTGCTTCTCCAACTATTCCGACCATCTGTTCAAAAGTGATATTCTGGTCGTGCTGACCCTGTTCTTCTTTGGTGGCCGGTGTGAAAACAGGCTGGGGTAATCTTTCACTCAGTTTCAGACCCGGGGGTAAGTCCACCCCGCAGATACGGCCGGTGCTGAGGTACTCCTTCCAACCGCTCCCGGCCAGGTATCCCCGGACGACGCATTCCACCGGAAATTTTTCAGCCGGCCGGACCAGCATACTTCTGGCGGAAAGGCAGGAAAATTTCTTTAAGGCTTCCGGAAAGTATTCAAAACGGTCCTCAATTACGTGATTGTCCATAATTGGCTTCAGTCGCCGGAACCAGAAGGCGGAGAGTTGATTGAGGACGCAACCTTTTCCGGGAATGGGTGTGGGCAAAATAAAGTCAAAAGCGGAAATTCGGTCAGTGGCCACGATGAGCCAGGTCTGGCGGTCAACTTCGTACAGGTCCCTGACCTTTCCTGAGTAAATTTTTTTAAAGGGCAGCCCTGGTTCCTGATACGCCTGCATTTTCTTCCTCCTTTCGGTAGTAAGTAGCACACTGTCGCTGGTTTTCCCAGATAGTCACCCGGTCAAGACGCACCACCTTTTCCGGCAAAATTCTCTCCAGAGAGAGAAAGATGTAACGGGCCAGATTTTCGGAACTGGGATTATGCTTTCTGAAAAAGGGCAGGGTATTCAAATTCTTGTGGTCCAGTGTCTGGAGAACCCGGTCCAGCCTTTCTCTCAGGGTGTGAAAATCAAGGAGCAGCCCAGCCCGGTCCAGTTTTTCCCCCCGGAGAAAGACAGCCACCTTCCAGTTGTGGCCGTGTAGGTTTTCGCACTTTCCCCGGTAGCCGCGTAACCGGTGGGCTCCGGAAAATTCTTCCTCAATCATAATCTCGTACATAATTTTCCTCTGCCGGCCTGAGCCGGAAATGCCGCCTCCCTGATGGTTATTCTTTCTCCATGCAGGAAAGCAGGTATGATTGATTTTAAATGGGCGTGGCAATCGCTGAAATAAAGACGGATTTTTCTGGCCCCATTTTCTTTCAGGATCTTGCGGCCTCTTAAGTATTCTTTCACCTGCCAGGCCACCTCTTCCGAGGCATCCACCAACTCTACCTTCTTTCCCAAGACTCTGCCGATAACCTTTTTCAGCAGTGGGTAGTGGGTACAGGCTAAGATGAGGGTATCTATTTTTTGTTTTTTGAAATCGTTCAGATAGACGGCTGCTATCTTTTTGCTGATGCTGTTACTGGTCCAGCCTTCTTCCACCAGGGGGACAAAAAGCGGGCAGGCTTTTGCAAAAATATGGACAGAACGGTTACGGCTGCTGAGCAGCCGTTGATAGTGGCCGCTGTTTATCGTGGCCGGCGTGCCGATGAGCCCTATTCGTCCGGACCTGGTGACAGCAAGAGCCTTCTCAATGCTGGGCCTAACCACATCCAGGAAGGTGAGTCCGGGAAACTTACGGCGCAGGTAGTCCCCGGCCAGACAGGAGGCGGTGTGGCAGGCAATGACGATGAGTTTAGGTTCTGACTTTAAAAGAAAACGAGTATTCTCAACGGAGAACTGACGGATGACATTAGCCGACTTAGTTCCGTATGGCACCCGGGCAGTATCCCCGAAGTAAACGATTTCTTCTCCCGGGCAATATTTCCTTATCTGGCTTACCACGGTGAGTCCGCCGATGCCGGAATCAAAGACGCCGATGGGTTGTTCAATCATTGAGGATAAGGTTTTTGCGTCTGAGGTAATCAAGAATGGCTTCAGCCAGTGTTTCCCCGATGGCCTGACGAACTTCCACATCTCTTAAATTGGCTTCTATATTAGGATTGCAGATGAACCCGATTTCAGTAAGAATGGAGACCATCGGCGTGTACTTTAACACATAGAAATTTCTTGCCTTGGCCCCGCGGTCCGGACAGTTGAGCCGCTGGGCCAGACGTTCCTGGACAAATTCCGCCAGGATACGACTTTCGTCCAGAACAGAGGTTTCATTGAGGTCCCGGACGATCTGGAGCACAATACTATCAGCCTGCGTTTCCTCCTCCCGTCCCTCTCCGTCCACAGCGGCGGGCAGGATACTGATTTCCTCCTTGCTCCTTGGGTAGAAGGTCTCAAAACCATCGGCATCCAGGCGGTTCCACCTTGAAGAATTGGTATGCACGCAGAAGAAGATATCGGCCTTAACCTCTCGCGCCCGCTGAACTCTTTCTTCCAGACTGAGGAAAACATCCTGTTCCCGGCTCATCACAATTTTAATCTCCGGGTACCTTTTCAGTTTTGTCTGGAGGTAGTGGCGCAGACGTTTAGCCACATCAAGATTGACATCCTTCTCCTTCAGTCCGAAATTTCCGACCGCTCCGTGGTCTTTGCCGCCGTGGCCGGCATCAATAAAGATGACAAAAGGCCGGGTATTAACCGGTGAGGGGCCAGTCTGACCGGCCGCCGGACTGGCAGTTTCCTTCCGGGGCAATTCCGGGGTTGAAACAGAAGGCCCGACACCGGCTTCAACAGTGTTGAGAATTTTCTCAAAATCGTTCAGTGGCACCAGGATTTCGCCTTCAATCTGACGGGGAGGATACTCCATTGGAAAAGACTTGCCGGCAATGATGGCAGTGGTGGAGCCAAGACCAAGGGCAATTTCCTTGCCACGGTAAAGGAAAAAGATGCGGTCCTGGATACGACCCCATGAATCCTGGGCTCCGATGAGGCGCAAAACCGCCCTGAGGGAAAGATACCGTTGATTGTCGCAGAGATAGATGGAAAGTCTGTTTTCTTTAGCCTTTTCCTGGAGATTGATGGCGGCTGCCAGAGAAGTCATCAGAAAAAAACTTGCCAGAAAAAGAAGGTTCTTATACTTGCTCCTCTTCACCATTCCTCCTCAATGATTACGCCGATCTCCCGGATAAAGATTAACTGGTGGAGGCGTCCGCTTTGCAGCGGAGTCCAGAAGGCCAGCGGCCAGAGTCTCTACCTGCGTAGTCCTGTGTTTTTTCTTTCTTTCGCCGTCCCCACCAGGACAGGGTCGGTGAAAGGCAGCCTTTTTGATACTGTCTGGTCCGGAGAAAGGCCACCGAACCAGCCAGGCCCTCTTACCGGCTCACTCAGTGGCCCCGAGGGCAGGAACCACTGGTGAGTGGCTGCTTTTAAGCAGCCAGGCAGTTTGCCGTTGTGGCAGTTATTTCTTGCCGGATTTTGGCGAGTTTCCGACAAACTCGACAGGCTGCTCTGACCTCTGCTTCCCTCTGTCGAAACCTATTTCGCCCCCTTTGCAAAGTTTGACGGATACCTTCAACCTTTTTCTTAGTGGTCAAAATCAGGGTCTTTTCTTTAACCGCTGTTCAATCTCTCGCTGGATTTGCCTCTTTTTCAGAGCCTCGCGTTTATCGGCCAGTGTTTTACCTCTGGCCAGAGCCAGTTCCACTTTGGCCAGCCCTTTCTCATTAAAGTACACCGAAAGAGGTACAATGGTCAAGCCCTTCTCAGCTACCTGCTTGCTCCAGCGACGGATCTGGCTGGCGTGGAGCAGAAGTTTTCTCCGGCGCCGGACAGGAGGTTTTTCCAGCGCCGGCTGATAAGGTGCGATGTACATATTGTGCAGAAAAATTTCCCCATTTTCCGGTCTGGCAAAAGCTTCCTTGAGGCTGGCATTACCTTCGCGCAAGGACTTAACTTCCGCACCCTGAAGGACAATGCCAGCTTCAAGTTTTTCCAGGATTTCGTAGTCGTGGAAGGCTTTCCGGTTTTCCAGTTTCTTCATTGTCATAATTTTACCACAAAAACCTGCAGAAAGATATGTCTTCTGGTTCAGGAAATGGTCAGGCCTGATATCCGGGGAAACGCCAGCCAGACGAGAATCTGTCCAGGGTCTTTTGACGGAGCAACTTTTACGGTTACAATATTATCCATGGAATTTCAGAAAATCTGGCGGCAACTGGAGAATTTCTGGTTGAGAAGGGGGTGTGTGCTCTGGCACCCGTACAATGTGGAAGTGGGTGCCGGTACCCTGAATCCGGCGACCTTTTTCGGCATCCTGGGGGAAAAAAACTGGCGGGTGGTCTACCTGGAACCCTCAGTCAGACCTGCTGATGGTCGCTATGGTGAAAATCCGGTGCGTCTGTATCTCCACCACCAGATTCAGGTGATTCTTAAACCGCCTCCAGCCGATGTCCAGAGCCTGTATCTCAAAAGTTTAGCCAGTTTAGGCATCAGGACAGCTGAACACGATATCCGTTTTATTGAAGACAACTGGGAAGCACCCACTCTGGGGGCCTGGGGCGTGGGCTGGGAAGTGTGGCTGGACGGACTGGAAATTACTCAGTTCACTTACATGCAACAGGCAGGTGGCTTTGACCTGTCACCGGTCGCCTGCGAAATAACCTACGGACTGGACCGGATTGCCAACTTTCTTCAGGGGAAAAGAAGTGTTTTTGAACTGGCCTGGAGCCGGGATGTCACCTTCGGACAAATTCACAAGAAGAAAGAGAAGGAATATTCTCAGTATGCCTTTGAACTGGCGGAAATCCCCTTTCTTTTTGAAACCTTTGACCGGTTTGAAGAAGAGGCGGAACGCATCCTCAAAGCCGGGTTGGTTTTTCCTGCTTACGACTATGTCCTGAAACTTTCCCACCTCTTCAACTGGTTAGATGCCAGGAAAGCGATCAGCGTCAGTGAGCGCGTTCGTTTTATTGCCAGAGTGAGAAAACTGGCTAAGGTCTGTGCCGAACTTTACCTGAGCAATCCTGAAAGTGTAATATAATACCGAATTCAGGAGAAGCCGGGATGGTGGAACAGGCAGACACGTACGTTTGAGGGGCGTATGGCTTCGGCCGTGGGGGTTCAAGTCCCCCTCCCGGCATTAAACTTCTGTTTGGTACCAAAGGTGTTAACTGGAATGAACCAGCACCAGCAGATGTCAAAGCCATCTTTATCCGGGTCAGAATCCGCCAAGTTTCCAGCCGAGAAAACGCCTCTTTGGGAAGACGCAGTGGTTATCGTTTCCATCATTGTTCTCTGGCCGGCGGTCTTACGCCGGGAAACCATCTTCAGCCGAATAGCCATGCTGGTCAGTCTAATCCTGCTGGTGGTTATTCTTTTCAGAAGGCTGAAGCGACTGCATCGTCTTGCCGGTCATGAGCACTGATATCAAAATCCTGACGCTGCTGGTAGCCGCGGCACTGATACCATCAGTGGTTATGTTTACCAGCAGCCGGCCAGGCCAGGAAAAAGAAGCAGAAAAATTCTTCGCTGAAGGGAATCTTCAGGCAGCGGCCGCTTCCTGGGAGTGGCTGGCGGCCGTAAGACCAAGCGAGGATTTATACGAAAAAATAAGTGTCTGTTACCTCTGTCTGGGCAACAAAGAGCAGGCGAGAAAATGGCTGGAGAAAGGATTGACGAAGTTTCCCCATTGTGCTAACTTGATATTTAACCTGGCGCTTCTTGATTACAGTGAACGTCGTCATGAAAGCGCGCTGGGATTGTTAAACGCCCTGGTGGAGAAAAATCCATACTTCCCGGAAGCCTATTACCTCAGGGGCTGTATCTTTGAAGCCCAGGGCCGCCGGGAAGAAGCCAGGAAACAATTCGTTGAGGAAATTAACCATAACCCAGGCTCGAAAAAAACCTGGCAGAAACTTAAGGAGCTGGGCAATGAAAAAAGGTAAAGCGGCCCTTTTTGTTTTTTGCCTTCTCTCATTTGTTCCACCAGCCTTTTCCCAGAATGTAGCCAGTTTCATCAGTACCCTTTCTTCTTTTCCTTCACGCCTGCCGGGAACAGCCGGACACCGGGCCGCAGCCGATTTCATTGAAGAGTCCTTCCGGAAGGCAGGGCTAATCCAGGTTCATCGTGAGTCCTTTACCACAGTGGTTCCTGTGGACGAAGGAGCCTCCCTGGAAGCCGGGAGCAGAAAAGTACCACTTTACTGCGTCTGGCCGAACCTGGTGAGAACTTCCACTGTGCCACCGGAGGGGATTAGTGGTCCTTTGATTTACGGCGGGCAGGGTGATTTACACGCGTTTAGCGGGAAAAACCTCCGCGGTAGCATCGCTGTTTTTGACTTTTCTTGCGGCAGTCGCTGGCTGGACGCAGCCATGTTAGGGGCCAGGGCGATTATCTTCCTGGAATCAGACCGGATGAGCCGCGTGGAAGCTGAACGCAAATTCCTATCCATACCTGTTTCCACTCCGCGCTTTTACGCTACCGGTCAGGCAGCCCGGGAAATATCTGCTCTGGCCAGCAGCGGCGCCACAGTAAGGCTTTTGGGCCGTATGTCCTGGCAACAGGTGAGGGATGAGAACATTGTTGGTCTGCTGCCAGGCCGTGACCCTAAACTGAAGGATGAGCTGATTATTCTCCATGCCTATTACGATAGTATCAGTGTGGTGCCGGCACTGGCTCCTGGAGCCGATAGCAGTTGTGGCCTGGCCGCGCTGCTGACGATACTTGAGCATTTAACCCAGTTCCGGCCTGGTCGCACCGTGATGTTTCTGGCGACCTCCAGCCATTTTCAGTATGCCGCAGGTATGGACGCTTTTGTCCAGGCCCATCTGCGCACCAGCGAACCTTTTAAGAGCAAAATTGCCAAAAATCAAAAGTTAAAACCGCAACTGCTCATTGGCCTGGATTTATCCAGCGGTTCAGACCAGCTGGGTATCTGGCACAATTCCTACGAATTCAGTTATCAGCGGTTTTTTGCGCCACTGGGTAAGAAGTTTATGGAATATGCGGTTCAGGCCTCAACCCGACTGGGGTTACCGCCGGAGAATAGCCTGGCCAATGGTATCAGTCCGGAAAAAGGAATTCTCTGGCAGACATTCCTCCCGGATATTTTACTCACTGATGGGGAAGTGCCGGTGTTAGCCGGGATTCCAGCGGTTACGTTCTTAACAGTTAATGATGGTCGCTGGCGTCTGGATACACCCGCGGACACCATTGAAAATGTCAACAGGACCAACATTGAACGCCAGACGGCTCTGCTGATTCAGATTCTTGACCGGGCTCTCAGCGACCCTGACCTCATGCCTGATACGAAACTGGAGTTGAAGGATAACATGTACAGCCTGGTGGCCAGGCTGACCACTTTTGACCCGAGGAAAAGTTTTGTGCCGGACCAGCCTGTTTCCGGGGCCCTGGCGTTGCCCCGTCTCTACGATAACATTCGCGGATGGCAGGTCTGGATGGGGGTGAGGCCACCTCTTTTGATGACCGATGCCTCAGGGACAGCCACTTTTACCAACCTTCCCCGAAATGCCAATGTCTGGCTTCAGGGATTTAAACTTGATGCTGAAACCGGCCGGATCACCATGGCTCCTGATATGGGGGTCAATGGTCACCAGCAGTATCCCATCAGTTTGAAGATGGACTATAAGGAAAAGAAGTGGATGATTGTGCTCTTTGATTGCCAGCCGGTGGACATTTTTTCCCTGGTTGACCCGCAGTATCTGTCCCAGTTAAGCAAGATTGACGTTTTTGATACCTCCAACAGTTTACCGGATGCTTATGGTTATTACCTGCAGTATCCGGAGTACATCCCCTGGACCTGGTCTTCTTATGCCGAAATTGCCGGAGTGGTTTTTGCCAAACCAGGCACCAGAATCAAGATTACCGGTGAATCAGGGCCACTGGGTAAACGGCTGCTCCTGCTTAATGCCCAGGAACCAGCGAAGCGAAAGGAGCAGGCTGAAGGCTATGGTTTTCTTCCTGAGGAAACACCGGTGATTCTGGACACTCCCTACCAGGCCGCCCGGGATATGATTATTCTGGATACCTTCCGCACTAATAACTTTGAACAGTTTGGCATTCGCAACGAGCGGCTTAAGCAATTGCAGGAGAAAGCGAAGTTACTTCTGAAGAAGGCCGACGAAGCCCGGGAGCAACTGGACTGGTTCGGTTTTTTGAAATTTTCCCGGCAGAGTCAGGCTATAGAGGCCAGGGCTTACCCTGATGTCAAAAGCACGGCCAACGATGTGGTCAAGGGTATCATCTTTTATTTCATGCTTCTTTTGCCTTTTGCCTATTTCGGGGAACGTCTCTTTTTCGGCTTTTCCAGGATTGAGCAACGCATCGCCGGCGTCTTCGGCATTTTTCTGGTGATTTACTGGATTATGCGGATGGTTCACCCGGCTTTTAAACTGACCAATGCTCCGGAGGTTATTCTTCTTTCCTTCATCGTTCTGGCTCTTTCCTTCATCGTTCTGTCTATCGTCGCCTCCAAGTTTGAAGAACAGATGCAGCGGATGAAAAGAGAAGCTACGGGGATTTATCAGACAGACGTTGGCCGGGTTACTGCTGCCGGTACCGCTTTTTCTCTGGGCGTGGCGAACATGAAGAGAAGGAAGATGCGCACTGTTCTTACCTCCATTACCCTCATCCTTTTGACCTTCACCGTCCTTTCCTTCACCTCAATTAAGTCATACCTTCATTTCAACCGTCTCCAGAGGTCCAATCCGCCTGCTTACCGTGGCATTCTTCTGCGCGACCGTGCCTGGTCCCCGCTGCAGGAGGTGGCGCTGGATTATGTGCGCAGCGAGTTTTCGGAAACAGGCATTATCGCTCCCCGCGCCTGGTTTGTTTTGCGGGAACTGGGTAATCGCACTGCGATTGATGTTCACCATGGAGAAAAATCAGTTCTGGCCAGTGGCCTGCTGGGTGTGGTATTGGAGGAGAAAGAGGTGTCCGGCCTGGATGCCTGTTTAACTTCCGGGGCCTGGTTTGAACCCGGAGAACTGGATGTGTGTTTGCTACCGGCGACAATGGCTAAGGCGCTGGGTATCGGTCCGGCCGAGGTGGGGCACTCCCGGATAAGAGTTTATGGTCGGGAACTGCTGGTGAAAGGCGTGATTGACGAAAAGAAACTCAATGCCATGAAAGACCTGGATGAGGAACGGATTACACCGGTGGATTTTTCTTCCATGCCGGAGAAGGAAATCAGCAAGATGAAGATGGAGCGAACGGCCCAGGTTTATTCCGGGGAAGTCAAACTTCAAAGTTTCGTGCATACCGAAGCGGATAATATTGTAATTCTGCCTTACCAGACTCTGATGGAGATGGGCGGGACATTACACGCTGTAGCCGTTCGTTTCCGGGAGGGTACTGATGTAAAAACTCTGGTGGAGGATTTCATTTCCAAACTGGCGGTAATTCTTTTTGCTGGCATAGAGAATAAGACCTATGTTTACAGCAGCATGGGACTGACCTCCTTTTCCGGAATTGGCAACCTGATAATTCCTGTCCTCATAGCGGCTCTCATTGTGCTCAACACCATGCTTGGTTCTGTTTATGAACGGCTTAAAGAAATTGGCACTTATAGTGCAGTCGGGCTGGCTCCGGTCCACATTGCTTCACTCTTTCTGGCCGAGTCGCTGGTGTATGCAGTCTTGGGGGCTGTGGCTGGTTATCTGTTAGGTCAGGTGGTGGCCAGGGTTTTGATGGTTACTGGCCTCTTGCAGGGGCTGGTTTTGAACTACTCCTCCCTTTCTGCGGTGATGGCCACGGTGATTATTGTAATTACGGTTCTTCTTTCCACCATTTACCCGGCCCGGAAGGCTTCCAGAATGGCGGTGCCTGATGTCACCCGAAGGTGGGTGCTGCCAGAACCCAGGGGGGACCAGTGGCAGTTTGAATTTCCGTTCACGGTCAGCGAGATTGAAGTACTGGGGCTGGCCACCTTCCTTTCCGAATATTTCAATTCCTACCAGGATGTTTCTCTGGGAAATTTTTACACCAGCGGAGCCTCCTTAAAGGCTGCGGAAGGAGCAGGTGGAAAGAAGATTTACACCATCACTACTGATATCTGGCTGGCCCCGTTTGATCTGGGTGTCAGCCAGAGATTGACGGTGGAGATGAAGCCGCTGGGGCAGTATAACTTCTACACCATTAACCTGGCCATTGGTCGCCTTAGCGGTGAATCGACGGACTGGAAGAGGCTGAACCGGCGTTTCCTGGATGGTATCCGGAAGCAGTTTTTAATCTGGAGAACTGTCAGCCCGGATGTGAAAAAGCAATACGAGCAACAAGGCCGACTGGCTCTGGCCAGGACTTGAGATTGCGCAAAAAGGGGAATTTCTAAAAAGGAAAGAACATGGCAGAAGAAATTAGCCGGGAAGTTGAATTTGAACCTGGCGTCCAGGAACCGTTTGTGGACGGATTCAACTTTAAGACAATTCTGGCAGCTCTGTTTATCGGTTTTATCATGCTGCCCGGTTCAATCTACCTGGCCCTGATTACCGGCGGTGGATTGGGAGGAGCGGCCCAGTGGGTAACGGTAATTCTGCTGGTGGAGATTGCCAAAAGGTCATTTGTGCAATTGAAACGACAGGAGGTTTACATAGTGTATATCCTGGCCGGCTCTCTGGTCAGCGCCGGACTTGTTCTGGGCGCAGCCGGGCTAACCCTTCAGGGCGGTGCCTTCAGTGACCTCATCTGGAAGCAGTATCTTGTTCAATCTCCCTACGCCAAATCATTCGGTCTGCTGGAGCATATTCCTTCCTGGGCGGTGCCACCGGCTGGCTCAGACGCCCTGGTCCGCCGAACCTTTCTGGCCAGAGCCTGGGTAGTACCGATTCTTCTCCTGATTGTTCACAATGTCCTCTTTCGGATAAACCATCTGAGTCTGGGTTATGTGCTCTTCCGCATTACCAGCGACTATGAGAAGTTACCCTTTCCCATGGCGCCGGTGGCTTCCGAAGGGGCGACAGCCCTGGCTGAGGTCAGCGGAAAACAGGAAACCTGGCGCTGGCGCATCTTCTCCATTGCCGCCATGATCGGAGTCATTTTTGGCGCTTTTTATGTAGTTATCCCTACCATCACCGGCCTTCTGATGACCACACCGTTACAGTTATTGCCTATTCCCTGGGTGGATTTTACGGCCCAGATCGGTACGGTCCTGCCTTCCGCGATGCTTGGCTTTGTGACTGACCTGGGCACTCTCTTTGCTGGTTTTGTCCTGCCCTTCTGGGTGGTGGTGGGCACTTTTATCGGTTCGGTGCTGGGGCGAACCTTCGGGGACCCAATCTTGCACAAATTCGGAGTGGTGACTGACTGGCAACCAGGGATGACGGCCATTCCTACCAATGTCGTTACCACCATGAACTTCTGGATCAACGCTACCATCGCCGGGGGCATCGTGGTCGCCATCATCGGAATCTGGAAAATGGTGGTGGCTTTCAGGTCAGGCCAGAAGAGAGAAGCGACAAAACTCAGTGTGCCGGCCGACCGGGGTGATTATCCCCTTCCGGTAGCCATGGCGCTGTGGTTTCTCTCCACCCTGGTCTATGTGGTCATCTGCCACATCCTCGTGCCTGCTTTTCCTGTTGGTCTCTTCATCTTTTTCGGGTTCATTCTCACTCCTTTTTTATCTTACACTTCGGCCCGGATGTTCGGGATTACCGGCGTGGCTACAGGGATTTCCTTCCCCTACGTTAGAGAAGCTGCTTTTATCCTGAGCGGGTACAAAGGAGCAGATATCTGGTTTGCCCCGGTACCCTACTTCAACCACGGCGGAACTGCCCAGGGGTTTAAACAGCTGGAACTTACCCGGACCAGGTTTACTTCCTGGTATAAATCAGAATTTGCTTCACTGGTCATTATGCTGTTCTGCAGTTTTCTTTTCTGGTCTATCATCTGGCGGATGAACCCCATTCCCTCCTCCGCTTATCCTTTTGTTCAAAAAATGTGGCCGATGAGCGCCATGTTTCAGTGTCTTTGGGCTACCTCAACCCTGCCGGAGGCTGGCACCCCCTGGATGATAAAAGCGATTAAACTGAAATATATTCTTTCCTCAGGAGCCGTTTACGCGGCCATCTATGGATTGAGCGTGCTTTTCCGGTGGCCGATAGCCATGTTTTACGGGCTTGTCGGCGGGGTGGGCCAGATGCCGCATTACAGCATCCCCATGTTTGCCGGAGCGCTGCTGGGGCGGTTCTATTTTTCCAGGAAGGTTGGTCCCAACTGGAAAAAATACACCCCGATCTTAATGGCTGGATACGCCTGTGGTATGGGTTTAATTGGTATGCTTTCCATTGCTGTGGCTCTGATTGCCAAGACCATCTATCAACTGGTATTTTGAGCTCCGGGCAGAAAAGCCATCCCTTCTGATTTTTTGGTTGGCCTGGCTGCTTGCCGCTGATTTCAGTCTGGAAGATTTCTTCTTAGTTGGCCAGGGAATCAAGAAACTGAAGTAAGACCCTCACAACCCGGCAGCGGCTTCTCCCCGGGTTCTGAAATTCTGGCGACGATGGTGGCTGAATTCTAAATCTGAAACACGTCCCGATACTCAGGCAGGGTGACAGCTGCCAGGCCTTGTAAAGCAGCGGTCAGACCTGCCCGGGCAGCATCTTCCCCGTGAATAACAAAAATTCTTTCCGGTTTCCTAAAAAACGAATCCACCCAGTGCCGCAGGTCCGCCCGGTCAGCGTGGGCGGAAAAACCGTTGATTTTCTCAATCCTGGCCCGGACCTGGTGGGTCTGGCCGTGGATGCGGACTGCTGAAGGTCTTTCTAAGATTTCCCGGCCGAGGGTACCTCTGGCCTGATAGCCCACAAAAAGGATGGTGTTTTCCGGCTGGCTGATGGTGTGGACCAGGTGATGTTTAATCCGGCCACCGGTACACATACCGGAACCAGCGATAATAATGGCTGGACCGGTGATATCATTGATTTCTTTTGACTCGGCCACGGTTCTGGCCAGTTTCAGAAAAGGGAAGTCAAAGATAGCCTCGTTCTGGCGCAAACCGTCGCGAATAGCGCCACAGAAAAGATCAGGAAATTTTTCAAAGATCTCGGTGACATTAATTGCCATCGGACTGTCAACATAGACCGGTAGTGGTGGCAGCGTACCGGCCTGAAACAGTCTCTTAAGATGGTAGACTACTTCCTGAGCCCTTTCCACCGCGAAAGAGGGAATTACCACCTTGCCCCCGAGCCGGGCGGTCTCAACAACAATCTTTTTCAGTTTCTCCACGCTAACCGGCCACGGCTGGTGAAGTCTGTCACCGTAGGTTGACTCCAGAAGAAGGAAGTCAGCCTCTCCGGGAACTTCAGGTGGGCAAAGCAAAGGCTGCTCCTGCCGGCCGATATCTCCGGAGAAAACTATTTCTTTCTGTTTTCCTCCTTCCCGATAACTGATTTTCACGGTTGCCGCGCCCAGGATATGGCCGGCGTCATAAAGACGAACAGATATCCCCGGAAAAGGGAAGAATTCTTCCTGATACTCCACTGGCGTGAGCAGTGGAAAAACTGCCTCTGCGTCCTGTTCCGTGTAAAGAGGCACTTCCGGATAGGGTGGAAGGCGACCCTCCTTCTGATGTCTTTTTCTCTTGAAGATAGCATCTTCTTCCTGAACTCTGGCCGCATCAAGGAGCACAATCCGGGCAATCTCGGCCGTGGCTGGTGTACAGAATATTCGGCCGCGGAAACCAGCCTTCACCAGACAGGGCAGGTATCCACAGTGGTCCAGGTGAGCGTGGGTAAGAATCACGGCCGTTAAGTCTTCTGGCCTTTCTGGCAATGTTTCCCAGTTGCGGCTCAGGAATTCTCTTTCCTGGTAGAGGCCGCTGTCAACCAGTAACCGGCCGTTTTTGCCTTCCAGCAGGAAGCGCGAACCGGTAACGTTGCCGCAGGCACCAAAAAAAGTAAGCGTCATCAGCCACCCTTAGTTTTCCCTTAGTTTTATTGACCGCTTCCAGCGGTAAATTTTACAATGAAAGGCAACATACTAACAAAAAGGAGCCAGCATGTTGAAGGGGAAAATGGTCAAGATTCGTTTTCGCAGGTATTATGCCGAGCAGCGTCTCTGGGTCTTCATTGGCAGAGTGCTTGATTTTACTGGCGACTGGATTACCGTGGAGGGCAAGGGCATTATCGTGGTGAAAGGAGATGTGCATTCTCCCATGGCCGATGAACAGGCCAGGGTGTTGATGATACCGAGGGACAACATCGCTCACATCAGAATTTTGCCTGATGATTTTGACATTAACCGGATGGAATTTGATACCAGAGGAGTGAGACATTTCATCAAGGTTCCCGGCGCCCCGGAAACCAGTATCGGCGAAATATGAAGATCGCCCACATCATTACCAGACTTATTGTCGGCGGGGCTCAGGAAAACACTATCTTTACCGTGGAGGGGTTGGCCCGAAAGGGCCACCAGGTAGTTCTGTTCAGCGGGCCAACCACCGGTCCGGAAGGGTCTCTGGAGGAAAGGGTGACCGTCCAGAGCAAAGTTTCTCTGATCAGAGTTAAGCATCTGGTGCGCAATGTCAATCCGGTGGCTGACCTGCTGGCCCTGCGGAAACTCGCTTTTCTCCTGGGCAGAGGTCGTTACGAGATTGTTCATACCCACAGTGCCAAGGCCGGAATTCTTGGTCGTCTGGCGGCAGCGATGGCAGTTCCTGGTGCGGTGGTGATTCACACTGTCCACGGTCCATCTTTTTACCCCTATCAACCCCGGTTGTTGCGATGGCTTTACACTCTCGCGGAAAAAATAGCCGGTTATTTTACCGACTACTTTATCTGTGTTGGAGAAGTGATGAAAGAGACTTATCTGAAAGCCGGTATTGGCCGGCCATCCCGGTATCGGGTGATTTATAGCGGATTTGACCTGCTTCCCTACCAGAAGGATAGAGGACGCCGGCTCGCGCTCAGACAACGACTGGGTATCAGAGAAAACGAACGGGTTATCGGTATGATTGGCCGGCTTTTTCCTCTGAAGGGTCAGGAGTATCTCCTGAAGGCTTTTGCAGAAGTCGTTCAGATTTTTCCGGAAACGAAGTTGCTTCTGGTGGGCGAAGGCATTCTGAGAAGGAAACTTCAGACTCTGGCCGCGGCCCATAAAATTCGGGATAGGGTCATCTTTGCCGGACTGGTGCCTCCCGAAGAAATACCGGAGTATGTGGCCGCGATGGACATTGTGGCTCATACCAGTCTGCGGGAAGGTTTGCCCAGGGCCGTAGCGCAGGGACTGGCCGGTGGAAAACCGGTAGTGGCTTTTGATGTTGACGGAGCCAGGGAACTGGTTAAGGACGGTCAGACCGGCTATCTTGTTCCTGCCAGGGACAACAACACTCTGGTTGCACGTCTTCTTCACCTTCTGAAAAACCCGCAGGCGGCTGAAGCCATGGGTCAGGCCGGCCGGCGTCTGATTGAAGAACTGTTTCCTGTGGAGAAAATGGTGGAGAAGATAGAAGCCCTCTATCGGGAAGCGTTGAGAAGAAAGCGTTGCTCTTCTTCGCCCCATGATGTAACATATACTTATAGCTAATCGGCGTTAAGGTAGCCGGACGTTTCTTGGAATTACAGTCACACTAAAAAGGAACATGAACCGGGAACGGACGGTTTCTAAAAACGAAATTCTGCTGCCGGCAACCTTCTCCAGTCTGGAGAAAATTTCTGACTTTGTGCAGTCCCGGTCCCACCAGTCCCATCTCAGCTTCAAAAAAACCTGGGAAGTAATGCTGGCGATAGATGAGATCTGCTGTAATATCATTGCCCACGCCCGGCCGCTGGGAGGCCAGCACGCGCTTTACCTTACCTGGCAGGACGAGCCGGAAGCCGTCACCATTTTTGTTTCTGACAAGGGAATCCCTTTCAATCCTCTCCTGCCCTGTACCGAAGAAAAGGAAGTGCTTGAAGAAAACCGTCGGCTGGGCGGGATGGGCCCCCATCTCATTGAAAAGATGCTGGATAAAGTAAGTTACCGTCGGGAAAACGGTTTCAATCATCTGTGTCTGTGCAAGTTCAAGTCCAGGAGAAATAACCGGTGCGCCTGTTCATCCCGGAAAAAAACTACAGAGAAAACGGCAGAGTAGATAAAACGAGGGAGGAAGGATGAATCTTCTGAGTACGCTAAAAGGGTCGCTTCTGGAAAACTTTTTCCCGGCTGGCTGGGACCTGGAGAAGATTGACCGTTGCTGCAGTTTACCACCGGAGAAGATTGCGGAACGCCAGGAGTGGTGGCACCGGGCCTTTGAGCCGGTGGCCTGCCGTGACCTGTCAGAGTTTAATGTGAAGATGGGGCATGAGATTGCCATGGAAATCTGTGCGGCCAGGGAGAAAAAACAAAAACTCATTCTTATTCTGCCGGTTGGTCCCATGGGCATGTACCAGTGGGCAGTGTATTTCCTGCGTGAGTGGCGCGTGGACTGCCGGCACGTCTATGGTTTCAACATGGACGAGTGGAGCGACGCCCAGGGCAATACTCTTCCTGCGGACAATCCCGGCGCTTTCCAGAATGCTATGGAGAATGCTTTCTACGGACCCCTGGGAGAGTTAACCGTGCCGGTGGAGCAGAGACATTTTGCGACCAGAAAAATGCTGCCGTTTTATCCGGAAAAAATCTCTGCTTTGAAAAAGAAAGGCGCCAGGATGGTAGTCATCTTCGGGATTGGTCGGGTCTGCCACATTGCTTTCTGGGAACCTCACTTTGCCGCTGAATTTTCCAGCGTGGCTGCCTGGAAAAAACAGACCCATCGGCTGGGGGCCAAACTTCACCCCCTGACGATTGAACAAAACGCTATTACCAGTTTCAAGAGCCGGACCACTCTGGTACCCTGCTATGCCAATACCATTGGCCCCGGAATTTTTCTTAAGGCCGACAGAATAATCGGCGGCGCTGATGGTTCTCTGGATCGGGGCATGATGTGGCAGGGTTTGAGTCTGTGGGTGACGTTGCGCTACGGACCATCCATCTGGATCCCGAGCAGTTTCATGCCTACCCTGCCGGGCCGTCTTTTCTTCCTGAAGGAACTGGCCGGGCCCCTGGTGGCAGAATGTAACTGAGGCTGCGTGGAAGGCATGATGAAGAGGGTGGTAAGACAGTTAAAACTTGCGGCCGGCCTGTTTTTGTGCCTGGCAGTTTTTCACCTGGAGGCTGTTTCTATGCCGCAGAGGGAAGTTTTTCAGGAGGAGCTGTCCGGCGGTTTTGTCGTTCTCGCGGAAAATGTTTCCGGTGCGGAACTGGTAAATCTTGGCCTGCTGGTTAAATCCGGGTCGGCCAGTGAAAAAGAATTTCTGGGCGCCGGTATCACCCATCTGTTAGAACACCTTATCTTCAAGGGCGAGGGTGAAAAAGCACTGGCCAGCGTGGTCGGCAGGGCTGGCGGGACTTCCAACGCTTATACTTCCCGGGACTTTACTTACTTCACCGTCACTGTGCCGCGGTCAGAATGGAAACATGTGCTGCCGGTTCTTTTGCAGGCAGTCTACCAGCCAGGCTTCACCGAAGACGATTTTCTGAAGGAGCGGGAAGTCGTGCTTCGGGAAATCGCAAGACAGGATGATGAGCCGGACGCCACAGCCTCCAGAGCGCTCTGGGAAACAGCCTTTCTGGTGCACCCCTACCGGTTTCCCATCGGTGGCTGGCCTCAACTTCTTAAAAATCTTACCTATCAGGACCTTTGTGCTTACCATCGGCAAACCTATGTCCCGGCCCGCTCCATCCTGAGTGTCGCCGGAGAAGTTAAGGTGGAAGAAGTAGTCCTGGTATGTGAGCAATTTCTCTCCGGAGTTTCTCCGGGGAAACCCGGGGAGGTCGCCTTACCCGCAGAGCCATTGCCGGTGAGTCTTCGCCGGAAAACTATCAAATTTCCTACAGAACTGGCCTATCTTCATCTGGCAGCCCAGATTACATGCCTGGCTCATCCTGACAGTGTCGGGCTTGACCTTCTGGCCATTGTGCTCGGCCAGGGCAGAAATTCCCGGCTTTACCGGAGATTGATTGAAAAAGGGCTGGCTTCTTCTGTTTCCGCTTTCGCCTATACGCCGGCTCAGCCAGGATTGTTTGTGGTCAGATGCGTCTGCCGACCAGAACAGTTGCCTGTCTGTGAAAAAATTATTGTGGAGGAGATGGATAAACTCAGCCACGGCTGTACGAGAAAAGAATTGAGCCAGGCTGTTAACCAGTTGAGACACGAACTCCTTTTTTCTCTGCAGACGGTGGACAACCGCGCCGCTGAACTGGCCCAGAACTACTGGCTTACCGGAAACCCGTTATACTCAGAAGAGTATTTGCAAAGACTGGAGAAAACAGGTCTTTCTGACCTGCGCCGGATAGCGAAAACCTATCTGCGGCCAGAAAGATTGACGATAATCACCTTGACTGGAGAGAAAGCCGGGCAAGCAACTGATAAGACAACCGAACCGGGAAGGTCTTCCCGGGCAACCCGGGTCCAGCAGGAAAAATTGGCGTCCGGCCTACCCCTGCTTCTTTATCAGGATGAGCGGCTGCCTATCGTTACCATATCGGCTTTCTTTAAGGGGGGACAACTCTGGGAAAAGAAGGAAACTTCCGGTCTCTTTCCCATTCTGGCTAACCTTCTGACCTGTGGTACCAGAAGGTATAACAGTCGTACAATCGCGGAACTGGTGGCCAGCTGGAGCGGCGAACTTACTGCCTATGCCGGAAACAATAGTTTTGGAGTTACCCTTTCTGTTGCGGCCGAACACTGGTCAACGGCCCTGGAACTGATGGCCCAGATTATCCAGCAGCCTGCCTTTCCGGAAGAAGAACTGGAAAGGGTGAGAAAGCAGGTGCTGGCCAGTCTCACGGCGCGAGAAGAAAACGCCATGACGGTGGCCGGCGACCTTTTACGACAGGAGATTTTTGGCCAGCATCCCTATGGCTTGAGACCGGATGGCACCAGAGAAAGTGTGACGGCTATCACCCGGGATGACCTTCTGAAAACATACCGGCAGTTTTCCGGAGGTAACAACCTTGTCCTTACGGTTTTTGGTGCGATTAACCCGGAAAGAGTTGTCAGCCAGGCCAGCCGTCTTTTCTCCCATCTGCCATCAGCCTCTCTAAGGGAGGTTCCGGAGTTTGTTCCTGAGGTAAGGCCAGCCACCAGAACAGTTACTGTTCCGCGGAAGGAAGCCGCGGTGATGATCGGTTATCCCGGGCTTTCGGTGGCCAGCCTGGAACGCAGTTGTCTGGAAATCATAGCCGAGTATTTTAACGACCAGGATGGGGCGCTTTTCCAGAGGTTGCGGGAGCGAGAACCTTTGGTCTACGCCTGCGGATTCAGTTATTTCCTTGGTTTGCAGCCCGGACTGATGTTTTTCTACGCGCAGTGTCATCCGGAGAAAGTTAGCCGGGTGCTGGAAATTATCAAGGAAGAGGCAGAAGGCCTTTCTCGTCAGGAAATTAGCGGGGAAGAACTTGTCCGGTTGAAGAGGAAGGTCATGGGCAACCGGATGCGGGCACGGGAAACCATTTCCGACAAAGCCAGAGAAAGCGGGCTGTCCGTTCTCTATGGTCTTGGCATTGATTTTGAGGAAAAGCTGGAAAGTCTTATTCAGAAAGTCCAGCCGAAAGATATCCAGACCTTCTGTCAGAAGTATCTTGCTCAGCAAAACGCCCGCACGGTGATTGTCAAACCTGAGGCTGCTCCTTCGGGACCGTAAGTCTTGCGCGGTGAAAGTGGTCTTCCCGGAAAGGCTTCCGATTTTTCCTCGTTTTTTAGAACCGAACAGGTAGGGCTCACCTTTCAGAGCCGGCTACCAGTCGTTTCACCTCTTCCGGGACCGGGCCAAAACGGTCTGCCAGTTCCTGAAGAAACTTCGGAACTTCTTCCGGTTTAAGGCTGGCCAGACGACGATAAGCCCAGAAACGCAATCGCGGAGAGGGGATATACTCTGCAGGAAATTGCCCGTGGAAAGAGACTTCCCGTGGCTCTTCCGGTTCTTGGCCGCGCAACTGCCGGGAGATGTTTTTCCAGAATTCGCAGTAGAGATGAAACCCGACCTGCTGGATGAAACCATGCTGCTGGTAACCGAGAACATTGCCGGCCCCTCTGATTTCTAAATCTCTCAGGGCTACCTGGAAACCGCTTCCTGGCCGGTTCAGTTCCTGAAGTGTTTTCAGCCGGGCCTGAGCCTCGGAACTCAGCGGAATATTTTCCGGGACAAGGAAATAGGCGTAGGCCCGCCACTTGTAGCGGCCGACCCGACCTCTTAACTGGTACAGGTCAGCCAGCCCGAAGCGATGGGCCTGGTCCACAATCAGGGTATTGGCCCGGGGAATATCCACACCGTTTTCTACAATGGTGGTCGCCACCAGCACATCAACCTCTCCGGAGGCGAATCGTTCCATAACAGCTTCCAGGGTTTTCCCTGGCATCTGTCCGTGGGCTACCGCTACGGAAGCTTCGGGCACGAGTTTTCTGACTTTTTCCGCCACAGATTCAATGTCAAAAACGAAATTGTGAAGATAAAAGACCTGACCGCCTCGTTCCAGTTCGTGTCTGATAGCCTGGGCGATCAGACGGTCGTTCCTCCGGCCGACATAAGTGCTCACCGCCAGTCTGCCCAGAGGCGGGGTCTCTATGAGACTGATATCTCTGACACCGGAGAGAGAAAGGTAAAGGGTCCGGGGGATGGGTGTGGCGCTCAGGGTTAAAACATCAATCCTTCGGAAAAGGGACTTGATGCGTTCTTTGTGGGTGACGCCGAAGCGCTGTTCTTCATCAACGACCAGCAATCCCAGAGAACGAAACTGGATGTCCGGGCTGAGCAGCCGGTGGGTGCCGATGAGGATATCTATCTGGCCGGCTCTGAGCTTTTTCAGAATTGTCTGCTGCTCGGCCTCTGGTACTAAACGGGAAAGCATGGCGACCTGGACTGGAAAGTCAGCCAGTCTTTCCTTGAAGGTGAGATAATGCTGCAGGGCCAGGACCGTTGTCGGTACCAGCACCGCCACCTGACGGCCGGACATCACCGCTTTGAAAGCAGCCCGCATGGCGACCTCGGTTTTTCCGTAGCCAGAATCACCACAGACCAGGCGGTCCATGATGCGGGCCGACATCATGTCCTTTTTTACCTCAGCAATTGTCTGCCGCTGGTCAGCCGTTTCTTCAAAGAGAAAACTGTCTTCAAAAGCCTGTTGCCATTCGTCGTCGGGTGGGAAAACAATACCTTTTTCTCGGCGTCTTTCTAAGTACAGGGAGTAAAGTTCTGCGGCCAGGTCACGGATAGCTGACTCAACCTTCTTTTTCGTTTGCGCCCAGCCGCGGCTGCCCAGTCTGGAAAGTTCTGGCTGGCGACTGCCAACATAGCGGTGGATAAAACCAATCTGGCTGATGGGCACGTAAAGTTTGTCCCCGCCCGCGTATTCAATCACAATGTATTCGCTTTTTTGCTGTCCGGCGGTTATCTCCTGAAGTCCCAGGAAGCGGCCGATGCCTTCATTGTAATGGACGACGTAGTCACCGACTTTGAGTTCTTCCCAGGTGCTCACCGGAAGACTTTCTATCTGTCGCAGCCTGACGTGCCGGCTCTGATAACGGGCGAAGAGTTCGTCGTTACTGAGAAAGGTCAGGTTTATTTCCGGAAGGGAAAAGCCGCGGGAAAGGCTTCCCCGGGCAAACTCGGTCAGTTCCACGGAAATTTTTTTCTCGGCTAAAATCTGCTGGAGCCGTTTTTCCTGGGAGACATTGTTGGAGAAAATTATCAGTCTTTCTCCGGGGTAACGGTCCCAGAGGAAAGGTTCCGTGAGGCGAAATCTTTCTCTGGTCTCCGCGGTGATGAAATGAACGAAACTGGCTCTGGCTTCTGCACTGAAGTCACGCCGGCAGATGATGGCCCTCTTTTTCAGCTCCTGCAGAAGAGAGCTGGCGACACAGCTTAAGTCGTCTCCGGTTGCCGGAAGTTCCCTGATAGCGGGAGAGTGTGCTTCTACCAGAAAAACGAGCGCTCTTTCAAGGAAAGAAGTAATGGGGACGCGGTCGTCACCGGAAAGGTACTGTTCACTGAGCGGATAGAGAACAATTTGGTGAATTTTTTCAAAGGAAATCTGGCTGGCTACCTGAAACCGGCGCAGTGAGACCACCTGGTCACCGGAGAGTTCTAATCTCACCGGGAAGGAACTCTCCGGGGGAAACAGGTCAATAATCCCGCCCCGGCGGGCAAATTCTCCAGGGAACTCCACCAGTTCTTTTTCCTCGTAACCGTACCGGAGCAATTTTTCCACCAGTCCCTGACGAGAAACCGCGCTGGCTGGCGCAAGACACAGTCTGGCCTCTTTAATTTTGTTAACAGAAGGCACCAGGGGCAGAATGGCGGAAAGACAGCTCACTGTGAAAAAGTTGCTTTCTGAAGATGCCCAGGCCAGAAGAACCCTCATTCGTTCCGCTGTTTCCTCGGAAAACGGCTGAGGGGCTTTTCCATGATTTTCCAGGGGCGGGAAGAAAAGAAGTTTCTCCTGGTCCAGGAAAGTCGCCGCATCCTGATAGAAACGTTCCGCAGTTCGTTCCTCCGGAAGAATCACCAGCAGGTGTTGATGGAGCGTCTGAAAGAGGCCGGCCAGCAGAAAAGCCAGTGCTGGCGGGCTGGCGCCGAGACACCACCCGGGCGCGGGGTTCTCACTCAACCGTAACAGGCTCTGAAATGAGCGGGCTTTTTCCAGAGAGGAAAACAGGTGTTTCATGCTTCTGTGTAATACCTTCACCGGGACTTTCCGGTCAAGAGGGGGAAGGCAAGTCAGGGGAAAAAACCTTCACTGCAGATACCGCCGGCCTTCATCAAGCATGGCCAGGTAATTCTCCAGAGGAATGTAATTGGCCACCGAATTGCCTGTGCCCAGGCAATAACCACCGCCGGGAAGACAAACCTTCAGTGTTTCCCGGACCCGCTGTCTAACCTGTTTTTCCGTAGCCTGGCAGAGAAAGCTAACATCAATCCCTCCCAAAATGCCAATGCGGTGCCCCCACCGTTTCTTGCCTTCCGTGACAGGCATGATGGCATCTTCCCAGGAATGTTTAGCGTCAATTTTTACCTGGTCAATCAGGACTTCCATGATGTCATCCAGTTTGCCACAGGAATGGAGAAAGTACATCTTGCCGAACTGATGAGCAATCTCCGCGCACTTCCGGTGCCAGGGCAGAGCTTTTTCTATCAGGACTTTCGGACTGATTAGGCAACCGCCCTTGAAACCCATGTCATCACTGCCCCAGACGACGCCCAGCCGGTTGTAGCTGGCCAGTCTTCTGGTCAGGGCAACCTGGTTTTCACCGACTTTTTCAAAGACGGCGTCCACCAGGTCCGGCTGGTCAAAAAGAGCCAGACACAACCCTTCGTAACCCAGAAGCCAGGTAACGTACTCTAAGATGTGAGCGGTGAGAGCGTAGAAAGCCATTCCTTCAGGCAGATTTTTTTCGCACCAGTCAAATTCGGAAAAATCAGCTTTTTCCGGGTCTGGCCAGGGGTATTTTTCAAAATCGCTCCAGTCGGAAATCGGACCGCGGTGTTCATCCTGCCAGTAACGTTCTCCCCTGTTTTTTTCATCCGAAGTAGTATCCGGCGCCGGGGTGCGCTTCAGTGGCCAGTCATACCCTGAAGGATAAGCCCGAATCATGTCATACCCTAAGAATTGATGGATCGCCAGTCTGGCTGACATCTTGGTGTTCAGGTCTGGGCTGTCAATTTCTCCAGGCAGGTTAAATCTTCTGGCCACAGCCTTCTGGACTTCGCCATCAAGAAATAACTCCACATAGTGAACCCGGAAAGACTGTTTTTTCCGAAGCACTGTGTCGCGGAAAGAGACGAAATCAGGCTGGATTTTTTTCTCTAACATGTTGTTTCACCTCAATCAAATTTTACCTCAGGCACCTTTTCGCTGCCAGGCGCCGCCTCAAAATATGGTTTTTCTGGTTCAAAGCCAAAGAGGCGCACCAGAAGCACGGTGGGGAAACTCTTAGCGATGCGGTTGTAGTTGTTCACGGCTTCGTTGTATTTTTTCCGTTCCACCGCAATCCTGTTTTCTGTCCCGGCGAGTTCATCCTGTAACCTCAGGAAGTTTTCGCTGGCTTTCAACTGGGGATAATTTTCCACCACCACTAACAACCTGGCCAGGGCTGTTCCTAACTGGTTGGCCGCTATAGTTTTCTCCCTGACCGTGGTTGCTTTCATCAGGTTGCTGCGGGCTTCAGTGACCTGAAGAAAAAGGTCTTTTTCGTGTTTGGCGTAACCCTTCACCGTAGCCACTAAATTGGGGATGAGGTCATTCCGGCGCTGAAGCACATTTTCCACCTGGGACCAGGCTTCCTTCACCCGCTGGTTGAGTGAGACCAGCCGGTTGTATTCATACTGGACGAAGGCTAAAAGCAAGACCACTGCAAGAGCGATGACCATTGCCCAGGCAACTTTTCTGGACATAAAACCTCCTTTTTCTCCTGTCGGTTCTTTCAAGAAAGACTCTAAGTTGTTTTTTAGTCTTTTCTAATTCTGTCAATGGTTTTGAAATTCCTTATCTCCCTGTGCTTCCTCCTCACCCATACTGTCAAAAAAGGAAGGGGACGGCTGGCGAACGATTTGCGAAGGCACAGATACAAGACAAGACGAAAAGCGGACGCGTTCGGTAAGCGGACCGGATAAGTCCATCCGGGACGCAATACCTTACTCGGCGGTGTCTGAATTCGCCACCTGGCGAATGAGTTCACCGAGCAACCGATTTCGGCGTAGTCCTTGTCTGTGCCGGAGCACTCTGAGTGAGCCAGTTTGTTCCCTTTCTTTTCATTCCTCTTTTATTCCTTTTTTGGTTCTGCCTGTCCTTATCTCTCCGCCATTACCCCCCAGTGTGTCAAAAAAGGAAGGGAATAACTGGCGAATGAATTGCGAAGGCACAGTTACAAGACAAGACGAAAAGCGGCAGCGTTCGGTAAGCGGACCGGGCAATT
>JAKPFT010000013.1 GCA_029551285.1 bacterium | reverse complement strand
GCACAGCTACAAGACAAGACGAAAAGCGCACGCGCTCGGTAAGCGGACCGGACAAGTCCATCCGGGATGCAATACCTTACTCGGCGGTGTCTGAGCTCGCCAGATGGCGAGCGAGTTCGCACCAGCTACCGATTTCGGCGTAGTACTTGTCTGTGCCGAAGCACCTTGAGTGAGCCAGTTTGTTCCCTTTCTTTTCATTCTTCTTTCTTCCCTTTTTTGACACTACCACAACTTCCTCTTTCCTCTATTATAGTGTTTTCTGCTACCAGCCGGCAACAGCCAGCCTCCCGGCTCACCAGCTCACTACCAGAACTGTTGCTTCCTTGTCCGGCGGTCTTGCCGGTAACTCACTGAAAAAAACCCTGGACCCTTCCTGTTTGAACTTCACCGGCTGGCCGGTTTTCAGAAAGTAGGCGCGGCGAACCTTTGCTTTGATGTCAGGCACGCTGAACTGCCGGTGCCAGTAAAGAAGGTGAAGATATAGCCGGTTCTTGCCCAGGGTCGTTCCACCCCAGGGAGTGGCCAGCGGCGTGGGAATTCTATTGCTGACGCCAGCCCGGGTGCCGTAGATACTCTCCCCGTTTTCCTTAAGCCAGCGGCCCACCTTCAAAAGGGTGCGGGCATCACTTTCCGGGATGGTGCCATCAGGTTCCGGCCCAACATTAATCATGTAGTTGCCCCCATGAGAAGCGCACAGGATTAAATTTCTGATGACCTGATAAGCCGTCTTGGGGTGGCTATCTCCAGGAACAAAACCCCACCAGAAATCAGATAAAGGCATGACGCACTCCCATGGCCGATTTTTGGCCTCAATCTTCTGTTCGGAATGGGTATCAAAATCTTCGGGAGTGCCGCTGCGGTCGTTGATGATGATACCTGGCTGGTGTTTCCGCACCATAGCGTTTAGCCGGCTGGCCTGCCAGTCTCTGGCTGAGTATGGCCAGCTACCGTCATACCAGAGAATATCTATCCGGCCGTAGCGCGTGACCAGCTCTTCCACCTGACCGTGAACATACTGGAGAAAGACTTTCCAGGCTCCGGGATTTTTTGCTGGACCAAGCCGGTAAGCCGGCCAGCGCCAGTCCAGCAAAGAGTAATAAAGGCCAACCTTCAGGCCGTACTTGCGGCAGGCAGAGACGAACTCTGCCACCAGGTCCCGCTGACAGACCCTGGCCGCGGTAAAAGAACTCCAACGGCTGTCAAAAAGAGAAAAACCATCATGGTGCCGGGTTGTCAGCACCAGGTAACGCATTCCGGCTTTCTTCGCCAGCCTGGCCCATGTTTCAGCCACGCCAGGCCTGGGCCGGAACTTTTCTGCCAGCCGGCCGTATTCCTTAACGGGAATTTTCTCACACCACATCACCCATTCCCCGCGGCCAGGAAGACTGTATAGGCCCCAATGAAGGAAAAGTCCAAAACGTGCTTCCTGCCACCAGCTAAGATTTGCCCTGTTATCCATCATCACTCCTTTCTGTCACAATGGTTGGCTGGTTTCAGTTTTTCTCCAGGAGAGCCCTTCGGGCCCTACTGATTACCGACATCAACCGGTCTTCTGTGGCCTCGCAGATACCCCGGGGTAGTTCCTGCTTAAGAATTCCTTCGGCCTGCGCTCTGGCCTTTTCTAACTCTGTCGGCTGTCCGGAGGCCAGCCAGGCATTGAGGGTTTCCCTGGTAAAGAGGGCTGGCTGCCAGTGCTCCTTTCGGTAAAACCGCAGCGTGTGCTCAGTGCCGGCAAAAAAACCCCCGGGGCCGGCTTCCCTGATGGTTTCAAACGCCAGAGTCTCCTTATCTACCAGGAAACCCCGGGCAAAGCGTTTCAGGGCGCCAGCATACTCGTTGTCAATGACCAGCTGCACTGGCGAGTTCATCTCTGCTCCGGAAAGGAGCCCGAAGCATTCAATCCCGGCGGCACCCGCCAGAATCGCCGGAATGGTACTGAAGGAGGCCTGCAGCCCGGCCTCAATTCCCGGTTGTTTAGCATCAGGATAAACGGCACTGGCCCAGAGGCCGGCCTGCAAACGTCTGGCCAGCTGGCCCATGGCTAAAATAATCAGCCCCCGTTCAGGCCGTCCAAAGGGAAACATGCCTGTTTTCATATCCAGAACTGAGGAATTAGTTTGAAGCCACAACTTTTTCCAGCCGTAGCAGTAACGATAAAGGGCGTTAACAAAAAGCGATTCCGCCAGGTCAAGCGAAACTACCGCGGCCAGGCTGGCCGGAGCTGACCCGCCGGCCGAATGCATGAAACCAACGCCAGCCAGCAACCCCCTTTTCCAGAACTGGACAAAGATTTCTGCTTCCACCCGGGTAAATTTCAGCGGGGAAATCATTTCCACTTCAGCAAAGGTTCTCCGGCGTAAAGGTTCTCCTTTTTCCGCCGCGATGATCTCGCCCATCTCGCAGATGTACGGGATCAACTCCTGGTTGCGCACCTCGCCACAGCCGCTGAGTTTACGACTGGCGTACTTCCAGGCAAGAAGCCTCATGTAAAGCGGGCCAAGGCAACCCG
The DNA here is from genome assembly GCA_029551285.1 of bacterium. Classification (GTDB taxonomy): domain Bacteria; phylum Ratteibacteria; class UBA8468; order B48-G9; family DSTR01; genus JAMWDF01. The sequence continues at coordinate 16,056 of JAKPFT010000013.1, read as the reverse complement.
GCACATCTGAAGGAACCCCCATCGTTCCCAGCCGGTCAATGTTTTCCAGGGAGTCAGCCAGAAGCGTCATCTCCGCCACGGTTTCCAGGGTATGAGGTCTAATCTTTCCGTTCAGGTCAAGGTAATACTGCGGGTAGGTGCCAGCGGTGACTTCCAGCCCGTGACAGGCCTGCCGGCGTTCTCCCCAGGGGAAAAGACAGGAACTTTCCAGCCCTTCTGCCCGGTCATACTCACTCTCAGAGATGGCCAGCAACTCTTCAACAAAACTTTCCGGGAAAGTCACTGGCCCGCCGGCCCGGGTAAGTTTTGCGCCGTGAGCAACAAGCAGTTCCACCAGTATTTCATTTTCTACCACGACACCAACTTCACTCAGAAGCCTGACGGTACTGGCCAGAATTTTTTCTTCTTCCTCCGGGGTTAACACCTGAGCAGACCAAGGAAGCAATGCTGCCTCCTGCTAAAAGATGGATTGCCTAACCACCTTCGCTGAAACCCGCTGGCCAACTTTACGCCGGGCGACTTTGTTGATGAAAGCCACCCCGCCGGCAACGATTTCCCTGACCAGTTTTTCTCCCAGAGACTTGTCCGCGCGAAAAGGCTCCCCCATGACACCCACTTCTATCTCCGGTCTCTGGCTGACATGGGGCGCTACCCAGGTAAGATCAAGGGCTTTCTCCACCAGCTGATACCAGTCCGGGTCCTGCCGCATCTTTTCAGCCACCGCCGGTTTATCCAGCCGGCACCGTTTCAGGTGGACACTCTCAGGAGCCAGAACCAGCATCAACGAGGTTTCAAACTCTCCGGCATGGAAATCTTTTCTTTCTTTGAACATCCTGACCCAGGTGGGTGATAACTCCCACACCGGCACGATGGCCAGAAGACGGTCGTGCAGATGTGGCCGCTTGTGAAAGTAAAGATGCTTGAAATTCATTAAGGCCTGGTAATTCTCACTCCCGCCGTGGCCAAGGATAATTACCACATTAAGGATTCCCTGATTGAAAAGGGCGTCGGCGATATCCGAGAGCATCAGAACCACCGTTTCCGGGCTAACATTAATCGTTCCCGGAAGGGTGCCGCCTGAAAAAAGATAAGGCATCAACGGGGCCACCAGACAATTGGCCTTTTCCGCAATCCGCACCGAAATTCCCCAGGCAAGATGACAGTCAGTAAAGGTGCTTAAGTGGTAACCGTGCTGTTCAATGACGCCGACCGGAACCAGGACGGTGCGACAATCTGTTCTGATCAGGTAACGGATTTCCTCAACGGTCAGATTCTGCCACAGAAAAGGCGGTTTCAAAGTTAGCCTTCTTCCCTCTGCCATTTCTCCCCCGGTTTTTTTAAAGAATGCTGGTGATACTTGAGCCGGTTCAACTCACCCTGCGGCTGAGGCCTGCAGCAACATTGGCATTTCTGACCTGACCCCGGTATAATGCCAGACCTTTTGCCAGAGATTTGCTTTTCTCCCAGGCCTTTTCTCCCTCTTCTGCTAACAACCGCAGGTAAGGGAAGGAAGCATAAGAAAGGGCATAGGTAGAGGTCCTGGGCACAACCCCGGGCGTGTTGGGCACACAGTAATGAACTATTCCCTCCTCAACAAAAATGGGGTCCCGGTGGGTGGTGGGACAACTGGACTCAAAGACCCCGCCCTCATCAATGGAAACATCAACCAGCACCGTGCCCTTTTCCATTACCTTGAGATGATTTCTCTTCAGCAGCACCGGGGTACGGCTTCCAGGAATTAACACGGCTCCAATTACTACATCCGCGTCCTGGATTACCTTCAAGAGGTTCCTCTGGTTGGAATAGAGTATCTGGGCGGTCGGCAGATTATCTTCCAGAAACCTCATCCGTTCCTGGTTAATCTCCAGGAGACAAACTTCCGCGCCGATACCCGCGGCAATTTTCGCTGCATTGAAACCAACCGCTCCCCCGCCGATAATGACGACCTTACCCTTTCTTACTCCGACGACACCGCTGAGAAGGATGCCCTTGCCGCCGTACTCCTTTTCTAAGTACTTCATGCCCTGCTGAACAGAGAGTTTTCCGGCAATCTCGCTCATCGGACGCAGGATAGGCAGCGCACCGTTTTCTTCCACCAGTTCGTAGGCGATGCAGATGACCTTCCGCCTGATGAGTTCCTCGGTCATGCTCCGGTTAGCCGAAAAGTGAAAGAAGGTGAACAGTATCTGCCCTTCCCTCAGAAAAGGCCATTCGCTTTCCTGAGATTCCTTCACCTTCACAACCAGGTCAGCCTGCCGGTAAATATCTTCGGCCTTCTCCACCAGGCAGGCACCGGCTTCATGATATTCCTCGTCCTCAAAACCAGCGCCGGCACCGGCTCCTTTTTCTACCAGAACCGTGGTCCCGGTGTGGACCAGATGAGCCACGATTTCCGGAATAAGACCGACCCGATATTCTTCAGTTTTAATCTCCCGGGGAACGCCGGCTACCATGGCTACCTCCTCATCGACCGGACACAGTCAATCACAGCATCAGCCATGTACTCTAATTGCTCCCTAGTTAAAGGGTAGAGCGGAAGATGGGTAAACCGGTGCCGGAAAGCTTCCTCGGCTACCGGACAGCTTTTCTCTATCTCCGCGGTATCATACCCCAGTTGTCGCATAATGCTGAACTTGTATAGGGGGGCGAAGTGTGGTATCTGCACCACCCCTTTAGCTTGCAGTTTTTTCTTGAAATCCTGGATGTCACCGTTCAACTGACCCGGGTCTAACTGGAGCAGATAAAGATGGTAGGTGGACTTGAAATTTTTGTCATCCAGCTTCTGGGGGATAATCCCCGCAACTTTAGCGAAACGTCGCGTCAGATAGGCAGCGTTTTTCCGCCTCTGAGCAATGATGGTTTTCAGCCGGGCTAACTGCAGCTGGAAAGCCAGTGCCTGAATTTCTGTGGCGGAATGGTTTGCCGGGACAGCATAACCGGTTTTACTTTTCAGGGCCAGGACATCGTAGAGCCAGTTGGGAATTTTCCGGGAAGGGTCCAGTCCGACAAAACGGGCCTGGGGAAATTGCTTCCCGAAAGGAAGATTGGTCACCAGCAACCCGCCTTCGCCCAGGGTATTAACGTTTTTTACTTCGTGGAAACTGAAGGCGCCAAAATCACCAATAGTGCCCACCATCCGGCCGCGGTAAACTGCCCCGAAGGCGTGGGCAGCATCCTCAATCACTACAATGTCCTGACTTCTGGCTAACTTCATGATGGGCGCCATGTCCACCGGGTAGCCACCGAGATGGACCGGAACAATCACCCTGGTGCGCGGGGTGATCTTCCTGGCAACATCAGCCGGGTCCATGTTCAGCGTTAGGGGATCAACATCGGCTAAAACCACCTTTGCGCCCACTGCCAGCGGGTAAAGAATAGTGGAGATAAAAGTAATCGCCGGCGCAATGACTTCATCTCCAGCCTTCAGCCCGGCGTACTTGTAACCAATCTCAAAGCCAGCGGTGGCGTTGGTCAAAAGACAGGCGTACCGCACCTTCAAAAACTTAGCCGCCGCAGCCTCAGCCTGCAAAACTTCATTACCCAGGGTTAATTTGCCGGCCCGGCCAGCCACCTGGCCTAACTGGACCAGACAGGTCCGAACCTTGTTCAAGGCTGCGGTATAATGTTGCTTTTTCTTTTCCTGGCAGGGCAGCAGAAACTGGATAAACCGGACAATATCATCCACATTAAAAGGCTCACCCACAGCACACCAGGGAACTCTGGCCGCACCAGTGTCATACCGAAAATCAGACACTTTCCCTTTCTTTTTCATGCTTCCTCCTGAGCTTTCACCGGCAGAGTTTTGAGCTCAAAACCGGTGGCAAACAGTTCTTCCAGGACTGAGGCGGCCCCGCCCAGAGCGCCAATCTGCGGTCCAAGCTTTGAAACGGTCACTTCTAAGAGGGACCTTTCCTCCGGCAGTATTTCTTCTTTTATGGCCCTGATTAAACTTTCAGCCTCCGTTTCCCCGAGAGACAGAAAATTTCTGTCAAGGATAATCAGGGAAGGATTGAGAATATTGGCCAGATTGCCAATGGTTACCGCCAGATACTGAAGCCGCTGTTCCAGTTTTTTCCGGTCACCCTTTTCCCGCAGGGTTCTCAGCACCGGCCAGCAGCAGAGGGCTTCCAGGCAACCCTGCCGGCCGCAACGACACCGGATGGCTTCCCCCATAATTCTGGTATGACCGAGTTCCCCAGCGATTGACTGACCGCCGCGCACCGGCTGACCTCGCGCAAAAATTCCGCAGGCTATCCCTTCCCCGTATTCAATGAAAACAAAGTCATCCACACCCCGGGCCTGGCCGAACCAGCGTTCTGCCATCGCTTTAGCTTGTTCGCTATTGGAAAGCACCACCGGAAGATGGTAGGTTTCCTCCAGAAGTTTTTTGATGGGCACATTTTTCCAGGAAGGTAAAATGGTGGAGTAAAGACTGACCCCCTGTTTGAAATCAACCAGCCCCGGGTCAACAAAGCCAAGGCCAGCCCGGCAAACTTCAGGTGAAAAAGACAGCAGAGAAGTGACCAGTTTTTTTAGAGAATTAAGAATTTCCTCCCGGCCAGCCTTTGCACCGAAACTGATTTCTTCAGATTTGACCACCTCGCCCAGCAGGTTCATCAAGACTCCGGAAAGGCCATGCACGGTCAGTTCCACGCCCAGCACGAATCGCCCCTCAGGCTTGATTTCTAAGAGGCCGGCCCGGCGACCTGGCCGATTCTTCTTCTGGAAGTGTTCCTGAACCAATTTTTCCTGGAGGAGATTTTCTGCCACCCGACCAATTGTCCCCAGACGAATCCCAGAAAGTTGCCGCAGCCGACCACGGGAAACTGGCTGGTGGTCCAGGATCAGTTTCAGAAGGCACTGCCTCTGCTGTCGGTATATGGTGAGCAATTTTTCCATTATGGTAAAAGTTTAGCCTGACCGCTTACCGGTGTCAATTTTTCCATCAATGAAAAAATCTTTCTTCAGCATGGCTCGGGAAAGTCTCAGATGACTGGACCACGGATAATGCGGCAAGACTTATTTCTCAGGCGCAACCTGCCCCGGACTGGCCCAGGGAGCCCAGCATAACTGCCGGATAAACCCTTCCTTGACCTCCACCAGAAGGGTGCGGTTTTTACCCTCAGGGCTGCTGCTCCAGACCGTCTGTCCGTTGAGAACAAAGGCAATCGCTGCCCCATCAGGACGAAAGACAACCTCCTGACAGGAGACCGCAGGGGGCAAATCAGCAATCTGGACCAGTCGGCCAGAAGTTTCCCGGCGATAGATACTTTCTTTCTGCCCGCGGGTGGCCACAGCCAGAACAAAACAGGAGCCATCCGGTGACCAGGCTCCCTGGCTGTAGTTAAACTGGCCTGCCTTGCCCCGGATGCCTGTGGACCTGACCTGGCCAGAAGAAACATCCACCACCACCAGTTCCCGCTTCAGTTTCAACCACCGCTCCTGAGAGATGCTTGTCCGGTTTTCTTCACTCTCGTCAGACACGACCGGTGTTTTCCTCTTCTCACCAGCCGGAAGTCCGGTCAACCTGGTTGCCAGCAACTGCCGGCTATCAGGAGACCAGACCACCGGCACCGGTTCCACTGCCTCCAGCGTAAAAAGAACCCGCTCACCAGCTGTTTCCCTTACCACCAGTTGCGGAACAGGCCCTTTCCTCTCGTAGAAGGCTACCGCGGAACCATCCGGGGACCACACCGGCCACTGAAGCGGCAGATTACTCTGGCCGGACAAAATTTGAGAACCTCTCTGGTTCCCTTCCCTGTCCACGAAAATAATCCGGCGTCCCTGACCCGGATGCACCGCCAGCAATTTCCGGTCAGCCAGCCACTGAAGAAATCCGCCCTCGCTCTCCACTGGCAGGAAGTTACCCTGGCCGGTGCTGACATCCCATAAGGCGAACTGTTCCTGACTGGTTCCATCTTCCTTTTTCTGCAGGACCACTCCGGCCAGGGTCTTTTCGTCAAAAGCCCAGGTAATATATTCGGCCAGGTCAGCCACTTTCCTCAGCCCCTTTCCGTCAGAACCAACCACCCACACCTGACCCGGTTGTTCTGGCGTCTCCACCACAAAGGCCAGAGACCAGACCCGCCTGGCTAAAACAGCCGCCGCCTGTTCCCTTTCCTGCTGCAGCGCTTTCTCGCGTCTGACTCTGATTTCTCTATCCAGTGCCTCAGGTGCCCGCCGGAGCGAAGTCTCTTCCACCACGGAAACGACCTCTCTTTTATTGTTGAAGCCAACCGAAAGACGGGGATAAAACCAGACTTCCATCCAGTCAGTCTCCGAGAGATACTTCTTCGCCGGCGGCCCCAGCAGTTCCTCCACCATCGCCGTGGACATTCCGGGAACAATCCGGGCTTCTCTTACCGCCTGTTTAATGGTCTCCGGCAATTCAGGCCGTTGCTTCAGGTAATTCTCCCGGAAACCCTCGTCAAGGAAGAAATCGTTCTTAACGGCCACTTTTCCTGTGGTGGCGCACCCGGCCAGCAAAAGCAAGGCTGCCAGAAGAATAGAGTTTTTCATCGCCCCTTCCTTTTCCTTTACGCGCTTCTGTGAACATCTGAGTTGTTTTTCAGTCTTTTCCTGTTTCTGTCGATGGTTTTGCAAGTCTTTATTTCTCTGCCCTTCCTCCCCCACTGGGCGGTGTCTCCAGCTCGCCAGATGGCGAGCGAGTTGGCACCAGCTACCGATTTCGGCGTAGTCCTTGTCTGTGCCGGAGCAGCTTCCAGTGAGCCAGTTTGTTCCCTTTCTTTTCATTCCTCTTTTATTCCTTTTTTGGTTTTGCCTGTCCTTGTCTCTCTCCCTATCCTTCCCACTGTGTCAAAAAAGGAAGGGAATAACTGGCGAACGATTGGCGAAGGCACAGTTACAAGACAAGACGAAAAGCATAAGCGTTCGGTACCTGTCCCGGGTAAGTGTTCGTTAATCAATCGGGACAGGGTACCTTGCTCGGCGGTGTCTGAGCCCACGGGTAGTGGGCGAGTTCGCCGAGCAGCCGATTTCGGCGTAGTCCTTGTCTGTGCCGGAGCACTTTGAGTGAGCCAGTTTGTTCCCTTTCTTTTCATTCCTCTTTTATTACTTTTTTGACACTAACACCCAGACCCAATCCTGGTAGACAGGCAGTCGGCTGGAAGTAGACCACTGGCCAGCGGTATTTCCCTGGATATCTCCTACAGGATATTCTTTCCCGTTAACCGGGTTCCATAGATAACTGTGGTAAACCAGACCTGGTTCCAGTTTTTTTAGGCAGGGGAAAACTCCGCTACACGGCGGCAGATAAATCAACCTCAGCCTGCCGGGAATACCGGCGGCATAAGGTGCCAGGTAGTTGTCCTGGTTCCAGCGCGGCTGAACCCATTCGGGATGAGGTTCTATCAGCCACCAGGGATACTTTTCCAGAAGTTTCCTGGCCAGACCCAGCTGTCTGGAACCAGGCAACTGGCAGGCTTCCTGCCAGGGGGTTTCTCCCCAGGACATGCCGTGGGGTGAGGCACCGTATGGTTTATCGGCGCTATTAACCTGCCAGAGACCATTGGCACCGTAAGTGAAACCTTTCGCTCCGCACAGCCAGCAGGCCCAGAACATCAGCCGCTGCACCTCCTGCCGACATGCTTCGCCAATGCCTTCATAACAAACTTCTCCTTCAACCACAGGCATCACCGGTGAAGCCTGGCAGGAGGCAGTAACTGTCCTGACGGTAAGTGGCAGGCTGAGCCGGTCACCATGGCCGGTATGAAGCATGTCCAGGTCTAAGAGAGAGGGCTCTGTCAGACTTTCACGGCCGCAGCGGCAGGGATGGATGGTCATCGGACGGTGGTAGGGATCAATTTTTTTCACATACCGGGCTATTTCAGTCCATCCTGTTTTTTGAAAAAGGGTATCTTTTTCTTTCGTTTCGGAAAGGTAATAGGGCATCGTCCCTTCTCCCGCCAGACACCAGATTACCGGATAACAGCCCCACCTGGCTATCAAGTAGCGCCAGTGCTGTTTCATCTTCTCCAGTCCTGTCCACGGAAGATAATACCCCCAGGCACCGACGATACAGGGAACCAGACCATGGTTGACCAGCGCTTCAAGACGCCGGTCAGCCGCGTCAAAGTAAGCAGGATTTATCCGGGTGAAACCAGTTTCCCAGGCAAAACCTCCTTCATTGGCTGCACGGGGATCAAAAGCCGGCATGTCCGGATAAAGGCCAGCGACGATCTGAATTACGGAGAAACCCTTTTTCTGCCGGTCAGCCGCGAGATACAGAAAATCCTGCCAGGAGAGCCGCTGGCACAAACCCATCCACCAGGTATCACCCAGCCAGAAGAAAGGAGTACCATCAATGTGCATCAGGTAGCGCCGGCTGGCCGATACGGAAACAGGCCCATGCAGGTAGAGCTTGTTTTCCCCCTGGTAGGGTTCTGCCTGAAAACAGCCGGTGAGACCGTGCAGCCCGGTTTCCCCGGGCTGGTTGCAGACGGTTTGAAACCGGTACTGGCCCGGATAAGGCGGGCTGAAACGAAACTTAAAGGTCTTCCCGCCAGCCCAGAAAGCCGGCAGAAGATACGAGCCACCTTCATGCTGGAAAATAACTGAAACTTCCAGCTGATTAAATGGGTCAGGCCAATCTCCCGAGGCCGTGAGGGTCCATTCGCTGATTAGGTATTGCTGTCCCTTTTTTGTTTCTCCCATTATTTCTCTCTTACCGGAACGGAAAATGCCGGGAAAAGTTTACCATATGGTTGGCGCTTAAAGAATTACCTGAGTGTTGCTTTTTCCTGCTGGAAGAAGTGATAGAAATTTTCCAGAAGGGCTACCCGGGAAACAGGAATCTCACTACCCAGGACAACAATCATTCCCTGACCGTATTTTCTCACCAGAATATAAGGAAAGCTTTCTGTCCTACTTTTGGGCGCGGTGGCTAAAACTGTCCAGCCTTCCATCTTTTCCGGTTGAAATCCGTAGCAGGGAGTGATGCGGCTTTTAAGCCGCGGCAGGATGTTAAAGGGTGTGGTTGACCACTCACCCGGCGCCAGAAACTGGCTTTTCCTGCCAGCCAGCGGCACATCCCTGACGCTTACATAAATGAGTTTGAAGTCAGGCTGCTGGAAATACTGTTCCAGAGGCATAGGAAGGTAAGACTCAAAAATAGCCAGCGCCCCGGCAGCAATAGCCGGCACCAGAAGTTCTTTCCATAGTTTCTGACTGATTCTGTTGCTGCCGTGAGGATGTCGGAACCAGAAAACCTGGCACCGGGAATAAACAGAGACAAGTTCTGTCTCGCTGGTGACCCGGTCCATTTCCCAGCCAGCCTCCAGGAATTCTGGCATCAGGTTAACTTCTCTCTCTTTTTCTTTTTCCGGCGCGCCTGACCACCAGAGAAGCTTGCGGCCGGTAGTAACGACCCCGGTGAAAAGAAGACCGCTCATGTCTTCTCCAGGGGGGAAACTGGTCTTAATCACACCAGTAGTTGTCTGGCTCTGCCGGACTAACTTCATCTGCCAGACATCGCCGGCTAGTGGACATTCGGCCAGGCTGGAGAAAGGAAGGTTCATGAGAACCGACCAGGAAGAGCCCCTGCGGGAAACTTCTGCCTGCCAGTCTGCGTGCCAGGTATGTTCCTGCTTCTGGTTGAACTCACGGTAACACCGGCTATTTCCCCGGGCATCTGCGAGAAAGTGCCACACCGGACCGGCCAGACCAGGAGAAAGGATTAGTTCCACGCGATCACCAGAGTCATTCCGGTCAGTGGCGTCGGGTCTGTTTTCTTCCGGTAACTGGCAAAGCCAGTCCAGCAGGAGTTGCTGACCGGACCAGGCTAACTTTACCGTGGTGGCCACGGTGGTTTTCCGGGAAGGTTCTGTCAGGCTAACCTGGTAAGACCTTTCCTTTATCTCCGAAGGCCTGGTTAAAAGAGGCAAAGACACAGGCCGCAGCTGAGCCTTTGACTGTACCAGGTTATCCCACTGTCGCAGAAGAATTTTCTCCCGCTGCAGGGCTGCTTGAGCCTTTTCTCCTGGTTGGCCTGGCCAGGAGGTTAAAGTTTCGCTGGCTGCAGTCAAAAGTTGAGCCGCTGTTTCCCGGAGAGATGGACTGAGAAACAGCTCTGCCATAGAAGTTGCATCGCCCAGAATAGTACGGTGGACCGGCAGTGATGACCAGGCCTGGTCTAACAACTGGTAATACTGAAACATGGTCCGGGCAGCCGGCCCGAAGATTGTCTGGCACCAGTCAGAGAGAAGGTCGGTCACCTTTTCTTCCGGATTCCAGAGAAGCCGGGCGTAAAGATATACCGGCAATCTGTTTTGAACACTGGCCACCTGAACCTCTGGCCCGGTTTTCGGAGAGAGAGGAATCTCCGGAATCACCGAGATAAATCCCATTTTTTTCAGGGTTTTTATTTCCTCCTCCAGAAGAGAAAAAAACGGAACAAACCGGAAATTTCTGGAGAAGATGTCAAACTCATAGCCGTATAGTCCTAAGTTCAAGCCGGTCTTCCGCCACTTTTCTATCTCGGCCAGGCTCTGCTGATTCCGCTGGCAATCAGATTGCGCAAAAAGATGGATATTACACCGGTCGTAAGAGCAGTACTCTAAAAGGTGAGTATTCTCTATCGGGCAGGCAGGAACATTCCTGTATCCCTGATAGGCCACCGTGGCAAATTTCAGACCAGGAAATTCACCTTTCAGCCTGGTGGTGAGCCGGTTATAGAACTGGAACCAGTTGGTGGAAACATCCCTGGCCCGGCATTTTTCGCACTGGCAGTAAGTCATATTATCCGCGGGAAAGATGCTTAAAATTTCCAGATAGGGGTGGTTACGGACATAAGCGGCTAAATCTTCCGCCACCAGTCTTTCTGTCTCCGGATGTGAAAAACAGATGTTTTCCGCATACCTCTGGCCGCCGACTTCGGCAAAATACTCCGGATGCGTGCTAAAAAGTTGCTGGGGCAGTCTGGCGTTATGGGAAGACCAGAAGGAATAGAACCCGTATTTTTTTTCTTCCGGTCTGGAGGCGTGGCGGTAGATGTTGATAAAATTCCTGGCCATCCATTCCTTGAATGACTGGGCCTCCCGCCAGTCACCGCAGAGATGGAAACCCCGGTAGAGGAAGTCAGGCTGGTAATGCTCTCTCAGTTCTGGCAGCACCCACGTCTTTTTTTCCGGAACAAATTCGCCTGACGGTCCCGGCCAGAACCAGCGCACTCCTAACTGTTTCTGGAGAAAAGAGTAAACGGCGTAGAGGACTGCCCGGGGCTGGTTTCCGACCAGGTAGAGACAGCGCTCCAGGGTAAAAACGGAAATCTGCTCTAACTGGCTCGGGGAAAGTTTCAGAAGCCTGGCCTTTTCCTGAACCTGCGGATGGGCCAGGTCGCCAAGAACAATAGTGTGGGAAACCGGCTTTTCTTCTGTAGAGACAATCTCAAAATCCGCGCCGGAGATTTTTTTTAACACCCTCTGCAGTTCCTCGGCGCCATACCGTTCGGCTGGTTCAGCCGCTGGGGAAAGATAAATCTTCCAGTCAGTTTTTCCCTGGTCAAAGAAAACCTCTTCAGCCAGGCCATAGCTAACCAGGGTAAGAAGAAAGACCGCCCAGAAGATTTTTTTCAGACTGCGGCTTACTGTCAGGCTATTTTTCCGGTTCAAGCTCCTCCACCTCAATGCTGGCCAGGTCAAGTCCTTTGCTCCCGTGAAAATCTATCCCGCCGCCTCCGGGCAGAACTTCGTGGTCCCAGAGAACTCGCCTGTCTCTTCCCTCTGCCAGAGAAACCTCAATTCTCTTCTCGGTAACCTTCACTTCAAAATCGTACCACTGGTTTGTCTTCAGAACTGGCTCAATCCTGGCCGGCGGCAGTTCTTCCGTGGTGCCGGTAAGATTATGAGCCTTGACTGTGACCTGGCCAGGGGTAATGGTGACATAGTACCAGAGATACTTAAACTGCTGCCGCCAGCCCTCCCTCTTCACCACCAGGTAAAGGCTGGCCATCTCGGAAAACCTCAACTGGAAACGCAGCAGGTAGTTCCTCCAGTGCCGAGATCCGTAATAGTTCCAGCCGTTACCCAACATAAAACCGCCCGGAAAACGGTAAAAATGCCGGCCATCTTCCACTAACACCTCGCCCTTGCCGTCATGGTAGCAGCCTGGATGGGAACCGCTGGAGAACCGGGAAAAATCCTCCTTCCAGAGAACCCGGTCAGAAACTTTCCCGGCTGAGAGCAGAAGGGTTATCCAGCTGAAAAAGACCAGAATCGTCCAGGAATATTTGTTCATTTTTCACCTCTTGCTATTCGTAGGCACCAATATCCTTGAACCTTAACACCGGTAGTACTTCCCGCATTTCCACCGGGTCAATAGCTTTACGTTTCATCTGGACATACAACCCGGAGATTTTTATGGGGTAGGCAGGAGGCCAGTTTCCGCCACCATTGCTTTCCCACTGCCTTCCCGGAGAAACATTCCTGATAGGTGAACGCTCCGGGTCAATAAAAAACCGAACAAAGCGCCAGCCATCAAAGTTAATGCATAAATCACCGGCCCAGTCGTGGTATCCACCCCAGCTCCGCCAGAATCTTCCCTGGCTGTCAACGATTTCAAAGCAGATTTTGCTCCAGCTGGAGTTACCTTTCACCCAGACGCCGATGGTGTGGGGACTGCCTAAAACTTCCACCGGTTGTTTTAACTTGATGGCTGTATATTCACTCACCAGGGCCGGCAACTCAGAGGTCTTGTTCAGTTCCAATTCCAGACAGGGACCCTTTTCCGGGTCAGTCACCTGCCGGAGCGTAAAGTCGCCCCGCCGGCTGAAGTCGCTATAAAGACTGTAGTCGGTAACCTTGACCCAGTCCTCTAATCTGTCCATCCGGCTGGCAGGTTTGAAATTAGCCGGCGGTAAATCTTCCGGATAGGTCCGCTGGGTGACTGTCACCTGGTTGGCCGGGACAGTCGTAATCAGATAGGTTGGCGAGGTGGAAGTAGTTACCGTGGCTTTACCTCCGACAGTTTTTATCTTTTTCTCCTGGCCGTAGGTTTCCACAAAGGTTGATTCAGTATCCTTCCCGAAATCAAAAACTAACCTGGCCTGCCCCCTTGGGGTCCACAGGGCATAGGCAATGTCAGCCGGGGTTCGCTGCCGGTCAAACTCCAGGGCATAGACGGTCAGGGAACCGGTCGGCACTACCCGGCGCAGCCTGACTTTGTCCAGAACTCTGGTAAGGGTGGCCATCGCCACATAAGACGGTTTGGGATAAAGCAGGGGGTATCTTTCCGCAAATCCGCCCCCTCCGTAGATGTAGGTGTTGAAGTAAGAACTACCTACATCAGTGATCAGCCCGGGATTGGTGTGGTCAAACCGATGAGCCAGACACAGGAGGACATCCCGGGTATAATATTCAGCCTGTTTTTCTTCACCCAGCACCCGGCTTGGCCGGGAAGTGTATTCATAACAGCCGGTGATTGCCAGCTGGTAGCCGTACATCCGGCCGATTTCCAGTACCATCCAGATGGCCATGGTGCTTCCGGTATCCACCAGTTCCGGCATGAAACTCTGACCCGGAGTTTCCATCCCCACGTAGTCAATGTTCTTTTCTGGTTTGAATCCAAACCGTAACAGGTCGGCTACAATATGGGCGCTGCCACTGGTGTTGCCAAAAATAATTTTCAACTGGGGGAAGTTCTGCCGGTAAAATTCAGCCACCTGGGTCGCCAGCAAAACCTTCTTCTTACAATCTTTTTCTTCCTGTTCGGTGAAGGTCGCCTGCACACCAGCCAGTTCCGGTGGCGTTCTGTTCCCGTGGGACTCATGAAACAGGAGAACACTGTTACAATGGGGATATCTGACTATTTGTTCCTTCAGGTAATTAGCCACCCTTTCCTTAGCCGCGTCAGAGAGTTTTCCTTCCTCGGTTAAATCGCTCATCCGGAACAACCAGGGGAAGGAAGACTTGGTCATCTTCCACGGCGCTAACTCCTCTTCGCTGTACCTGTTGCTGTAGGCAAACTTGCGCAGGCCTGCCTTCAGGTAAAGCGGCCCGACAATCTCTGCCTGCTGCGGCGTCAAATGTGGTCCGTCAAACCACCAGGTACCGTAAGGCGAGTCGTAGCCAGCCTGCCGGGTATCCTGACCTAACAGGGCAAAGGAAGCCTTATGAGAAAGAATTTCCTTTTTCCCTTCAGCGAGAAACTCAAACTTCAAACCATACCAGCTCATCTCTGGCATATTTAGAGGAATGACATAACTTTCTTCCTGGTCAGCCGAAAGGGTAAAAGTTTTTTCTTTTCGTGTCAGGAGTTTCCCTTTCACGTCAGTGACCGTCCAGACAAGGGTGTATTTCCCTGGCAGGTTTGCTTTTACCACTGCTTCCACCTCAGGCTTCTCCTCGTTGTGGAAGATATTCCCCGGTTGTTTCTGGTTCAGACGCAATTCAGCCGGCGCCTTCTCCAGAGTAACCCCGAAAATATTGGCGGCACTGGGAGCACCGGTTGGCTTGTGTTCTCTACCCCTTGTGCCTCTCCGTCCCAGGAACTCAAAATCAAGGAACTCACCGATTCGTAATTCGGAAGCCTCATCCTGACCCTTTTGCCAGAGGAGGTCCATCATCTCGCCGATGGGTAAACTTACCTCAGCCAGATAAAGGGGAAGTTCTACCTCTTTGTTTTCTGACTGATATTTCACCGTGCCTACCTGGACGATGTTGGCAGGCAACTTTTCGCCAGGCCGCGGCAGGACCAGATAGGTATCAGCAAAGGCAGTTCCCCGGCCCACCGTGGAGCGGCTGGCCAGCCGGGTCAGCCGCACGGTAAGAATCGGGTCCTTCTTCGGGTCCGGGTCCACCGCGAAAAGCACCCAGGCCTTGTAATAAAATGCCTGGGGAACGCTGACCAACTGAGACTCCGGCATTCCGTCAAAGGCTGTCCGGGAAAGATACTCATCACATTCTAAGGCAAAACTTCCCCGCATCTCCTTCACCAGGGAAATGTCTCCGCTGCCAGAGCCGTCAGAAACAATCATGGGGATACCTTTAATCTTCTGAAAACCTGGCGTCAGGGAAAGTCTGGCTTCCTTCATGGCACCTGGCCTGGCTACCAGCGCATAGTTAATCGGAAGGAAAAGTCCGGTTTCTGGCAGAGCAAATACTTCCCGGTCTTTCACCTCAGCATTGGCACCACCGGTAATCGTCAGTGTCTTCAACCGGTTAACTGTGTCCAGCCGGCCAGCGTACCGGCCATCCAGCCACCAGGTATAGCCGGCTTTATCCGGATGCAGGGCCATCCGGACAAACTGCTCGCTGGCTCCAGGCATCTTCTTCCACTCTTCCTGTTTTTCTTCAATCTGCTTGTCTGTGTAACGTTTCACCCTGGGCCTGATGTAGTAATCCAGGTTAACCGCACCCCGGAACTGCAACAGAGAGTCAGGGAAGACTGTTTCCGCATACTTACTCTGATACCCACCACCTTTTTGAGGCAGGGCCCTGACCGTGACAGTTTTTTTCTCGCCTTTTTCTGTTTCCAGAAGAATCTGAAGTGGTTCAGGACCGCCTGTTCGGAAACTGATCGCAAAAGCCGGGGTATAGCCCAGGTTCAGTGCGGTGAAATCTTCATGAGAAAGCGTCTTTCCAGAACATTGACCTGAAAGAAAAAAAGCCAGAAATAGAAAGGAGAACAGACAGAAAATACCAGCCATTCTCAGTCGCCAGGAATTATTCACCATTTTTCCTCCCTCCCTTTTGACTTATTCCCACAGAGTACCATTACCCAGAGTTGCAGGACCCTGATAAGCAATATCAAGGTAACGGCCAGGCAAAGGAGCATTCATCCAGTTGACATGTCCGTCCACAAAAAGCACATTGGCTCCTTTCTGGTGCCGATAGTCAACTGAAGGGTACTGGTATCCTGGGTCAGTGCGGCCGAGATATTCAATGTAGGTGTGGCCGTCCCTCATGTCAATGAGCATGAGTGTTTTTGAAGGTTTTCTTATCCGCTGAATCGGAACAGTGTATGTGTACGCTAACGATACGTTAGTTTGTATATTACTCCTTGTGAACTCTCCATAATCTGTCTTTTACCATCCATTTTACA
>JAKPFT010000040.1 GCA_029551285.1 bacterium | reverse complement strand
CACTGTGTCAAAAAAGGAAGGGAATAACTGGCGAACGATTTGCGAAGGCACAGATACAAGACAAGACGAAAAGCGGATGCGTTCGGTAAGCGGACCGGGCAATTCCATCCGGGACGCAATACCTTACTCGGCGGTGTCTGAATTCGCCAGATGGCGAGCGAGTTGGCCGAGCTACCGATTTCGGCGTAGTCCTTGTCTGTGCCGGAGCAGCTTGAGTGAGCCAGTTTGTTCCCTTTCTTTTCATTCTTCTTTTATTCCTTTTTTGACACTACCTTATTTGCGCCCTGCTTCCACTATAGTTCTTCGGCCACCGCCACAAATAACCCTTTTAAGATTACCCTTTTCAAAAAGATTGAAAACTACAATGGGTAGCCGGTTTTCCCGACAAAGAGAAATAGCCGCAATATCCATGATGCCCAGGTGGTGGTGGAGGATTTCATCGTACGTCAGCCGCGAGTATCTTCTGGCTCCAGGTTGCTTCACCGGGTCAGCCGAGTAAATTCCGTCCACCTTGGTGGCCTTCAAAATAACCTCGGCCCCAATTTCCACAGCCTTGAGAGCAGCAGCGGTATCAGTGGTGAAGTAGGGATTTCCGGTGCCTCCGACAAAGATGACGACCCGTCCTTTTTCTAAGTGTCTAAGCGCCCGCCGCCGAATATAGAGTTCGCAGAATTGCCGCATCTCCAGTGCACTCTGAACCCTGGTCTCCACGCCGATTTTCTCCAGCGCACTCTGGAGAGCCAGTCCATTAATCACCGTGGCCAGCATGCCCATGTAGTCAGCGGTGACTTGGTCAACCACTTTTTTATCCCGGCTGACCCCGCGGAAGATATTTCCGCCCCCTACCACCAGGCCAATACCGCAGCCCAGACGGTGCACTTCTCTTATTTCCTCCGCAATAGACATCAGGGCTTCAGAGTTGATCCCGGACGGCGCTCCTTTCCCCTGTAAGGCCTCCCCGGAAAGTTTAATCATCACTCTCTGATAAACGGGTCTCATGGAGGCCTCCTGGGAAATAGAATAAATCTGGGGCCAAGATTCTGACCGGCCGGTAACGGGGAAAACAAATCCTTCCAGTTACCGGCAGCCGGGTCGGTCTGAAGCCCCAGCATCTTGTAAATATCCCGGCAAGCAGCAGGAATGAAAGGAGACAGGAACAGAGCCACTCTCCTTATCCCTTCCACTACCGGACGCAGGAGCCGACCGGCTTGTTCTCCCTGGTAGCGCCATGGTGCCTTCTCATCAAGAAACTTATTGAGATGAATCACCAGTCGCCACACTGTTTCAATCGCTTCGGAGTAAGCCAGCCTTTCCATTTTTTCCCTAAAAAGGGACTGAACCTCTTCGGTTAAACGGTTCACCTCTTCCACCTGGCCTTCGGGAATGCGACCGCCACATTTTTTTTCCACCAGGTTGAGTGTGCGGTTCACTAAATTACCGAGGTCATTGGCCAGATCGCTATTGTACCTTTTGCAGAAGTTTGTTTCTGAATACTCGCCATCCAGGCCAAACGGCACCTCCCGCAGGAGAAAAAAACGGAAGGCGGAACTTCCGTATTCTTTGAGAACGTCTCTCGGGGAAACTACATTACCCAGTGACTTTGACATTTTATCGCGGTTCACCAGCCACCAGCCATGGGCAAAAATTTTCTCTGGCAAGGGCAAGTTCAGGGTCATAAGAATGGCTGGCCAGATGATGTGGTGAAAACGAATGATATCCTTGCCAATCAATTGGACTGATGGAGGCCAGAAGGCGGTGAAGGTTTCCTCCTGACAAAGATAACCGACACCGGTGAGGTAATTGAGCAGGGCGTCAAACCAGACATAGACTGGATATCGTTCTGGCGTAGGTGAGGGAATGCCCCAGGAAACATTCTTTCTGGTAACGCTGAGGTCAAGCAATCCCTGAGAAAGGAAACTGAGCACTTCGTTCCGACGAAAGTCGGGTTGCACGAAATCTGGATAAGTCAAAATATGCTGCCTGACTTTCTCCTGATAGGCTGAAAGGCGGAAGAAATAGGAAGGTTCAGCCACCTCTCTCACCGGTCGCCGGCAATCAGGACAGAGTCTTTGGCTGTTCTCCAAAACCGGGGTGACATAATTTTCCTCGTGGACACAGTACCATCCCTGATACTCTCCGCGATAAATGTCTCCCTGCTGCAGAAGCCTGGTGAAAACAGTCTGGACGACTTTTTCGTGCTCTGGCTCTGTGGTGCGGAAAAAACGGTCATAGCTGATTTCCAGCTGACTCCATAATTCGGAGTAGACAGCTGCCATGCGATCAGCCAACTCCTGTGGCTGGCACTGCTTTTTACTGGCAGCCTCCGCTACTTTCTGCCCATGTTCATCGGTACCGGTGAGGAAAAATGTTCGGCAACCGCTCATCCGTTTGTAACGGGCCAGACAATCAGCCGCTACTGTGGTATAGACGTGTCCGATGTGTGGCTCGTCATTGACATAATAGAGCGGGGTGGTGATGTAGTAGTTCATTTGCTCTCGCCTTTTTCCTGATAGTAGATGTCCTCAAAGGAGAGACAGCATAGAAGCCTTCCACAGGGACCGGTTATCTTGTTCAGATCCAGCGGTAATTTCTGGTTCTTCACCATCCGCATGGTAATCGATTCAAACTCGCGCAACCACAGCGAGCAACAGAGTATCCGGCCGCAGAGGCCACAGCCGCCCTTGACCCTGGCCTCATCCCTCAGTCCAATCTGTCTCATCTCTATCCGGCAATTAAACACACTGGCCAGGTCACGCACGAGCCGGCGAAAATCTATCCGTTTTTCCGCCCAGTAATAAAAGGTAAGGCGACACCGGTCAAAGGAGTATTCCACATCCAGAAGTTTCATCGGCAATCCGTGCTGTTTAATCTTCTCCTGAGCAATCCGAAAAGCTTCTTCTTTCCTGCTGCAGTTATCCTGAATGACCTTCCAATCCTCCTCAGTTACCTTTCGCAGGACCTTTCCGGTCACAGTCATCCGGAATAAACCCGCAGATTCAACAAAGGAAATCAGCCGGCCGTAATCCTGGGTGCCCTGGGTATATTCAATAATGCAGTAATCACCTTTAGCCACCGGGACACTGTCCGGGAGCCGGCAGCAGGTCGGTTTATCGACCCGCCGCGTTTCTATCTGAACGATCTTGTCCATCTAATAGTCTCCGGGTGTAGTCGTCCTCTTCCTTGGTAACCGCCGGCAAGGCAAGCGCCAGGGCAAGGTAGTGCTGGTACTTCTCCATCTGCCCTGTATGACGGTAGAGACTGGCCAGTTCCAGCACATACTGCTTTTTCGTCGGGTAATTTTCCAGGCATTTAAGATACATCTGCTCAGCCTTCCTCCATCTTTTTTCCTGAGCATAAAGGAGGGCTAACTTCCGGTAGGGGATGGCCGAAAACTGGTTGCGGGCAAGAGCCATCCGGTAAGCCTCCTCGGCTCTAACTAACCAGGAGCCGTCACCAGTAATGTTAGCCGCCATCATATAGCCATCGCCTTCTTGAACAAAGAACTCGCTCAGTGGATATAGCTGCCTGGCCTTTCTTAACCACTCCAGCCGTTCGTTCAGGTATCTAACTTTATCAGCCCGGTCCAGGTAAGTTATTGCCTGATTTATTCTTATACGCAAAATCCCGGCGCTGACAACTATTAAAATGATAAGGTAAGAGATGGCCGGTGTCAACCTTTTGGTAATGGTCGTCAGTCCTTTCCGGCCAGGAAAAGGACAACCTTTCTTTCTGGACAGAGCCCAGCCAGCCAGCAGAAAGAAAAGGCTGCTCACGGCCTCATCAATGAAACTGACATCTACCAAAAAGTGTAGCCATCCTGCCAGAAAACCCAGACCGAGACTTTCCTCCAGAGTTATCTCCCTTCCGGAAAAAGGCACCAGTTTCCACAAAAGCAGGGCCATCAGTGAAAAGAAGACCAGCGTGCCCCAGATACCTTCTTCAGCCAGAGTTTCAAAAAACAGCGAATGAGCATGTCTGGCTTCCATGGCCCCTGGTGCCTTAAAACGCAGATAGAAAAAACGGAACTGACCCGGTCCCACCCCTAACCACGGCCACTGCTGAAAAACGCGCATCGCTGCCTGCCAGTAACGCATGCGGTCCTGGAAAGAACTTAAATGGGGCAGATGTCCGGTGCGGTACCCAACAACTAACGCTCCAGTTTCAGCCAGCAACAGCACCAGCAACACCAGCCAGAAGTGCTTGCGCAGAGATACCCGGAGCAGTAACCACTGAAGCAGAAACAGCAGCACCAGCAAACCTCCCACGGAACCGGAGAGCATTAGCGTCCAGACAATCAGGAAGACCAAAACCGAACTGAAAATCAAGCGTCGGCCCGGGAAAAAACACCCCCGGTAGGCTATCGGGAAAAGCATCAGCAGAAAACTGGCCAGCACGTTGGGGTAGAAGAAAGTAGAGAAAATTCTTCGGCTTTCCAGACGCTGAAGAAAGGTCGGCGGAAGATTTTCCAGCAAACCTGGCTGGGCTGCCAGCCTCTGCCGGGTATCCTCCAGTCCCCAGAAATACTGGTGCAGTCCGTAGAGAGTAACCAAAAACCCCGCAGCCACCAATACCCACCATAGCCTTTCATCGTCCCGGAGCCGGATAGTCCTCACCAGGAGAAACATAAGCATCCAGGAACTTAATATCTGAAGTGGAAACTCCCACCGTATTTCCCCGACGGGCGAAGCCCTGGCCGATACCAGACACAGGCCAAAGAACACCAGCAGCCAGATTTCCTCCACTTCCAGATTAACCCTGAGCTGCGATTTCAGAATTAACACGAGGGTCAAAACGGAAAATACCAGATACCAGAAAAAATTAAATCCAGGATAGGAAAGTCCATCCACCAGAAAACGCAGGGGAAAAAAAAGCAAGAGTAATATTCTGGTAATACCACCCGGGATGTCCATCTGGCCGTCTTCAGAACGAAAGATATCTGAAAGCATTCCAGCAGGTTTTGACTCAAACGCCTGTTTCTTTTTCATTGAAGATACCCACCATCTCGGACAGGGTTCGGCACTGAAACTGTCTTACTTTGCCAAGGAGATAGCGGGTCACCTCCTGCGGCAGGAGGGGATTGGAAAAAAAGCCACTGCCTATACCGACCGCCGAGGCACCCACCAAAATATAGTCCAGAGCGTCAGCGCCTGAGAGAATGCCGCCCAGCCCAATCAGGGGCAGTTTTACCCGGCGGTAAACTTCATAGACACAGCGCAGTCCAACCGGTTTGATCGCCGGCCCGGAAAGCCCCCCCGTAATTAGCCGCCGTCCCTCAAGATCAACGGCCAGAGCCTTAACTGTATTTATCAGGGTTAAGCCATCAGCCCCACCTTCTTCAGCAGCCAGAGCTATTGAAGTTATGTCGGTGACATTCGGGGACAACTTCACCAGGAGACACTTTCGGGGAAAAACTCTGCGCACATCCTTTACCAGATTCAGCACCAGCCGCGGGCAGGTGGCCACCATTTTTTTCTTAAACCTGAGATTCGGGCAGGAAATATTAAGTTCCAGCGCCTGAACATCCTGCCGGGCTAACGTTTCAGCCAGAACACAGAATTCCCTGGTGGTATTTCCAGAAATACTTACGATCATTATGGTCCCGAGCCTTCTCAACCGCGGTAATTTCTCCTCAAGGAACCTCTCCAATCCGACATTTTGCAGACCGATGGCATTAATCATACCGGCGCTCGTTTCCCAGAGACGCGGCTGGGGATTGCCCTTCCATGGTTGCAGGGTGACCGTCTTGGTAACAATGGCTCCAAGACAACGATAATCAAGAAAATGGCGCATCTCATCTCCGTAGCCAAAGATGCCGCTGGCCATAATAACCGGGTTTTTTAGCACCAGCGGTCCCAGCCTTACAGCAAGTGGATTATTGCTTCTCAGTCTCATGGTGTCTGCTATGCAGAGAACACCTTTTTACCGACTTGCCCTCAACCGGCAGAAATCTTTCCCACTGAATCTGGCCTGCCGGAAAAACCGGGCCGTCGCAGCAAACGCGTTGGTAGGACCAATTGTTAGCATCACCGATGGGAACCACGCAACCCAGACAGATTCCTGTGCCGCAGGCTAATCTGGCTTCCAGAGAGAGATATCCGGTCACATCGTATTGTTTACACAGGAGAGAAAGCTCTTTCAGCATGGCCAGGGGACCACTGCCATAAAGCACGTCTGGTTTTTCGCCAGTGATCAGCCGTTTCCTTACCGGTTCAGTCACTGAACCGGCCTGGCCTGAGGTTCCATCATCGGTGGTAAAAATCCTGAGGTAGTTTCCCGGGGGTAGTAACTGCCGGAAAAGCAAACTTTTACTCACTGCTCCGTAGAAGAAAACAATCTCTTTTTCCTTTAGCTTCTGCAATAGTGACAGGAGTAAGAGAAGCGAGGCCACCCCTGTTCCTCCGGCTACCAGCCACAATTTCTTCCACCTCTTCCGAACGGGAAAGCCGGTCCCCAGGGGACCCAGAACACTTAACCGCTGGCCAGGGATTTTCTCAGATAACAGGGCTGTTCCAGTCCCCGCACACCGAATGAGAAACCCCAGCCGGCCCTGACTCACCGAGGCCACGGAGAAGGGACGTCTCAGAAAAAGGAAAGGTGAAATTTTGATATGAACAAACTGGCCGGGAAGAACTTCTGAGGACAAGCGGTTTTCCATCTCTATCCAGAAATGTTCTCCGGCCAGAACTTGTATCCGCAGTATTTTGAGGTCTTGAAGTCTCATGTTCTTGCTGATGTCATTCTATCATGAAAGGCGGTTTCTCTAAAGTTGCCCTGAACTTAGCGGCAGGGGTAAAATAACTTTTGAAGGTAGCACTCATTCCAATGCGGAGGGAAAATGAAGAAGGTAAAAATTGGTTTTGTTGGCTGCGGGGGTATCGCCGGCGCTCATATGGCCAGGTTGAGTAAGATAAGAGGAGTAGAACTGGTGGCCTTTTGCGATACAGTGAAGGAGAAGGCTGCTGCCGCGGCCGGCTCATATGGAGGCCAGTTCTTTACGGATTTTCGGCTGATGTTAGAAAAATTTTCTCTGGACGCCTGTTTCATTTGTGTGCCGCCTTTTGCCCACGGAGAAATGGAGCTGCTCTGTGTGGAAAAAGGAATACCCTTTTTTGTGGAAAAACCGGTCGCCCTGGACCTTGAAACTGCCTCTAAGATTGACCGGGCCGTGGAAAAAAGAAAATTGACTACGGGTGTGGGTTACGTTCTCCGGGCGTACGATACGGTGGAACGTGGCCGAGCGATCCTTTCCCGGGAACGTATCGGGCTGGTGCGAGGTAAATACTTCGGCTGTGTACCTGGTGCTGGTCGTGGCTGGTATTCTCAAAAAAGTCTGTCCGGCGGACAGCTGGTAGAGCAGGCCACTCATACGGTGGATATGATGAGGTATCTTGCCGGTGACATTTCTGAGGTCTTCGGTTATTCCTTTGAAGGCATCAACCGCAAGCTCTACGAAAAGTACGATGTGGAAGATGCTTCTACCACAGTTATGCGTTTTGCCAGCGGGGTCATCGGCAACCTTTCCTGCACCTGGTTGTGGACCGGGTATTACAGCGGGGTGGAGGTCATCTGCCAGAATCTAATTTTGACCCTGGAAGGAGGGTGTCTTACGGTGGACCGCGGCCATACCAGGACAGTTTATACCAGTAAGCTTGACCCGATGTTAGCCCAGGATACCGCCTTTGTGGAGGCTGTCCGTAAGAACAATCCGCACCTGGTGAAAGCCAGCTATCGGGAGGGATTGAAGTCGCTGGCTGTTTCTCTTTCGGTTCTGAAATCATTTCAGACCGGTTCACCGGTAAAGGTTCCGGTACCATAACCTGGCAGAAAGCGTTGCCGTAATCACCGGGGAAGAAAAAAGATGAAATTCGGAGTCGCTCTGGTTTCAGGGTACCTGTTAGGTAGTATCTCATTTGCTTACCTGATTGTTTATGCTCTCACCGGTGAAGATGTCAGAAAATTGGGGGATGGAAATCCGGGAGCCGCCAATGTGGCGCGAACTCTTGGAAGAAAGTGGGGAGTCCTGGTCTGGTCAGGCGATGTCACCAAAACCCTTGTCGCCCTGACCTTTGCCCGCAGGCTGGGCGTGGAACATCCTGTCTTTCTAACTCTGGTAGGAATAGCAGCCATTCTGGGTCACTGTTACTCAATTTTCCTGAAATTTAGGGGGGGTAAAGGAGTTGCGTGTATGGGAGCGGTAATTCTGTTCATCATGCCCAGATTGTTTCCTCTGGCTATTTTTCTGTGGTTTCTGATTCAAAAACTCAACCCAAGGTCAATCACAGTTATAGTGCAGGGTCTGGTTATTTTCCTGCTCAGTATGCTCCTGCTTTACCCCCGTGAGCAGTTTTTCAGTCTGGCTGGATGCGTGCTGCTGCTGGTCATCACGGCCCTGAGCATTAACTACCAGGTCCTCAAAGAAATGAGGATGTGAACTGTGGTAATCTGGAAACGAAAACTTTACCGCGTCCTGGTGGGTTCACTTTTTCCGGGAATCTATCTGCTGGTCCAGGATGTCACCTTACCGCTTTTTTTTTCTTCCTTTTTCCTGACACTTTCTCTGGCCCTGGAATATGAGCGGTATGCCCATCCCACAGTCTGGTCTTATCTTCTAAATCGCTTCAGCGTTTTCAAGAGGGCAAGCAGGTCTTTACTGGGGGAAAGCTACTTCATGATAGCCTGTTTTTTTACCATTCTGGTCTTCCCCAGGGCGATTGCCATTGCCGCCCTTTTTTTTCTGACCTGGGGTGACGCCGGCAGTGCCATGGTTGGCACCACCTGGGGAAAACATAGTTTTTTCCCGGGTAAAACGGTGGAAGGATTTCTTGGTGCGCTGGCCTGCAATGGGCTGGCTGCAGCTGGATTGCAGTTATTTCTGCCACTTCATCCGTTAAGCCTGATCACCGGTTTTTTGCTGGCCGCTATTTTGGAGTCGTTGCCGATTAACCTTGATGATAATCTCACGGTTGGTTTTCTCTCTGCTGCAGCCATGGCCATCGTGGAAAGGTTTTGTTAGGTTGTTTCCCGGAATTATTGGTGGTCTCAGCGAAAGCGTCGGTGCACCCAGGAGAACCACTGCTCCGGATGCTGTCTCACATATGCTTCCACGCGGCTGATAAACAGGGCCGTGTTAGCCCTGATGTCAGCTTCAGCGTCAGTTGTCCGCTGCAGCCGGTAGGGTCCTTCAATTACCACCTGGTGACGACCGTTAGCTCCCCGAAAGGTAAAAATACCCACCACCGGTGACTGGTACTTTCTGGAGAGAACCGCCGCCCCTACCGGCACCATCACCTGATGACCAAAAAAAGGAGCCCTGACACCATTGCCGGCATGCTGATCAAGATAGATGCAGAGACAGTCTCCCTGCCGCAGACTTTGCCGGGAAGCCTCAATGGCTCGGCGCAGGTCAGCCTTATAAATGTAGCGCATGCCAACGCAGGTCATCATCCTGGCCCAGAGACGGTTCAGATAGACATTGGTGGCATTGCGGATAATGACTTTCATGGGAAAACCCATCCGGAGAAGTTTAATCTGTAACGCCGGGAAATTGCCCAGATGAGCGCACACGGCCACCACCCCTCTTTCTTCCTGGAGGGCCTGGCTCAACCTTTCCGCCCCGGTCACCGACACGCACTTTTCCACAGCCTGACCTCGTGACTTACTCCAGGCAATAATCTCAATGGCGTTACGGACAATTTCCTGGAGAAGTCTCCGGCAGGTTCTCTGGCGCCAGCTTTCTGAACGGGAATTTCCGAAGGCAAGGGACAGGTTGGCCAGAATGCGGCGCCGGCTCAACCGCATGGTATAATAGCCAGTAGTACCCAGGATTAAACTGAGTGGGCCATAAGTGCACACAGGCAGCAGCCAGACAAACCAGAAAGCACCGTAAATACCAAGGGCTATGCTCAGACGAACTAACGACTTGTAGATTTTTCTCATAGGCAGAATTTCCTGACGCCACCGGAAACCAGCAAAATCCCAGGGCAATTATGATAGCACAGACTACCAGAGCCACCAAATTATTCAAGGAACCAGGCCGTCGTTTGCTCCTGTTTCCACTTTCCTTTCCACGTAAGACAGAGTTTGTTCTCAAGCATTACCTTGCCGGCCAGGACTGGCCATCGCTTCTTTATCTGACTACTCATGTCAGTAAAATTGTTGACTTTAAGACAACACTCCTTAAAGTCTTGCGGGTAAATTTACCACCGGACTGTTTTACCCTTCAAAGTCTGGCTAAGAAGTTAGTGGAGGAAAACTCACCCAGAAGACTCATTTCCAGACTGGAAAAATACACCCGCGTGGCCAAACTTGTCCGCCGGCATCGCCTGGCCTCGGGAAGACATTCCTTCTCCGGTCTTTCCCTTTCCGTAAGCAATTTTATCCAGGAGATAAAGGTGCACACACGAAATCTTCATCTTGAGGAAATTCGCCAAACCGTCAGTCACTATTCCTGGAAGTATGAGGAAAGTCGTCAGCAGGCTCTTGCTGCCCTGGAGATTATGGAGGCTTATGAGAACGACCTGGAAAAGGAACAATTAATGGACCCTGAAGATATCTATCGCCAGGCCATCCCCTTTGTGAAATTTCTGCCTTATTCCTCCTTTCTGGTGGAGGCAGTTTACGAGGTTCCAGCCTACCAGCAGGATTTCCTTCTCTCTCTTTTGCGTCAAATGCCATCAGGGATTCTATCTTTCACCGACGGGGCTGGTGTCCCGGTTGATGTGGCTGCATATATGCTTTCGGATACCATGAGAACCCTGCACGAGGGTTTATCCTGGAAGCAGGAACATCTGTCCCTCAACTCAGCTGAAAAATTACCTATTTGCTTTCAGTTTGCTTCAATGGAAGAGGAGGTCAAGGGCATTATTTCCTTGATTGGAGATTACCTGCGCCAACACAACGACGGCTGCCCTGAAGACTGTCTGGTTGTTTTTCCGGAAATGCTGAAGTACCGGCCACTGGTCAAGCGTCTTTTCGGCCGGTACCAGGTGCCGTGTGAAATAATTCCTGGGCTGGCTCTGGACCAGGAACCCTCAGTGAGCATCCTCCTGGAATTGTTTCGTCTGGTTGACACTTTTTCCTGGGAAAGGTTGATGGCCATTATTTCCAGTCCCTTTCTTAAGGTTTGCCAGCAATCTAACTGCGAAGATTTCTCACGGTTTTCGCGGGAGCGATGTTCCAGTACCGGCTATTTCCGCGAAGATTTTGACCGGGAAACAGACAGCGTCCTGCTCTTGCTGAAAAGACTTCTCCAGGAGATCAACGACACTTCGACTGCTACCCTGAAACGATGGTGCCGCCTCCTGGAGAAGACCGCGGAACAACTTCAGTGGAACCCCGGCGACCCGGAGATTTTGTATCTTTTTCAACAACTATTGGTGGAACTGGAATCTTCCTTAAGACTTCACCGGAGAGAGTTGACCGGCTTCCTTCAGCAGGCCCTTTCTCTGATAGAGGTTGAGAAAGGGCGCGGAAGCGGGGTAAAAATTACCGGGGTTCAGGAAACAGCCGGCCTTCAGAAAAGACTGTGCATCATCGGAGGGGCTACGGAAGAGGCCCTGCCTCAGTCTGTTAGAAGAATGGACATTTTTTTGCCGGACAGGCTTAAGGCAGAACTTAATCTTGATACTTACCAGCGGCGACTGGCCCGGGAAAGACTTGATCTGTATCGTCTTCTGCACGAGAACGAGAATGTCTATTTTTCCTATCCGGCCACCCATCAGGGGAAACCCCAGATGAGATCCATTTTGCTTAACTCCTTCCAGCATGAAATCTGGCCCCGACCGGTTTTCAAGTCAGCTGTCGGGAAAGTGTTCACCGATGATTTCTCCTGGGAGAAGGTTTTGGGCGCACTTTCCGACGGGAGGAAACTTAAAATTTCAGTTAATGGTCTGGAGAAATTACTGCAATGCCCTTACCGCTTTTTTCTGGAAAAAATTGCGGGCCTGACGCCCTACCAGATTCCAGCAGTGGAAGAAATACCCACTTTCTGGGGCCATCTTGTCCACACCGCTCTGGAGGAACTTGGTCGTCAGCAGTGCCAGCAGGAGATAACCGAGAGCACTATCCAGGGCTGGACTGAGTTTTTTGAAAACCGCGTCCGGCAGTTACTGGCGGTTGCCTATCAGGAAGAACACCGCTGCTGCGGCCTGATAAAGGAGATTCTTGAGCAGAGGCTCCCGGAGGTGACTGCCCGGGTGAGAAAAATTTTATCCGCTCACGTAGGCAGGGTGGTCGTGGCTGTGGAGCAAGATTTCCAGGTAGAAACAGCCTCCTGGTGTCTGCGCGGGAAAGTCGATCGGATTGAAAAAAACTCCAGGGAGACCATCCTTGAAATTATTGATTTCAAAACTGGGGTGACACCTCCGCCTTCCTATACTGAGTATGACTTTACCACCAACCACCATCTCCAGATACCGCTTTATGTCTGGGCAATGGAAAAACTCACCGGTAAAAAATATAGCGCTGCCATCTGGCATCTGACCTACCAGGAAGAATCTGGTGACCCGGAAAAGAAATATCAACGGGAGAGGAAATTGGGTTATCTCAACGGTGTTGAGACCTATCTGGAACAGCTTGCGGACAGCCTCCGCCAGGGAAAACTTTTACCCGGGGCAGACAACCATCAGGAATGTCTTCGCTGTCCCTTTTTTCCATACTGTCGCCATGCCTGCTAAACTTCAGCTCAGGGTGATTGAAGCTTCAGCCGGAACAGGGAAGACCCATCATCTGACTCAGTACTTCCTTTCTCTGGTGGATAAGAACCATCCCGCCCGGTCGCTTCCGAAGATTATGGCTGTCACTTTCTCTGACAAAGCCGCCATAGAGATGAAGGAAAGAATTTTGCGCAAGATGAGTCTTCTCACAGAAAGCCTTGATGATTGGGGTCGTCTGGAGATGGAAAACGCACTTCTCCGTTTGAGAGTTTCCACCATTCACTCCTTCTGTCGTTCTCTCCTGCAGCGGTTTTCTTTCCACCTGAAGATTGACCCTTTCTTTACCGTAGTTGAGGAGGAAGAAGCCAGG
This sequence comes from bacterium, assembly GCA_029551285.1. GTDB lineage: Bacteria > Ratteibacteria > UBA8468 > B48-G9 > DSTR01 > JAMWDF01. The sequence continues at coordinate 37,054 of JAKPFT010000040.1, read as the reverse complement.
CGGCTTTTTGACGAGGCGGTCAGCAGTTATCTCAGTCAGCCCCGGCCCGGTCGTGCCTTGCTTTCTCTTACCAAACATCTTTCTCTTCCCAGCCTGGTGAATCTCTGGCAGCAATTCTACAGGTGTCATCCCCACACTTTTATCGGCCAGCCCCGACCAGAGGTTTTAACCAGCCAGGTTTTTGCCCTCTACCGGGAAATTAAGTCACTTCATAACGAGCTGAAGCGAGAGCGTTCTGGCCTTGATTTTAACGACCTGGAGTGCCTGAGCTACCTTCTGCTTACCCAGAACCCGTCGGCCATGGTCGTTCTTGAAGATTTTGACGAGAATATCTGCTTCCTTCTGGTAGACGAGTTTCAGGATATCAACCTTCTACAGTGGGAAATCATCAGAGCGCTGAGCGAGGAGTGGCTTTCCGGCCAGGGGGCCAGAGCCGAAAGCGGGAGCTCCTATGGCCTTTTCCTGGTCGGCGACCGAAAACAGTCCATCTATGGATTCCGTGGCGCAGAAAGTGATATCTTTGACCGGGCTCTGGATTTTCTTGGCAACCAGGTAGAAAGGGAGACCCTTTCTGTAAGTCAGCGGAGTTCTCCCGAGGTGATTAACTTCATCAACCGTCTTTTTGAGAACACTTCTCCCTGGGACACGCAGAAACTGGAACCTAACCCCAGTCTTTTTTTCACCAGGGAAAATTCAGCGGTTGAAATCTGCCTTTTCCCGGAGGCGACTGACAAAGAAAGGGAACTGGAATGGGTGGCTTCACGAATTTGCCACCTGGTAAGAAGCGGCGCCCTGGTGCATCAACGTGATGGCAGCACCAGGCCCATCACCTTCAGGGACATAGCCATTCTGATGAGGCGGCGCGGTCCAGCCTTACCCCTGCTGGAAAAGACCCTCAGGGCAAGTGGCATTCCCTTTCTTGTACTGGGTGGAATTGGTTTTTACCAGGAGCCAGAAATCCGTTTTCTTCTTTCCTTAATTTTTGCGCTGGCTGACCCAACTGATGAAATGGCTTGCTGGAACCTGAAATACAACCATTTTCCCGTAGACACAGAAAATCTGGCTGCCTGGCGGCAGAAGTTATCCGGAACTTCTCTACCTGTTTTGATGGAAGAAATACTCAAGGAACTAAAATTTGGCCTGGAGCTTTCCACCCAGCAGCAGGCCAATGTGGAAAAGTTCCTCAGCCTTCTGGAAATGAAACCCTCACTTTCTCTTTTTGAGGTGGCTCAAAACCTGAGAAGAGCCTGTCGTAGTGTCACCGAACCCAAGGCCGATATCTTTTCCGAAGGTGAAAACGCCGTGCGTTTGATGACCATTCATGCGGCCAAGGGATTGGAGTTTCCTGCAGTTTTTCTCATCGGTCTGGAAGAGGGACGTCTGAGCGAGCACTCCCAGCTTCTTTACGAAAAAAATCTCTCGGGTCAGTCTCCCTATTTCTTCGTGCTGAAGCGAGAGACGAGCCCGGAAGAAAGGAAGCTTTTTGCTCAGATGCTGGCACCGGAAGAGCAGCGTGTTTTCTACGTAGCCGTCACCCGAGCCAGTCAGTACCTTTTTCTTTCCGGGATTGAAAAAAGAAACAGTCCCTGGATTTTTCAGGTTAAACCAGTTGCCGCTGACTACCCTCCGCTGGCTGCGGAAACAGTTAGTGTGTGTGCTCTGGCCGAACATGGTCCGCCGACCCGGGTAGAAAAGTTGCCCGTTTCCTTTCCAGCGACAGTTACTTCCTTTTCCAGAATAGAGGCGCCGGCCAGCGATTTCTGGTGGACCAGAACCGGGGAACTTCTTCACCGGATTCTCTGCGAGGTCTCCCGGGGAAAACTTCCCTGGCAGGCAAGCGCTATCTGGCAACGTCTCAATTTTTACTGCGGGAAAGGGCCATGGCGCAAAAGGATGTTCTGGTCAAAGTACCTTCGCCGGACATTAAAGCGCCTGCTGGCGAATCCTCAGGTAACGGCCATTGTCCTTCCGCGGCCAGGTTCCCTGGCTGAGGTTCCTTTCGTTGTTGACGATAACGGCAGGATTATTCACGGCACGATTGACCGGATTATTGTGGAAGGCCAGACAGTTCATGTTTATGATTACAAGTTGTCTGCCGGGAGAGCAGAAAGTCAGCGTCAGATGAACCTTTATCTGACAGCGGCAAGAAAAATTTTCCCCGGTTATCAGATAACCGGAACCCTGGTCATTCTTGACGAGGGCCGCTTAGTCCCCGTTGCGGAGTAAGCACCCGGAAGGTACTTGATTGCTGGTTGCGATTTACCCGCTCTAAATTCCTGGAAAAGTCCGCGGTGTCAACAAGAAAGGAGGACTGGGTAGGGGGCAGAAACTGCCCTCTTATTTCTGGGTTTGAAGCTGTCCCGGGTCAAACCTATTCTTTACTATTTTTCCTTGCCTCCCGCTTTTCCGAACCCGAGATAAACAAAACATTTGCCCAGATATGAGGGTCTGTTCTTCTGCTACCGGGTGGCGCTGGGGTATAATATAACTCAAGGTTTGTTGATGTTTTTACTCTTCACCGGCGGAGGCATGATGGTTGAACTGAGCAAACTCGTCGGTTTTCTTGATGATTATCTAAAGACCGAACAGTTTAAGGACTCTTCCTGGAACGGACTGCAGGTGGAAGGCCGAAAGGAGGTTAAAACCGTGGTCGGTGCGGTTGATGCCGGACTGGAGACATTTAAAGCCGCCACAGCTGCTGACGCTGACCTGGTGCTGGTTCACCACGGCCTTTTCTGGAAACAGGGACTTCCCTATCTTCGCGGTCCGGCCAGAGAAAGAATAAAAATTTTGCTGGATAAACAGGTGTCTCTTTACGCCAGCCATCTGCCTCTGGATAGACACCCACTCCGGGGAAATAACGCTCTCCTGCTTAAACTGGTGGGAGCCAGGAGAACAGGAGAATTTTTCCTGTATGAAGGCCAGAATATTTCCTGGACAGGGGTCTTTCAACCAGCGGTGAGTCTGACAAAGGTGGTGACCAGGTTGAGAACCGGTTTGCAGACGGAATGCCGGGTTCTCCCCTTTGGACCGCAAAAGGTGACCACAGTTGCTGTTTGCAGTGGCGGTGGGGGCGCGGCCGCATTTCAGCAGGCCATCAACCAGGCGGTGGATCTTTACATCACCGGTGAGGCTACCGAGATTTACCATCTGGCAAAAGACCATCGTTGTTCCGTGGTCTTTGCGGGCCATCACGCTACGGAAACCCTGGGTATCAAAGCCCTGTTGCAGTTGATCGCTTCCCGATGGGGTCTGCTGACGAAATTTATTGACATTCCTACTGGTCTGTGAAGTTTTTCCTGAGGGAACCAAGATAGTCGCGAAAGGAGAAAATGCCCCAGTTTAACGCTGACAATCTACGCCGCAGTTTGCTGCAGTTAGCCGGCAAGGTGAGCGGTGGTAACTCCTCCCGGGCCGGCCGCGAAACACCCTTACGCAGTGATCTGCTCAGTGTGGAACAACTGGAGAGGCATGCGGCTGAACTGGCCCGGCGACACAGGGCGGAAATGAGGCCGGGCGAAAATCTACTGCTGTCGCGGCTGATGGAGAACGAAGAGGTTATTCTAAAAGCCTTTGAAGTGCTTAACGAGGTTGTGGCGAAACAGCAGGAAATTGTACCGGCAGCCGAATGGCTGATTGACAATTTCTACTTAGTTCAGGAAGAGATTCGCCTGGCGCGCAAGCACCTGCCCCGCTCTTACAGCCGGCAGTTGCCCAGTTTAACCAGAGGGCCGCTGAGCGGATTTCCGCGGGTCTACGAAATTGCTTCCGAACTGATTGCTCACAGTGATGGTCGCGTTGAAGCCCGTAACCTTTTCGCTTTCGTAGCAGCTTACCAGAGAGAAGTCAAACTCACCCTGGGCGAACTGTGGGCTATTCCCATTATGTTGCGGCTGGCTCTGATTGAGAATATCAGACGGATTGCCAGTCGGCTCCTGGCCAGTCGTAAGGAACGTACTGAAGCCACTTACTGGGTGAACCAGATGACCGCGGCTGTGGAAAAAAGTCCTGATAATCTGATTTTGGTGGTGGCCGATATGGCCAGGTCCAATCCACCGTTGACTTCCTCTTTTGTGGCTGAATACGCCCGGCTTCTTCAGGGGCAAAGTGCGGCTTTTGTTCTGGCCCTGACCTGGCTGGAACAGCGGCTGGCTGGAGAAGGTTCTTCCATTGAACAGCAGGTCCGTCTGGAAAACCAGATGCAGGCCGCCGACCAGGTCTCCATCAGCAACAGCATTAACAGTTTGCGGTTCCTGGACGGCATGGACTGGCACGAGTTTGTAGAAGGCACAAGCGTCGTGGAAGCTGTTTTGCGCACTGACCCTGCGGATGTCTATGGCAGGATGGATTTTGCTACTCGCGACAGTTATCGGCACGTCGTGGAATGGCTGGCGAAAGAGGCGAGTCGGTTGGAAGAAGAAGTGGCCCGAACTGCGGTGAGTTTAGCCAGGCTTTACCGCGAAAAAAATGGCGCTGACGGAAAGCAGGCTCATGTAGGTTATTACCTGCTTGATAAGGGTCTGGCGGAACTGGAATTGTCCCTGGGGATTCCTGTTTCCCCTGGCCGCAGGTTGAAACGGTGGTGCCAGAAGCAGATCCTCCTCTGGTATCTGACTTCTATCGGTCTTTTCACCCTGGGACTGCTGTTGATTATTTTGCCCTCAGTCAGCGGAGTGCCGGGGTGGCTGGTGGTTTTTACCGTCGCGGTTCTTCTCGTGGTCTGCAGCCAGTTAGCCGTTGCCCTGGTAAACTGGCTGGCGACGCTTCTGGTAAAACCCAGACGCTTGCCCCGGCTGGATTTTTCCAGGCAGCTGCCTTCCGACTGCAAAACTCTTATTGCCTTTCCAGTAATGCTCACCGACCCCCGGACAGTGGACGAACTGCTGGAAAATATGGAAATCCAGTACCTGGCTAACCGTGACGAGCACATTTATTTAGCCCTTCTGACAGACTTCAAGGACGGTTTGCAGGAACACGAAGTGGAAGATGCTGCTCTATTGCAGCGTGCTCGCGAAGGCGTGGCTGCCCTTAACCGGCGTTACCGGAGGGAGGGGGAGGATATTTTCTTTCTGCTGCATCGGCCGCGCAAGTGGAATAACCGGGAAAGACGCTGGATGGGGTACGAAAGGAAAAGGGGGAAACTGAGTGCTCTGAATAGACTTCTCCACCAGGGACAGGAAGACGCTTTCTCTCTGGTGGTTGGTGACACCCGGGTTTTAAGGGGGGTGCGCTACGTGGTCACTCTGGATGCTGACTGTCAGTTGCCCAGGGAGGCAGTGACCAAATTAGTGGGCTGTATGGAGCATCCGCTTAACCGGCCCAGGTTTGACCCCGGGCGTCAGCGGGTGGTGGAAGGCTACGGAGTCCTTCAACCCCGCGTGGCGACCAGTTTGGTCAGCGCTAACCGCTCTTTGTATGCCAGATTTTTTTCGGGAGAACCAGGACTGGACCCTTATACCAGGGTCGTCTCTGATGTTTATCAGGACCTCTTTCAAGAAGGTTCCTTTGTGGGCAAAGGCATTTACCATGTAGAGACTTTCGTTCAGGCCCTGGAAGGCAAGTTTCCCGACAACCTCATTTTGAGTCATGACCTGCTGGAGGGTTGTTACGTTCGCTCCGGCCTGGTGAGCGATGTCCAGGTTTATGAAAACTTCCCGGCGCGGTACAGTGCTGATGTCAGAAGAAGGCATCGCTGGATTAGAGGCGACTGGCAAATTATTGCCTGGTTGCTGCCAAGAGTGCCCACGGGCCAGGGATGCTGGGTGGCTAATCCTTTGAGCGGGTTGAGCCGGTGGAAAATTCTTGATAACATCCGGCGCAGTCTTGTCTCCCCTTCTCTTTTGCTCCTGGTGATTACTGGCTGGCTGTTGTTGAAACCGGCCTGGTTGTGGACAGCGGTAACGCTGGCTTTGATTTTCTTCCCACTGTTACTTGGCGCCGCCTGCGGAATGCTGCAAAGATTGGGCGAAAGAACCTGGTTGGGTTCCCTGCGGGCTGCCTTCCGTTCCGTGGCCAAACATCTGGTCCAGGCCTGTTTTTTTCTTATTTTCCTTCCCTATGAAGCCTTCCTTTCCGCCGACGCTATTGTGCGAACAATTTTCCGGCTTCTTATTACCCGTCGCGGACTTCTGGAGTGGACAACCTCCACCGAGTCAGAAAGACGCTCGGAAAGCACTCTGGTGCAATTTTTTCAAATGATGTGGTTGGCGCCAGTAATCTCGCTTGCTGCCGGAATTTCTCTATTTTATTTTTCTCCGGATGCCCTGAATTTTGCCGAATTTTTCCTTCTCTGCTGGTTCTTTTCGCCATCTGTTGCCTGGTGGTTAAGTGAGCCCCTGGTGGAATGGGAACCGGATTTGAGCGAACCGCAGAAATATTTCTTGCGCCGGGTGGCCAGACGCACCTGGAGTTTCTTTGCCACCTTTGTCAATGCTGGCACGCACTGGTTGCCACCGGATAACTATCAGGAGTATCCGGTGAGACGGGTTGCCAGGCGGACATCGCCAACCAACATGGGACTGGCTTTGCTTTCCACGCTGTCGGCCTGGGACTTTGGGTATCTGACCACCGGCGATCTTCTTTTCCGCCTGGAGCAAACACTCAATTCCATGCAGCGGCTAAAGCGCTTTCGGAAACATTTCTACAACTGGTACGACCTGAAGACTCTGGAACCTCTGCCGCCGCTTTACATTTCCACCGTGGATAGTGGCAACCTGTCCGGTCACCTCCTGGTCCTGGCCCAGGGGCTGCAGGAAATTGTGGAAAAACCGATGCTCAACGAGCAAACCCTGCCTGGATTAAGTGACACGTTGCATATCCTCCTGGAAGCGGCTGGCCGGGCCGAAAGACGGGAGCAGCGTCAGGTGCCTATTTTTTCCAGGGTGATGCGGGCCGGGTGGAGAGATTTGACCCGGCAGATGGAAGAACCGGTGAGTTCGCTTTCCGGAGTCCTTTCCCTCCTGGAAAAAGTTAGAGAGATGCACCAGATAATGGAGTCAGAACTGCGCACGAGAGACCGGGAAATTCTTCGCTGGAACCGGATGCTAAAGCAGCACTGCCAGGCTATTGAAGAGGAATTGAAACGGGTGGCTCCCTGGATTTTCTTCCTGGATGAAGAACCGGTTGGTTATCGCTGGCCATCGGAACTGAAACCGGACCTGGATTTGCTACTGAAGCATCTGGATACCAACATGGCCATGAAAGAACTACCCCGACTGCCGGAAAAGGTGGCTGGTCTGATTGGGTCGTTGAAGGAGAAGGTCGCAGAAAACTCCAGACCGGATCTGGTCGGCTGGCTGGAAAAACTGGAAAAATTGGTTCATCTTGGCGCTGGAGAAGTGGAACAACGAATGCAACAGATACCGGTGCTGGCCAGCCGGTGTACGGAAATGGCGGAAATGGACTGGGATTTTCTGTATGACCATTCGCGACGTCTTTTTGTCCTTGGCTACCATGTGGCTGAGCGTCGTCGTGATACCGTGTACTACGACTTACTGGCTTCTGAAGCCAGGCTGGCCAGTTTTGTCGCCATCGCTCAGGGTGCTGTTGCTCAGGAGCACTGGTTTGCTCTCAGCCGTCTGATTTCCGGTGAGGGTGAAAACGCGGTGCTGCTTTCCTGGGGCGGTTCCCTGTTTGAGTACCTGATGCCCCTTCTGGTGATGCCAAATTTTCGCGGGACCCTACTGGACCAGGCCTGTCGGGCCGCAGTTAAACGACAGATAGAATATGCAGCAGAGCGCGGTATTCCCTGGGGTATTTCGGAAGCCGCCTACAATGCGGCCGACTCCAGCCGCAATTATCAATACGATTCCTTTGGTGTGCCAGGCCTTGGCTTTAGAACCGGGCTGGCCGAAGACCTGGTGGTGGCTCCATACGCCTCGGCTTTGGCTTTAATGGTCTACCCCGGCAAGGCCTGCCAGAACTTGCAGCGGCTGAGGAAGGTTGGTCTGGAAGGCCAGTTCGGTTTTTACGAAGCCGTTGATTTCACGCCGGGCAGACTTGCCCGCGACCAGCAACAGGCAGTCATCCGCTGTTTCATGGCTCATCACGCAGGAATGACCCTGGTTTCTGTGGCTAACACGCTTCTGAACTGGCCCATGCCCGGCCGCTTCAGGCAGAACCCTTCTTTCCGAGCTGCGGAACTTCTCTTGCAGGAAAGAGTGCCTGATGTGGAACCTTTCCCCTGGTCTTTTGAGGAAATGCCGCGGTACCGCCGGATAGTGGAAGAAAGACCAGCCCTGATGCGGATTTTTACCCAGCCTGATACGCCACTTCCGGAAATTCATCTACTTTCCAATGGTCGTTATACGGTGATGATTACCAACAGCGGGGCAGGTTTCAGCCGGTGGGGCGATTTTCTGCTGACCAGGTGGCGTGAGGACTATACCCGGGACCACTGGGGACTGTTCTTCTATCTCAAGGATCAGGCCACCGAGCAGCGCTGGTCAGCGGGATTTCAGCCGACACTTCAGGCCAGCCGAAGGTATGAAGCCATTTTTTCCCAGGCCAGGGCAGAACTGAAACGGGTGGATGGAGATTTTATCACGCACACGGAGATTGCGGTTTCTCCGGAGGATGACATTGAGTTAAGGCGCGTCAGAATTACGAACCGCTCCTGGTCAACCAGAATAGTTGAATTGACCAGTTACGGAGAAGTAGCGCTGGCTCCGGCAGCCGCTGACGCCACCCATCCAGCCTTCAGCAAGCTTTTTGTTCAGACCGAGATATTACCAGAGCGTCAGGCAATCCTGTGTACCCGACGGCCGCGAGGAGAAGATGAACCCAGAATCTGGTTTTTCCACATGGCTACAGTCCACGGAAAGGCAGCCCGGGCGGTCAGTTACGAAACAGACCGCTTGAAATTTATTGGTCGGGGAAGAACTGCCGCCAACCCGATAGCCCTGGATAAAGAGTTGAGCGGTAGCCAGGGAGCGGTCCTGGACCCGATTGTGGCTATTCGCTGTCACCTGGTGCTGGAACCGGATGAAACCAGGGTGGTTGATTTCATCTCAGGAGTGGCCGGGTCCCGGGAAGAAGTGGAAAGATTGATTGAGCGGTACCATGACCCGGACCTGGCCAGCCGGGTTTTCCATCTTGCCTGGACTCACAGTCAGGTGGTGCTCCATCAACTCAATACTACCGAGGCTGAAGCCCAACTCTACGGTCGGCTGGCTGGCTCCATCGTTTACGGCGGGCCGCAACGAAGAGCCGGCTCCGGAATTTTATTACGCAGCCGTGGCCGCCAGTCGGCTCTGTGGGCTTACGGAATTTCGGGAGACTTGCCCATTGTTCTGGTGCGGATCAGCGATACCTCCCGGGTAGAACTGGTGCGTCAGGTCCTTCAAGCGCATGGCTACTGGCGGGCTAAGGGACTCAAGGTAGACCTGGTTATCTGGAATGAGGAGACAGGCAGTTACCGGGAGGAACTGCACGATTTGATTATCAATTTGCTGGCCGGTTTTCCAGGTACCACGCTGGATGCGCCGGGAGGCGTCTTCCTGCGGCGGGCTGACCAGATGACTGAAGAAGACCGGATTCTGATGCAGGCCGCGGCAAGAGTTATTCTTCAGGACAGCCGGGGATTGCTGGCTGACCAGATCAGTTATCGGAGTAGCCTTGAGCCGCCACCGCTATTAATTCCGGCCAGGAGCCGGCGTCTTGACACCGGAACAGGTTTAGCTACAAGACGCGACCTTGATTTTTTCAACGGGTACGGCGGGTTCGGCTCAGGCGGCCGCGAGTATGTTATCCATGTCTGGCGCAACCAGATGACACCTGCGCCCTGGGTGAATGTGATGGCAAATCAGTTCTTCGGCACCGTGGTTTCTGAGGCAGGGCCGGGTTATACCTGGGCAGAAAATGCCCACGAGTTTCGTTTAACGCCCTGGTCCAACGATCCAGTTTCTGACGAAAGCGGAGAAGTTATCTATCTAAGGGATGAAATGACCGGCTACTTCTGGTCGCTTACACCTCTGCCGGCTGGTGGTCCCCTGCTGTATCTGGTGAGGCACGGATTTGGCTACACCGTTTATGAATATGAGGAAGAAGGGCTCCACTCGGAATTATGGGTATATGTCGCCCCTGATATGCCGGTGAAGTTTTTCTTTCTGAAACTTCACAACACCTCGGCTCAAGCCAGGCGGCTCTCGGCCACTGCTTATGTGGAATGGGTTCTGGGACAGCAGCGGGCTCAGACCGCCATGCACGTCTATACCGAGGCTGACCTGCGGACCGGAGGCATTCTGGCCAGAAACTATTTCAATATTGAATTTGCCAGCCGGGTTGCCTTCCTGGATGTGAGCGAGGCTGAACACGAATTTCTGGAAAGGTCCATCACCGGCGACCGGACAGAATTTCTTGGCCGTAACGGCAGTCCTGCCAGTCCGGCTGCCATGAAGCGGGAGCGTCTCTCCGGCCGGGTAGGCGCCGGATTTGACCCCTGCGGGGCGGTTCAGGTCTTCTTTGACCTGGAAAGGGGTGAGACGAAGGAAATAGTTTTCGTTCTGGGGAGCGGCCACCATCTGGAAGAGGTGCGCTCGCTGTTGCTTCGCTACCGGAATGTGGCGGCGGCCCGGGCAGTGCTCAAAGATCTTCAGGACCGCTGGCGGCACCTGCTCAGCGCTGTTCTGGTGGAAACACCGGACGAGGCCTTAAACACGATGGCTAATGGCTGGCTCCTTTACCAGACGCTTTCCTGTCGCTTCTTTGGTCGCAGCGCCTTCTATCAGTCAGGGGGGGCGTTTGGTTTTCGGGACCAGTTGCAGGATGCTATGGCTCTGGTCCACCATGTCCCGTCTCTGGTAAGACGTCACCTGTTGCGCTGTGCCGCCAGGCAGTTCCGGGAAGGAGATGTCCAACACTGGTGGCATCCCCGGATCAACCGGGGTGTCCGCACCCGTATTTCGGATGATTTATTGTGGTTGCCAGTGGCCACCTGTCGCTACGTGGAGGTAACCGGTGACCGGGAAGTGCTGGCCCATCAGGTCCACTATCTTGTGGGCCGGCCGCTGCGACCGGATGAGTTAGACTATTATGACCTGCCTTATCAGTCCGAGGAAACGGGTTCATTATACGAACACTGCCGTCTGGCGCTTCGCCGGGCTTGCCGTTTTGGTGCGCACGGACTACCGCTGATGGGTACCGGCGACTGGAACGACGGTATGAACCTGGTAGGACATCAGGGGAAAGGGGAGAGTGTCTGGCTGGCTTTCTTCCTTTATTACGCTCTGACCCGTTTTGCCCCGCTGGCTGAGGCCCAGGGAGATAAATCTTTTGCTGAAGAGTGTCGGAAACTGGCGGAGAAGTTGCGGCAGAGTATTGAAGAACATGGCTGGGACGGCCAGTGGTACCGCAGGGCTTATTTTGACAATGGGGAGCCTCTCGGGTCGGCGACCAACGAAGAGTGCCGGATAGACTCCCTGCCGCAAAGCTGGGCGGTTATTTCCTCGGCCGGCTCGCCGGAGAAAGTCGGCCAGGCCATGAAGTCAGTGCAGGAACATCTGGTGGACCGCCAGGCGGCCCTGGTAAAACTGTTAGCCCCACCCTTTGACCGGTCCCGGAATAATCCCGGCTATATCAAGGGGTATGTGCCAGGCGTAAGAGAAAATGGGGGCCAGTACACCCATGCCGGTGTCTGGGTAGCCATCGCTCTGGCGGAACTGGGACTGCCCGAGCCGGCGTGGGATGTCTTCCAGATGCTGGCTCCGGTGTATCGCGCGAAAACACCGGAAGAGAGCCAGCGGTATGCTGTGGAACCCTATGTCGTGGCCGGCGACATTTATGCAGTCAGTCCCCATACCGGAAAGGGAGGCTGGACCTGGTACACCGGCGCGGCTGGCTGGTTATACCAGTTTATTCTGGAGTGGCTGCTGGGCTTAAGAAGAAAACGGGACCGGATGGAAATCCGTCCCTGCGTACCACGGGAATGGTCTTCTTATAAGATTCACTACCGCTTCGGCCGAAGTCTTTATCATATCAATGTCCAGCAAAAACAGCCCGGGGGAAAGGTGAAGACTGTGTTCCTGGACGGGCAGAAGCAACCCGGGCCTGATTTTCCCTTGACCGACGATGGTCGGGAGCACACCGTGGAAGTCTGGCTTGATTAAGAAGCGTTTCCTTCCGGCAGAAAACAGGCTACCTGATGGTCTGGTGCTATTTCCTGAAGGGGAGGCTGTTGCTGATAGCACTGGCTCTGGCCGCGGGGACAGAAACTGGCATAGCAACAGCCCGCGCGCACTGGACGGGCAAACATCCGGGTGGGCTGGTAACGAGCCGAAGCCACCAGAGCTCTGCTATACGGATGACAGGCTTTTTTCATAATCAGCGCAGTCGGACCAACTTCAACCAGATGGCCCCGATACATCACAGCGATGCGGTCGGCAAGAAATTCTACCACCTTCAGGTTGTGAGAGATAAAAAGGTAAGTTAAGGCATAATCCTGTTTGAGTTCCAGGAAGAGATTGAGAATCTGGGCCTGAATGGAGAGATCAAGATTGGAGGTAGGCTCGTCGCAAACGAGAAGTTCTGGACCAGGACCCAGCGCCCGGGCGATGGCCAGCCTTTGTCTCTGACCGCCGCTGAATTGATGGGGCAGGCGATAAAAGTCTTCCCGGCTCAAGCCAACCTTCAGTAAAAGGTCCCGGGCCCGGACAACCCTCTCCCGGTAACTTCCCGGAATTCCTTCCATCAAGAGATCACCGGCAGTCAGCCGGGGATTGAGCGAACGGTAAGGGTCCTGAAAAACAATTTGAAAGTTTTTCCGCCAGAGCCGCAGCCGGGTCTCGGAAAGTCCGGTCAGGTCTGTCCCGCGGAAGAAAATTTGTCCGGAAGTCGGTGGCACCAGACGAAGGAGAACTTTACCGAGAGTGCTCTTGCCGCTGCCGCTTTCTCCCACCAGCCCCAGGGTTTGCCCCCGGTGTCCGGTGAGATTGATGCTGGCCAGAGCTTCCACCCGGACAGTTCTGCCGAACGGGTCCTGCAACTGGTAGACCTTAGTTACCTGGTTCAGTTGCCACAGAGTTTCCATAGAGAAAGCACCTCACCAGAGCTGATGCCACCGGGAACATTTCCGGTTCTTCTCGGAAACACCTTTCCATTCGCCGGTGGCAACGAGGATGGAAAGGACAGCCAGACGGTAAATTGGCAAAATCAGGGACTGTCCCCGGAATGGCCCGAATTTTTTCACCGGGCTTGTATTTCTCGGGCAAACAGGCAATCAGACTTTCCGTGTAAGGATGGCGTGGCGAATTAAAGACCGTCCGTGTCGGTCCGATTTCCACCAGACGGCCGGCGTACATCACCGCCATCCGGTCAGCAAAATAATGAGCCAGGGCAATATCGTGGCTGATGAAAAGGAGCGCCAGGTGGTGCTTTTTTATCAGCGTTTTAATCAGGGAAATAATTTGCACGGCTGTGGTCACATCCAGGCTGGTGGTGGGTTCATCAGCGATAAGCAGGGAAGGGTGGTTGATGAGAGCCATGGCTATCAGCGCCCGCTGCTGCATGCCGCCACTTAACTGATGCGGATAATGCCAGTAGTGCTTCTCGTCAAGCCCCACTTCTGCGAGCATCTGAGCAACTCTTTCCTTCTTTTCTTTCCGGGAAAGCGAACTCTTAATGGCTTCCTCAATCTGGTTCCCGATGGTGAAGACTGGATTAAGATAGGCCGAAGGCTCCTGGAAGACCAGACCAACCTGTCGGCCGCGGATATTTTCCATTTCCCTTTCGGAAAGGCTGGTTAAACTCTGGCCATTCAGTCTCACCTCGCCAGTTTCAAGTCTGGCCTGTGGCGGCAGAAGTTTCACTATGGAAAGGGCAGTCAGAGTTTTGCCGGAACCGCTTTCCCCCACCAGAGCGAGGGTTTCCCCTGAGGAAATCTCAAATTCAACCCCGGCCAGAATCGTTACCGGCCTTCTTTCCTGATGGAAGGCCAGCGCCAGGTTCTTGACGACGAGCGTCTTCTCCATCTTACCAATTCCTCGGATCCATCACTTCCCGCAGGCCGTCTCCCAGAAAATTAAAGCACATCACGGTTACAAAAATACAAAGGCCCGGGGTTAGCATCCATGGAGCCAGCGTCAAAATCCGCAGGTTCCCCACACAGATAGAAAGCATGTTCCCCCAGCTGGGATAAGGTTCCTGAATACCCAGGCCCAGAAGGCTCAGTGTCGATTCCCCAAGAATGTAGCCGGGGATAGAAAGAGTGAGGGCCGTCACCGTATAGGAAAAAGTATTGGGCAGAATGTGCCGGGTAATAATCCGAAAGGTAGATAAACCCAGGCTGCGGCTGGCCATGACGAATTCCTCTTCCTTCAGGGAAAGCACCATGCCCCTGATGATGCGTGCCAGGGAAGCCCAACCAATCAAACTCATAATGATGACAATCAATAGATACAGCTGGAGCGAGGAAATGTTGGGTTTAAAAGAAGCCCGCAGCGCCAGTAAGAGATAGAAACTGGGAAAGGTCATGATGATTTCCACCAGACGCATAAGGACTGTGTCCAGTCGTCCTCCGAAGTATCCGGAAACCCCTCCGATAATCAGGCCCAGAAGAAAGGAAATGGAAACACCTATCAGCCCGATGGAAAGGGAAATTCTGGCGCCATGTAGAATTCTGGAGAAAATATCCCGGCCGTGAAGGTCTGTCCCTAACAGAAAAATTTTTCCTGGAGGCTCCACACCTAAGATGCGCCTGCGGCCCTCGGCAAAAAACTTTATCGGATAGAGACGGGTATGGTCTTCCCGGTATCGCTTGAAAGCCGGATTGACGACGGTGATGCCGTAAACAAATGGTCGCAGGTGGAAACGACCCTGGCTGTCAATGAAATGAATTCTGGTTGGCGGACAGAGAGAGTACTCGCGGAACTGACGCTCGTAGGGATAAGGCGAGAGAAAATTAGCCAGGAGCGCGGTCGCGTAAAGCAGAAACAGTACTATCAGGGCTACCCCGGCCGGTTTGCTCTTCTTCCAGAGGCGCTGCCAGAACCTTCTCATTTCCAGTTCAGTCCTTTTTCACCGTAAGCGGATGCGCGGGTCAGCCATCACCAGCAGGATATCCGCTATCAGATTTCCTAAAATCAGCAGGAATCCGCCGATTAACAGTGAAGCCATCACCAGATAAAGGTCCTGCGATAAAACAGCATCCAGGATAAGCCGGCCCATTCCGGGCCAGTTGGTAATGATTTCCACCAGAGCCGCACCACTCAAAATTCCTGAAAGTTCGTAGCCGAAGATAGTAATCATGGGATTGACCGCGTTGCGGAGAGCATGTTTGTAAAGAACCAGCACCGGCGGCAACCCCTTCGCTCGCGCGGTCAGAATGTAGGGACTGCCCAGGGCCTCCAGAAAATTGTTTTTCATCAACCGATAGAGGGAGCCGATGCCGGCCAAGGTGAGAGCCATCCCGGGCAGCAGCAGATGGCGCAGGTAATCAACAAATTTTTCCCAGAGGCTGGCTCCCGTCCAGAAAATACTGGTGGTTCCGCCGATGGGCAGAACCATGGTCCGGGCCGCCAGGAAAACCAGTAACATCGCGATGAAAAAGGATGGCAGGGAAATACCCACATAGGCGGCTGCAGAAAGAACTGTTTCCTGCCAGCAGCCCTTTTTTCTGGCAGCGTAGATACCCAGGGGAATGGCCAGCATCCAGGTCGCCATTATGGAAAAAACAGAAAGGGCCACGGTATTGAGTAATCTCTCTTTGATTAAAAAGGCGTTGGGTACGTGGTAGGCAAAAGATTCGCCCAGATTGAAGGTGAGAATATTTTTCACCCAGTAAAAGTACTGGACCAGCACCGGCTTGTCCAGACCGAAGTTTCTTTCCATGGCAGCGATTGTTTCTGGCGAAATCTGGGGGTTCATCTTCAACTGGGTGAAGTAATCTCCCGGCGCCAGGTGAATAATCAGAAACGAAAGAAGCGTCATGCCAAACAGAAGGGGGACAAATTGAAGTACCCGGCGAACTATATATCTTCTCATTGTTTTCCTGCCCGGGAGCAGTCTCTATCTCTTATTGAGTTATGACAACCAGCGGCCCAGGTTTTCCGCCACAAAATCGTCATCCCTCAGTTCAGGATAAAGACGGTAGATGCGGTCAATTTCTTCCTTCTGTCCCGGGGAAAGCGTTTCCTCAGGACACAGGCAATAGATGTTTTCCAGGAGTCCCTGCCTCCGGAGGACCTCGTGAATTCCCGGCACACAGCCGGCAAAATTATTCGCGGCGTCAAAGACAGCACTGTTACAATCGGTTATAGCCGCAGCCAGGCTTAGCATTTTCTGAGGAATGGGGTTTTTAGACTTCTTTATCCGGTGGATTTCCTCAAGCAGGGCTACGGCTTTTTTCGTCCAGAAAGCCCAGTGGCCCAGCAGTCCACCAGCAATCTCAATCCTGACATTCCCCGGACAAAATGTGGTCAAAAGGTCAATGACGATGTTATCGTCATTCCCGGTGTAGAGCGCAATTTCTCCTGTCCGGCCAGACTCTGCTAAAGCCCGGACAACATCCAGCGTCTGGTAACGGTTGAAAGGAGCAACTTTAATCGCCACCACATTGGGAATTTCCATAAACTTTCTCCAGAAGCTGCAGGAGAGAACCCGGCCACCCACGGCCGGCTGGAGATAGAAACCAAAAAGAGGAATGACCCTGGCAATCTGACAGCAGTGCTCAAGAAGGCTTTTTTCCGGGGCTTTCTTGAAACTGCTCAGGCTCAAAAGACCGGCCTGGTAACCAAGACTGGTGGCCAGTTCTGCCTCCTTAAGCGCCTGCCTGGTTCCACCACAGATACCGGCGATGGTTACGACCATCTTTTTATTTTTGAGGCTGAATTCTCTGACCGTCTTTGCTGCCAGTTCTAAAACCGGTTGATAAAGCCCTGCCTGTGG
Organism: bacterium; assembly: GCA_029551285.1. Classification (GTDB taxonomy): domain Bacteria; phylum Ratteibacteria; class UBA8468; order B48-G9; family DSTR01; genus JAMWDF01. The sequence continues at coordinate 20,176 of JAKPFT010000040.1, read as the reverse complement.
CTGATGGATAGCAAACTGGGTGGTGTGCACGCCCACAGCCACACCGCCGGCTCCAGCTTCCAGATAGTACCTGGTTAGTGCCTGCTGCCGTCGTTCATCCAGCCGCCGCTTTTTGGTCAGGGCCAGCGGATGGGCTGGAATCACTATTCCCTCTCGCAATCGTTGCCAGACTTCTTCCGGGGGAAACGGATAGTCGCTCATTTCTATTTTGTTAGCCTTCCTGAAAACAATCTCTCCTGGGTCTTTGTCCAATTTCTGAAGGATTACCTTGACCGCTGTCCGGCACTTATTGTACAATAAATTTATGGCACGCAAAAAACAGGGTAACGGACGAGACTCAAATCCCAAAAGGCTGGGAACCAAGGTATTTTCCGGTCAGACAGTGAAGGCCGGCGCGATCATTGTCAGGCAGAAAGGAAGCCGCATCAAAGCCGGGCGCAATACCGGCCTGGGTCGTGACTTCAGTGTTTACAGTCTGGTGGACGGAATAGTTCAATTTACCACCAGAGACGGAAAAACCGTGGTTCAGGTGGTACCCGCAACTTCTTCATGATGAGGACCGGTCTGGCTTTCTGCGCTCTTCCCGAAGTAAAGCGTATTCTGTCAGGGGAACAGACACAACTGGTCTTCACCAGGCAAGAACTGGCCAGAGCAACGGGTGCTGGTGGGTTGCTTCATCTGGCCGGGGTTCTTGCCGCCAAAAAAGCCTTTCTTAAAGCTGCCGGACAACCGGACTTCCAGCCCGTTAGTCTGATTGCCACAAGAATTCTGTCTTCAGGTTGTCCGGTGCTCACAGTGAGAAGCCGGTTTCTGCGGAACCTTTTAACGGGAAGCAGTATTTCCCTCTCCATCTCGCATACCCGCGAAGTAGCCGTGGCTTTCTGTCTCCTTTACGCTGATAAACCCGGTGACCGTTGTCAAAAAAAAGCTCATGGAAAAAGAAAACAACCATCTTCCCTGGCAAAAGCGTCTGCCTGAAACGCACAAGGGCACTTACGGCCACCTGTTCATTATGGGCGGCAGTCCCGGTTTTACCGGAGCGGTCTGCCTGGCAGCTCAAGCCGCGATGAGAAGCGGCGTCGGTCTGGTGACTGTGGCTATACCGCAAAGCCTCAACCCGATTATTGAAGTGAAACTCACAGAACCAATGAGTAAGCCCCTGCCTGAAACAGAGACGGCGACTTTTGCGGAAGCGGCAGCTGAGGTGGCCTCAGAATTTATCAGGAGCAAAGCCGATGCCGTGGTACTTGGTCCGGGTATTTCTCTTCACCCGGAGACAGCCCGGTGTGTGAAAAAACTTCTTCCGCAGATTAGTGTGCCGCTGGTGATTGACGCCGATGCGCTGAAAATTGTCGCCTCCGAGATGGAAATTTTGAGGCACCTTCAGGCGCCGGCTATTTTAACCCCCCACCCCGGAGAGATGAGTTTTTTGATTAATGCTCCGATAGAGCAAATCCAGAGACAGCGGGCGGCTGTGGCGGAAAGTTTCGCCAGACAGTTTAAAGTCACCGTCATCCTGAAGGGGCACCGTACGGTGGTGACCGACGGCCAGAAAACAGTGATCAACCTGACCGGCAACCCAGGTATGGCCACTGCCGGTTCAGGCGATGTGCTGGCTGGAATTACAGGGAGTTTTCTCGCTCAAAAAATGGCAGCCTTTGAGGCCGCCTGCTGGGCTAGCTATGTCCATGGTCTGGCCGGAGATTTCGCGGCCAGGGAAAAAGGAGAAACTTCACTGATTGCTTCTGATTTGACTGACCATCTGCCTGGCGTTTTCAAATTTCTGAGCCAATCTTCTTCCGGAAAGGGGGAAACATGAACACAGCCCAGGTAAAGGAATATGCGAAAAGGTGTGGTGCCGACCTGGTGGGTATTGCCTCTATGGACCGTTTTGAAGGGGCACCGAAACAGGCTGACCCCAGATACATCTTTCCTGACGCCAGGGCGATGATTGTTATGGGCTTCCGGATTTTTAGAGGCTGCCTTCGGGGCATAGAGGAAGGTACCTTCTTTATCGCCTATTCCAGCATGGGCTATGCCGGGATTAACACCATTTACCAGCCAGTGGTGTTGTGGAATTTCTGCAAGTTTCTGGAGGACGAAGGCTATGAGGCTGTTCCTATTCCCAACAATTTTTCCTGGACGAATTCCTTTGGAGAATTAAACCCGAAGTGGAGCCGGCCAGTCTCGCCGGAAAAACCCGCTCCGGATGTTTTTGTCCATCTGAGGATTGCTGCCTTCTGTGCCGGGCTGGGAGAAATCGGATACAGCAAGATGTTTCTTTCTCCACAGTTTGGTCCCAGACAGCGTCTGGCGGCAGTGCTGACCGATGCGCCGCTGGAACCGGATGCGCTGTTTGAAGGGAAAATCTGCGACCGGTGTATGCTCTGTGCCCGGGATTGCACCGGGAAAGCAATTCCGGTTGACCGGACGGTGAAGGTGAAAGTTGCCGGCAGAACCTTAGAGTGGGCTGACATTGACTTTGATATCTGCAGCAAATACTTTTGTGGTGCCAGTAAGGAATATAATCCCTTCATGGTCAGTCCTGAAGATGAAGCCGGTTTCAAAGGGGATAAAGCCAGCCAGTACAAACTGCCACCCCAGAATGGCTACGGTCGGGCTCTGGAAGGAGCCCGTGGTTGCATCCGGGCCTGCATGATGCACCTGGAACAGGAAGGAAGAATTACCAACCGTTTCAAGGAACCCTTCCGGCGCCACCAACCCTGGAAGTTATGAGTTTTCAAGAAATCGGACTGCCCGGCGGCAGGTCTTTATCCAGGGTCAAAATGGCCAGCTGGTTGTTGGCCAGCGAGGCAAGTATCATTCCGTGACTTTCCACTCCCCGGATGTTCCTGGGAGCAAGATTGGTCAGCACAACGACATTTCTACCGATGAGCTGGTCCTTCTGATACCATGGTTTGATACCGGCCACCATCTGTCGCTGTTCCGTTCCTAAGTCTACTGTTATCAGGTAAAGCCTGTCGGCGTTGGGATGGTCTTCCACCGCAATGACCTTGCCAACCCTCAAGTCCATTTTTTTGAATTCCTCGTACGAAATGTCCATTTTCCCTCCCGGTGAGGCAGTTTTAAATTCTCGTAACTGTTTATACTCCGGAAGGCTCTGGCGTGTCAAGGTGTGAGGTAGCAGGGCACTTCACAGTTTGCCCCAGCTGTGCAAAAAATTGTAAAGTAAGTGGGTAGAGAACCGCAGGAGCGATTAAATGACCAGCCGAGAGGTGGTGTGGCGCACCATAAGATTCAAAAAGCCAGCCTGGCTGGCCCACAATTTTCCTGAACCGTACGGGACAGACCTGACTTCTGTTGGGCTGGACCCTTCTCCGGACGCCAGGCCGTCATCCGGCGTGGACGAATGGGGTGCAGTCTGGGAGAACATCGGGGTCAGCCACCTGGGACAGGTGAAGGACTTTCCGCTGAAGTCATGGTCTGATCTTGACCGGATAAAGATACCTGATATTCACGAGGAAAGAAGATATCAATACCTGGCGCAAGCGCGAGAGAAAGCCGGAGACAAGTTTCTTTTGGGCTGCGGACTTTCTCTCTACGAGCGGGTTCACTTTCTGCGCGGTTTTGAAAATACCTGGACCGACATCTACCTTGAGCCGGAAAATCTGGGTCGTCTTCTTGACCTTCTGGTGGAGATGAATCTGGTGGTGATCCAGCGGTATGCCCTGGCCGGCGTTGATGGCTATATTTTTTGTGACGACTGGGGGCTTCAGAACAGGCTGATGATTTCTCCGGAAAAGTGGCGGCAGCTCTGGAAGCCGCGTTATGCCCGCATTTACCAGGCCTGCCATCAGGCAGGTCTGGCGACGTTCCTTCATTCCTGCGGTTACATCGTTGACATTCTTGATGATTTGATTGAAATTGGTCTGGATGTTATCCATATGGACCAGCAGGAAAACATGGGTCTGGAACTTCTGGGTAAACGGTTTGGCGGTCGGATTACCTTTTACGCGCCGGTTGATATTCAAGCGACGATGGTTCACGGCTCCCTTGAGGAAATTCGCTCTTACTGCTGGAAAATGGCCAGGCATCTCGGCCGTCCTGAAGGAGGGTTCATTGCAACCTGGTACGCTGACCCGGCCGGAGCTGGCCACCGGAAAGAGGCCATTGAGGCTATGTGTCAGGAGTTTCTTAAAATCAGCCAGAAACTCTACGGGCAGGCTTTCGGTTGACCCGGGTAACCCAGTCTCAATCATCAGTGCTGACCAGCGATAATCATAAGTCCGTTAAACTGTTTCCCCTTAGCCGACATAAGCTTACCTTTGAAAATGCTTTCCGTATTCTTAACCGGGCAGTAAAGTATTGGTATCTCCAGCGCGGTGGGAAAAAGAAGTTGAAGGAAAACCTGCTGGTCGCGGGTTGAAACTTTCGCCCCGGGCAGATATCCCCTCGGTACCAGTAAGGGGGCCTGGATACTTTTTGCTTCCCTAAAATCAAGAATAAGTGGTAGAATCGACCTTGCAGAAATCAGAGCCTATTTCAGTCGCGCTGAATCCAGTAAATTTCTGACCCAATGAAATGAAAGGGGGAAGAATGAAGTTAGGTCTTGTTACTTACATGCTGGCGGCAGAGTGGGACATAGACACCATTATCAGGAAGGGAGCAGAACTGGGTTATACAGGAGTGGAACTGAGGACCACTCACAAACACGGCGTGGAGCCATCCCTTTCCAGGCAGGAACGGGAGGAAGTGAAAAAGAAGTTTGCTGACTCTGCGGTGAAACTGGTTGGCCTGGGTTCTGTGTGTGATTACCACACATCTGACCCGGAGGAGTTGAAAAAAAAGATTGAAGAGACAAAGGCCTTCGTTGTTTTAGCCAGAGATGTCGGCGCCGAAGGGGTCAAGGTGCGGCCCAATGCTTTCCCGGTGGGTATACCCCGAGAGAAGACTATCCAGCAGATTGGCCGCAGCCTGCACGAGGTGGCCGCTTTTGCTGCTGACTACGGCGTGAAAATCAGACTGGAGGTTCACGGAGCCGGTACCTGCCACCCACCTTTTATCAAGCAGATGGTGGAAATTGCCGACCATCCCAACTGCTATGTTTGCTGGAACTCTAACATGACTGACCTGGATGAAACGGGTTCTATTGATAACCACTTCCAGATGCTCCAGGATAAGATTGAGATTGTCCATATCAATGAACTTTCCAACCGCTATCCCTGGGTGAGACTCTTTCAACTGCTTCAGGGAAAAAATTTTACCGGCTACTGTCTGGCTGAAGTCGGGGCCAGCCCTGAACCGGAAAGGTTCTTCCAGTATTACCGGGCTCTCTTCCAGGCTTACCAGGATCTGGCGAAAAGATTATAGTTAATGCCTGACATCAAGATGAAAGTATTCTGTGTGAAAGCCGGGCCAGGCGCTGTTACGGTGCTGGGCGGCTGCATCTGTCCCAACTGGCAGGACGACAAAGTTTCCCTGGCTGACCACGGGTGAGTGCCGGTCCCGGTGTCTTCTGAGCAGTTCTTTTTTCAATTTTTCTTTTGCTTCTTTGAATTCCGGCAGGTCAGATAAATTTCTCAACTCTTTCGGGTCAGTCTCCAGGTCAAAGAACTGTTCCACGCCTCCTTCGGGATAATAAATGTACTTCCATCGGCCGTCAGTGATAGCGGTGTAACACCTGCTGCCAGCAGCAGCGCCTTCCAGGTGGGAGCGACCCTCTATTTCTCCGCGCGCCAGCCGGACCAGATCAAGCCCATCAGATTCTTCAGGTATTTTGCCACCAGCCGCAGCAATCAGCGTGGGTAAAATGTCAGCGTGCGTTACCAGACCTTTAACTTCTTTGCCGAAACAACGATGCTTCCAGGTTCTGGGCATCCGTAAAACGAATGGAACCCGGGCAGAAACCTCGTGGAAGAATATTTTGGAGCAGGCATGGTGGTCTCCCAGATATTCTCCGTGGTCTGAAGTGAAAATAATCAGGGTGTTCTCCAGAAGGTTCAGGTCCTGGAGCGCGGAAAGGATTCGTCCGAGATTGTAGTCTATCTGGGTGATCAGTCCGTAATAGGCAGCTCTTGCTTCCCGAATAATCTCCGGAGGCAGCAGGTCGTAGTCCAGTGCCTCTTTCGCCCGGCGGAAGGCTATGGGGCTGCGGTCAGGGCTGCTCCAATCACCGAAAACTGGCTCAGGAATGGCGCAGTGGCGATACATGGAATAGTATGGTTCCGGCGGGTCAAGAGGAGGATGGGGCTTGGAAAAGGAGCACCAGAGAAAAAACGGCACAGTCGGGTCGCGGCGCTCCAGAATGTATTCCAGACATTGTTCGGCAATCCAGGAAGTCAGAGTCAGACTTTCCGGGACAGTGGCCATCGCCGGATACATCTCGTTCTGGCCCAGTCCGTGCCGCATAGGTTGGTAGGGATATCCGGTTTTTCTGATCCACCGGTAGTAGTCTTCGGGAAGCATCATTTCGTGAAAGCCGTGTCTGGCTCGCTGGGGGAAAAAGTGCATCTTCCCGATGGCCGCAGTTTGGTATCCTAACTGGCCCAGATAGGCTGGAAGGGTGTCTTTCCGTCCCATAACTTCACTGGTCTTGCCGTTGCCCCACATACCGTGATGAAAGACATATTTGCCGGTCATGATGGCCACTCTGGCCGGAACACAGACAGGACAGTCAGCGTAGGTGCGGGAAAAAGTTACCCCTTCCCGGCAGAGAAGATTAAAGTGGGGTGTCCTCATAAAAGAAGGGGCCTGGTCCCCGCAGGTGTCAAATCTCTGCTGATCCGTGGTTATCAGAAGAATATTGGGTTTTTCCATGTTGTTCCTCTCACCTTTTTTGTCCGTAACGCTCTGAATGGTACCTCTCGTACCACTTTCTTATTTCCACTGAAGACATCGGTGTGACTGTCTGGCCAAGAATCCTCCCTAAAACCATAGTGTAGAACGAGGTTTCGGCACAGTACTCGGCCATCAAAGCGTGAAAGGCGGCCTTTTCTGCATTTTCTCCCACCGTAAAGAGTCCATGCCGGCCCAACATTATAGCGGGACAGGACGTTTCCCGATAGGCTCTCAGAAAGGCCTGGCCGATGGCCTCGGCTGAATTGTCAACGTAAGGAGTTACCGGGATTTCTTCACCAAAGACATCCGCATGACCTGTGGAAAGTGCTGGCACCGGTAATCCAAGAATGGCAAAGACAGTGACAAAACAGGAGTGGGTGTGGCAAACGCCACCGATTTCCCGGAGGTGATTGTAAAGGTATAGGTGGTGCACGGTATCCACAGACGGCTTCCAGTCTTTACTCAGGCTCTGGCCGGAGAGTTTCACCCGCACCAGATGGTCGGGCTTCAGTTTTTCGTAAGGAACACCGCTGGGTTTGATCAGAATTTCCTTTTTCTTTCTATCCAGGCCGCTGACATTTCCCTGAGTGCCGTAGACCAGACGATTTTTCCAGAGGTAGAGATTGGCCTCCCAGACAGCCAGCCTCAGATTTTTCCCGGAAACAGGCAATCCTTCACCCATGGCTCTTCCCTTTCAGAGCCAGCAGTTCCTTCATCACCACATAGAGATTTTCCGAACCGGTTCTGGTGCCAAAGGAGTCGTGGAGCTTTCGGTAAAGGGCATAAAGGCGGTTGTACATCTGATGGTGCTGCTGGTTGGGCCGGTAAACTACTGTTTTGAAGTGGCACAACTTTTCCTGTGCCCGGGCCACCGAAGCCAGTCCTGTTTTTTTCGGGCCGGCCGCCATGGCTCCAAAGATGGCCGCGCCCAGAGCACAGTTTTGAGATGAGGCGGATATTCTGAAATTTCGTCCGGTGACATCAGCGTAGATTTGCATCAGAAAGGGACTTTTCTCGGCGATGCCCCCACCGGTGATGATTTCCGAAACCTTGACCCCGTATTCTTCCAGACGGTCTATGATTACCCTGGCTCCAAAGGCCGTGGCTTCTATCAGGGTGCGGTAAACCTCAAAAGGTCTGGTTGTCAGGGTGAAACCAAGGATGAGACCGGTTAACTTCTGGTCTACCAGGATGGTCCGGTTACCGTTGTGCCAGTCCAGAGCCAGCAGCCCTGATTCTCCGGGCTTGAGTTTTTCAGCCTGTTTCTCAAAATAGCGGTAAGAACGGCCGGGAAACTCCGGCATAAAGGTTTTCACAAACCAGTAGAAAATGTCACCCACCGCAGACTGACCTGCCTCCAGACCCCAGTATCCGGGAATGATGGAGTCAGGCACAATGCCGCACAAACCGGGGATGGGTGGCAACTGGCAACTCTTAGGAAAAATCATCATATCACAGGTGGAAGTCCCTAAAATTTTCACCAGGGTCTCTTCCCTGATGCCTGAACCAACTGCTCCCATGTGAGCGTCAAAAGCGCCGACACTGATCGGGATACCTTCCGGAAGGGTTAATTTCGTTGCCCACGCAGCACATAGACGTCCAGCCAGTTCTCCAGCCGGATAGGCTTTCTCGTAAAGGCGCTTTCTCAATCCCTGGAAGGCTGGAGACAGCCGTGTCAGAAATTCTTCGTCTGGCAATCCGCCCCAGTCTTCACTGTAGAGGGCTTTATGGCCGGCCGCGCAGATACAGCGGATAACCTGCGCCGGATTTTTCCTGCCAGCCAGCACCGCCGGAATGAAATCAGCCAGTTCCACAAAACTGGCGCTGGACTGGAAAACCTCTGGATCAACCCGGGAGAGATGAAGAATTTTGGAGAAAAACCACTCTGAAGAGTAAACGCCGCCGATCCGCTCCAGATACTGCGGTCTGATTTTTCTGGCCAGTTCAGTGATTTCTTCGGCTTCATCAGCGGAGGTATGGTCCTTCCATAGCCAGGCCAGGGCGTTTTTATTATTGCGGAATTCATCGTGGAAAGCCAGGGGGAGGAGATTTTCGTCAACAGGTATAGGGGTACTGCCGGTGGTGTCCACACCAATGCCCACCACCATCTCAGGGGAGAAAGATCTGGCCTGCTTTTTCGCGCGGCGCAGAAGGTTTTTCACCACTTTTTCCAGACACACCAGATAGTCAGCCGGATGCTGTCTGGCCAGATGGGGATTTCCGGGTTCAATAATTACCCCGTCAATTCCAGAAGGGTAAGCCGCCACACTTGCTGCCAGTTCTTCCCCACTCTCCAGGTTGACCAGAACCGCCCTGACAGAATTTGTTCCAAAATCTATTCCGAGGCTATAGGGCATCGTTACCTCCAGGGAAAGGTATCGCAGGAAAACTATCTTATTCGCTGGGCATTTTAACTTGAATTGGAATGGAAATCAACTGGCCCTGTTTTTTTGACAGCCTTTTTCGGTATGATAACCTTTAACCTTACAAAGTCAACCCAAAATGAATGGAGGCAAGCCATGCCAGATAAGGTGCGTCTGGGAGTGATTGGTTGCGGCGGAATCAGCCGCTCTCATGTTCAGGGTTACCGCAGGCTTAAACAAGGAGGCTGCCAGGAATTTGAAGTGACGGTTTGCTGTGACAACAACGAAGAGGTAGCCCGACAACGCGCTGAAGAAATCGCTTGTTTTCAGCCGAGGCGTCCGGTGGTGGTGACAGAATGGGAGAAGGTAGCAAGCTCAGGATTAGTTGACGGAGTGGATATCTGTCTGCCACATTTTCTCCATCACCCGGTAGCAATCAGCTTCCTAAAATCAGGCATCCATGTTCTCATGGAAAAACCCCTGGGCATTACTTTGAAAGCAGCCAGGTTGATGGTGGAGACAGCGAGAAAAAAGAAAATGGTTCTGGCTTCCGCCGAGAATGTGCGGCGCTACCTGCCGGCCCGGGCAACGGCCTGGGCGTTGACCCGCGCCGGTTTGATTGGCCAGATAAGGATGGTAACTGTGGCCCACCTCAGTTATGGACCTTTTGACTACGAGAACCCGGCCATGAAGTGGCGAGGGGTAAAACTGCTGGTGGGTGGCGGGATGATTATGGATAGCGGGGCCCATTTTGCCGACATGATGCTTTACCTTTTCGGTCAGCCAGAAGAAATTTCCTGCACGATGTTAACCAGCGACCGCCGGGTAATAAAAGGTTTGCCTGTTTTAGGCGAAGCCCCGGCTGATGTGGAAGACGCCTGGCACGCAGTCATTAAATATCCACGGGGTCCACTGGTAACCTGGACTTATTCCCGTTCGCTGATTGGTGAGCCGCTGGTGGTTGGCCTCTACCATGGAAGCGAAGGTACGGCTCGGGACCGGAGTTTTGTCTTTCACTGCTTTCAGGCCGGAGGTGATATTCAACTGCAGGATGGACAGAAAATTTCCGCGGAAGAGCAACAGGCTCGTTACTTGCTGCAACTGACCGAAGAAGAAAAACAGCGGCTTTTCCCCTATGGTTGCACTGACGGTTTTGCCGTGGAAGTCTGGGATTTTGTGGACGCCATCAGTAAAGGCCGCTCTCCGGAAATTGATGGCGAGTCAGGAATCCAGGCGATGGCTTTCTGCGAAGCCTGTTTTGAATCAGCCACCGCGGGCAAGCCAGTCAGCTACCATGATGTTCTCCACGGAAGGATAGAAACGTATCAGGCGCCTATCAACGCCTTCTGGAAAATCTGAGCAAGCGACGGCTATGAGTATTTACGAGCGAGTCCAGGCTATTCTGAAGGAGTTACCTCCCGGGGTGACGCTGGTGGCGGCTACCAAGACCAGGAGTGTGGAAGAAATCCGCCAGGCCCTTGACGCCGGCATCACTGTCCTCGGTGAAAACTATGTTCAGGAAGCAGAAAAAAAGCAGGCTGTTTTGGGCCGGACGATTCAGTGGCACCTGATCGGCCACCTTCAACGAAATAAGGCTGGCCAGGCTGTGGCCATTTTTGACCTTATTCAGACCCTGGACTCCTGGAAACTGGCTGAAGAACTGGACAGAAAGGCCAGAGCCGCCGGCTTGGTGTTGCCGGTACTAATAGAAGTTAACAGCGGCCGGGAGCAACAGAAGTCAGGGTTGTTTCCAGAGGATGTTCTGACCTTTGTGAACAGGGTGGCCACTTTGGAGAATCTTTCTCTCCAGGGGTTGATGACGATGGGACCGTTGCTGGAAAAACCGGAAAGCATAAGACCCTTTTTCCGTCTGACCAGAGAAATTTTTGAAGAGATTAAAAAACAGGGCCGGCCGGGTGTGGAGATGAGAATCCTTTCAATGGGGATGAGCGACACCTGGCGATTAGCCGTAGAAGAGGGAGCCAACATGGTCAGGGTGGGCACAGCTATTTTTGGCCCGAGACCCGGCCAGTAACCAGGGAGGTAATGATGAAATTCGCTTTTATGAGTTTTTCCTGTCCGGAGGCTACTCTTCCGGAGATGCTGGAACTGGCGAAAAAGTATGGTTACCAGGGAGTGGAACCAAGAGCCGAGGCCCAGCACCGTCACGGCGTGGAACTTACTACCAGCAGGCAGCAGCGTCAGGAAATCAGAAAAATTTTTGCCAGCAGCGGGATTGAATGTGCCTGTATAGCCACTTCCATCAGATATTGTTTCTCTGAGAAGAAACCGCGGCAGGAGATGATTGAGCATACGAGGCGATTCTTGGAACTGGCCCGGGACATCGGCTGTGAAAGGATTCGGGTCTTTGGGGGAAAGCCGGATGTGGACATGGAAACAAGCACCGCCGTTGAGATTGTGGGCGAGACTCTGAGTCTTCTGGCGCCTGACGCGCAAACCGCAGGCGTTCAAATCTGCCTGGAAACGCACGACTTTTTCTCCAGAGCGGACCTGGCAGCCGCAGCCGTAAGAAAAGCCAGCAGTTCTTTCGTCCGGATCAACTGGGATATCATGCATCCCTTTACCCAGCGCATGAGCATTGAGGAGGCCTTTGCCGAAGTCAAGGATCTGATAGCCCACTGCCACATACACGACGGCACCTACGATGCGGAAAGGAAGCCAACTTTAGCTCTAATGGGGGAAGGGGAAATACCTTATGCTGTGGCAGTGCGGCTGCTGGCCAGCATTAACTATTCCGGCTATCTCTCCGGTGAGTATATCCAAATGTGGCCACCAGAGGTTGTGCTGCCCCACGACATCGGCGTCCTGAAGTCTTACCTCAGGTAGGGCAACAACTTTTTGTGGTGGTAAAATAAGAGCGACGGAGTCCGGAGAGATGGCTGAGTGGACGAAAGCGCCCGCCTCGAAAGCGGGTGTGCCCGCAAGGGCACCGGGGGTTCGAATCCCTCTCTCTCCGCCACAGGGGGTTTTCACCCAAATCGCAGCTTTCTGATTTCTTCCAGCGGCTGAAAAATTCCGTTCAGGAGGAAAGTGAGACGCTGGCTTTCCTTGACTTTTCGTAACCCGTCAATCCGGCAGAAAAGCCATCTACCTTCCATGAAAACCGGTAGTAATTCTTGTTCTTCCTGGTTCAACGGTTGCCTCTCCTGATATCTTCTCAGAAAGAGCGCCACTTTCCTGCGGTCAAGTTTCATCGGTTGAGTCAGGGAAGCTATGCTGGAGGCATCATATTCTTGATCCACCTGCGAGCAAAAAAAGAGCAAGCCGTCACCGACATCGCGCAACCGGGGCTGGCGGCTGCTCCAGTCAAAATCGAAGATCCCGGTCACTTTACCTCTAAAAAAGAGAAGGTTAACTGGATGCCAGTCCCCGTGAATGACCGTGGTCGGTAAACTCCAGTAACATTCTTCAGGCAGTTGCCTTACAATTCGCCGGAGATGTTCCTCCAGGCAGGCAATCTCCTGTTTTTGCTGCCGGGTGGCTTTCTCTTTAAGGGGCTCCAAGATTTTCAGGGCTGTTCCCGGGTCGTCGTAACGCGGTAAAATCCTGGGTACGGGCGGCTGGAAGGACTGGCTTGCCTGATGAAAGATAGCCAGGTGCCCGGCCACTGACTCAATTTCGGCTTTCCGATGGTGAAACCTCTGGCCAGGTACAAAAGGATAAAGCTGGTAAATCCTTCCATGTTTTTCCACGGCCAGTTCACCCGTCAGGGTAACCAGAGGGGAAAAGACAGGCAGCCCAAACCGGTGCAGGTGCTGCTGGAAAGCGGCTTCAAAAGTTATGCGGGCTGGCTCGCTGTAGCGCGGACTTCTTTGTCTGAGGAAAAACCGCTTCTGCCCGGTGAGCACAATCGCGTTAAAATTAGCCGTACCGCCAGCCGGCCTTATTTTCAGACGAGCCGGTACTTTCTCAAGGTAGTGAGCCAGAATTTCCTGAACGAGAAAAGATTTCCTCTCCTGTTTTCTTTCCAAAAGTCCTTGCTCCTTTCCGTTTCACCGCAGGAAACGGTAAGCCTCTTCCATGGTAGCCGCCGTGGCTTCATAGGTGCGGCCGACAACTACCATGAAGGATGGTTTCACCGGCACTGTTCCTGTTTCCACCAGTTCCAGCCAGAGTGTTACCGGAGATTTCACCCGGTATAGTTTAAGCAGACGGCTTTTCTTCAAGGCTTCCGCGGCTTTCTGCCGGATAAGTTGATTCGCCTTCCTCTTAACGAGAAGAATCGCCCCTTCCACGGCCAGGCCCTTTTTGACTTCAGCGGTGACCACCCTTTTAGGCAACGTCTGGCTTCAACGCAGGCCTTCTCATCAACGCTGACCATAATTGTTGGCACACCCTTGGTTCCGGCCAGGGCCTAATAACCCGGCAGCCTTAAACCATCATAATTTGCAATTTCAGGCATCCGTTCTTTCCCGGAGGCTGGATGTAAAGGCCAACAGCATCAAGCTTCTGCTGGAGAAAATGGCGGCCGCCTCTGTAAGCTCTCTGACCGTTACCTAACTGGCGCCACCTTCAAGACATCCAGCCACGCAGCCGTTAACACCCGGTGGGATAGTTTTAACGACCTGATAGTTCCCAGACTACCATCACAAAGACCTTCATCTTAGCGCCACTTAAAGAAAACCCGGTCCAGGATCTGTTCTCTCAAAGTTTAATGATTGTCTCCTCCATGATAACATAAAAACAGCAGGCGTCCTGCGAAATTACCGGGAGGCAGCATGAAAGTGGTGGCTTTCAATGGCAGCGCCAGAAAGGATGGAAATTGCGCTTTCCTAATCCGCCGTGTTTTCCAGGAGTTAGAACGGGAGAATATTGAAACCGAGTTGATTCAGCTGGCCGGCGCAAAGTTACATGGCTGTCGGGCCTGTTACGGTTGTTTCCAGAAGAAAAATAGCCGTTGCCAGTTTGACGATGATCAGCTTAACGACTATCTGGCAAAAATACTGGAATCTCACAGTCTTATTCTGGCCTCGCCCACTTATTTCTCTGATGTCAGTCCGGAGATGAAGGCGCTGATTGACCGGGTGGGTTTTGTGGCCAGAGCGAACAATAATCTTTTAGCGAGGAAGGCAGGAGCCGCGATTGTCACGGTCAGGAGAGCTGGCGCCATCCATGCTCTGGATACCCTTAATCATTTTTTCCTCTGCCAGTCAATGTTTCTGGTGGGTTCCAGTTACTGGAATATTGGTTTTGGCCGGGAAAAGGGTGAAGTGGAAAAGGATGAGGAAGGGTTGAAGACCATGGCTGTTCTGGGGCAAAATTTAGCGTGGCTACTGAAAAAAATTGCTGCGTTCCAAAAGTGAAGCATCTCTGGCGGGTGTCTGTCTCCGAAGCCATTGCCATTCAGGAAAGCCTGAAGCGATACATTTGTTTTTCTGACGGGAAAGAAAAAATTGAAAGGGTGGCCGGGGTTGACGGCGCTTATTATAAGTACTCCGGTGTGGCCGCAGCAGTCGTTTGCCGGTATCCGACGTTAGAAGTACTTGAAGAAAAGGTGGCCACAGAGGAGGTGGACTTTCCTTACATCCCTGGTCTTCTGGCTTTCAGGGAAGGGCCTTTGATCCTGAAAACCCTGGCCCAGCTGAGCCTTGAGCCAGACCTTTTCTTTTTTAACGGACACGGGCTGGCCCATCCCCGGGGACTCGGGCTGGCTACCCACCTGGGTATCCTGCTGGATAAACCGAGTGTTGGCTGTGCCAGGCGGTTACTGCCGGGTTTCACTCTAACCAGCCAGCCTGGCCCCGGTAGTTTTGCGCCAGTGGAATTTAATGGCCGGAAAGTGGGCCTGGCGTTACGCACGCCTTACAGGGGCCAGTTGCTTTTTGTTTCTCCGGGGCATCGCATCAGCATGGAGAAGGCTATGGCCATCGTGAAGGCCTGCCTGTGCGAGGAAAGTTTTCTTCCCTGGCCGCTCTACCTGGCCCATTCACTGGCAGCACAGAAAAAGGAGAAGTTGCAACCTGGGGAAGGAGAAAATGGCTGAAGACTACCGTCCGGACATTATTGGTCTGGGAAACTGTGCGGTTGACCTGATAGGGGTTTTTCCCCGCTATCCTTCTCTGGACGAAAGAATCCAGGCTATCAGCTTCCAGCAGCAGGGAGGGGGGGAGGCTGCCACGGCCATGGTCACCGTGAGCCGGTTAGGGGCCAGGGCTGCTTTTATCGGCAAAGTCGGAGATGATGAGTTTGGCCGTTACAGTCTGAGACAATTAGAAAAAGAAGGAGTGGATACCAGCCAGATAGTGGTGGAAAAAAATAGCGTTTCTCTCATCTCCTTTATTGCTGTGGAGCGCTCCTCCGGCAAACGCACCATCTTCTGGTACCGAGGTGTTTCTCCACTGAGGAAAACCGAATTGAACCGAAGATTTATTGTTTCCTGTTCGCTCCTTCACCTGGACCACCGCCACGTGGAAGCCGGCCTGGCGGCAGCCACCTGGGCAAGAAAGGCAAGGATACCGGTGACCCTGGACCTGGACCGGCTGGATCAAAAACTTAAAGTCCTTGTGTCACGGGTCATCGTGGTTCTTGGTTCCCGGACCTTAAGTCAGGCAGTTTCCGACAACCGCTGGCAGGCTCTCCGGGAACTGAAGAAGATGGGTCCGGAAGTGGTGGTGTTGACTTTTGGTGAAGAGGGTTGTCTGGTGAAATCCGCGGAGAAAGAGTTTTTTCAGCCGGCCTTCCGTGTTTCCGTGGTGGATACCACCGGCGCCGGTGATGTCTTCCGCGGTGCTTTTGCTTTTGGCTGGTGGAAGGGATGGCCGCTGCTAAGGATTGTCAGGTTTGCCAGTGCGGTGGCGGCTCTGAAGTGTAAGAAACTTGGTGGACGGGCTGGTATTCCTACTCTGAAAGAGACGCTCTCCTTTCTCGCCGGACACAAAAAATGAAGGACCGGATCGGGAAAATTTCTTTTTATGACTTTCATGTGCACACCAGAACAACGGAAATTTTTCCGCTGCTTGAAGAAGCCGCGGGCTTGAGGATATCCCGGATGAACATTTTAGGAGATGTATTGCGATTTGGTTACTACCCGGAGAAAGAGCAGGTCAAACAGATTAATGATGAGACAGGCTATCTCATTAAGCGCTACCGGTGCTTGACAGGTTTCGCCTTTATCAATCCCGGACTTGGAGAAAAGCTGGTCATTGCTGAAATAGAAAGGTGCGCCGGCCTGGGTTTCCGGGGTATCAAGCTGGAAGTGAGCGTTAATGCCAGGGACCGGCGGGTTAGGGTGGTCATGGAAACCGCCAGACGGCTGAACATGATAGTAGTGCACCATTCCTGGTATAAGGCCACTGGCAAGTCTGGTGGCGAGTCGGAACCGGCTGACCTGGTCCCGCTGGCCGAGGCTTTTCCAGAAGTCCCGCTGGTAGTGGCGCATCTGCGGGGGTGTGGCTTTCGTGGTATTCAGGATTTGAAGCCTTACCCGCAGGTCTATTTTGACACCTCTGGCAGTCAGCCAGTGGCCGGGATTCTGGAATACGCGGTGGAGCAACTTGGCCCGGAGCGAATCCTTTTTGGTTCGGATGTTTACTTTCCGGGCGGCCGGGACTTTTCGGTGCAACTTGCCTGTGTCCGGGCTGCCAGAATTGGAAAGTCTGAGAAAAAATTGATTCTTAGCGGGAACGCACTCCGCCTTCTGGGAGAAAAATGATTGTGGATCTTAATGTCCACTGGGGACACTGGCCGAGAGGATTCTGGCCCTGGAAAACTCTCGGAGGGCTGGTAAAGGCATTAAAAGGTTGCGGCATTACCCGGGCTCTGATTTCTTCACCGGAAAGTATTCTTTATCCTGACCCGGTGGAAACGGACAGAATTTTACTCACCCGGATAAAACCTTTTCCTTTCCTCACTCCGGTGGCCACCCTTAATCCTGCCGTGTTGAACTTCCAGAAGCAAATAGCCGGAAAGGATTTTGTTGCTTTCCGTCTGGTTCCTGCATTCTGGGATTGCTCCCTCAAGGAGAAAACTGTTAGAAAACTGCTGACACTTATTCAGGAGAGAAAACGGCTCCTGCTGATTCAAATGCGATTAGAGGATGAGCGAAGCCAGTTCTACCCGCTTCAGGTACCGGCGCCGAAAATCACCGATTTACTTGCGCTCGCGAAGAATTTTCCTTCGGTGAAAATGGTCGTACTGAATGTCTATTTTGATGAAGCCGTCCAGCTGGCCAGGCAGCCCAATGTCTGGGTTGACCTTTCTTTTCTGGAGCGATTCCAAACGTTGAAGAGCCTGCTAACAGTTCTACCTGTGGAAAAGGTGGTCTTTGGAAGCCACGCCCCGTTTCTCTACCCGGAAGCAGCCCTGGCCAAAGTGATGTGCGCCCGGATACCAGAGCGTGTTAAAGGGGCCATCCTTTTTCGCAACAGCCAGCGCTGGCTATCAATAGGTTAAAGGCGAAATCATCAGGCAAGCCGGTTTAAATCTTCCTGCCGTACCTGGTGAAGCAAGGGCTTTTTAGAGAAAAAACGGTTCAGTTCTTTTCGCACCAAACGGCCAATGCGGTAGAGATTCTGGCTGGCGGCTCCGGCGACGTGGGGGGTAAAAATAACATTGGGCAGAGTGAGCAGAGGATTGTCAGGAGATGGCGGTTCCGGATCGGTGACATCCAGACAGGCCGTGAAACGGCCGTCTTTTAACTCCTGGTAAAGCGCTGGCTCGTCAATCAGGGCTCCCCGCGCAGTATTAATGAGAATGGCGCCGTCTTTGATGAGTTTCAATCTATCGGAATTGAGAAGATGACGGGTTTCGGGAAGCGAGGGGGCATGGAGGGAAAGCACCTCCACCTGGGGTATCAAATCGTCAAGGTCATCCACCTTTTCCCCACCCAGTTTCCTTATCTTTTCAGCAGAAAAGAACGGGTCATAGCAGAGAATTTTTACTTCAAAGTTGCGCAAAAGTTTCAGAAAGCATCGGCCTGTATGTCCCAGGCCAATGACGCCGACCCTGATGCCAAAAGGTTCCATTACCCGGGAAATTTCGGCTTCATCCCGCCAGATACCCCGGTGAATCTTTTCGTTAAACCAGCAAGTGCGTTTCATCGCGCAAAGCATCAGTCCCAGAGCGTGTTCAGCCACACCAGGGGCAATGGCTGCTGCCGCTGAACTGACCTGGATACCGCGTTGCCAGAGGGCCTCGCTGACGTAGGGTTTAACGGTTCCTGCGGCATGAACAACCAATTTCAAAAATGGGGCAGCAGAGAGAAGTTTTTCGTCTAATCGGGGACTGCCCCAGGAGGTGATACAGGCCTCTGCCTGGCGCAGCAATTCCGGGGCCTGGTGGTCAGGGTTTTCTCCACTGACCGCAGCTATGTTGTACCTTCTTCTCAGGACAGTTAAATCATCTGGTGCAAAGATGCGGGTGACGCTGGCTGGACTAACCAGAAGGGCGACGTTTCTTTTAGCCATTTCTCCTCCAAAGTAAACGGGCTGGTAATTATTGCTGGTCAACCAGCCTGTCCTAATTTTAATCTTTTGCCATTCCTCTGTATAATTCTACCACAGGGGTGTAACTTTTCTCTCTCTGGAGCTGGCTATGGTGAAGATGCTTCTTCTCGCGATGCTGGTGCTTTTCTCGGCCCAGGCCCCGGCAGAAACAGACTATGCTGCCCTGCGGAAAAAGATGGTGGAAACCCAGATAAAGGCCAGAGGAATTGCAGACAACCGTGTCCTGAAGGCTATGGAAAAAGTGGAACGGCATCTTTTTGTCCCGGAATCTCTGCGGAGTCTGGCTTACGAAGATTATCCCTTACCCATTGGAGAAGGACAGACTATTTCCCAGCCTTACATCGTGGCCCTGATGACCGAACTGCTGGAATTGAAACCGTCTGACCGGGTTCTGGAGGTAGGCACCGGTTCCGGCTACCAGGCCGCCATCCTGGCAGAATTGTGCCAGAAGGTCTACACGATTGAGATTATTCCTGCTTTGGCCGAACGGGCAGAAAAACTTTTGCGGCGGCTTAACTACGGCAACATCACGGTAAAATGTGGCGACGGTTTTGCTGGCTGGAAGGAATTTGCCCCTTTTGATGGAATTATTGTTACCTGTGCGCCGCCGGCTGTGCCAGCGCCACTAATTGAACAGTTGAGCGAAGGCGGACGGCTGGTCATTCCGGTGGGAGAGGAATTTCAACAGTTGAAACTTATTCGGAAGGTGAAAGGTAAGCTTGTGGAAAAGGACCTTATTCCGGTGCGCTTTGTGCCCATGACCGGGCCAGGGGTGAAGGGGAAATGAAGAAATTTAAAACAGACTGGGAGGAAGCGCTGGCCAGGCTGACAGCCTGGTGGGCTGGCGAAAAAACTGACCGGGTCGTGGCCCTGGTCACTGCGCCCAGGGAAGGTGTAAGCCCGCGGCCAATTAACAAAAAGGTTCCTGATATGTACATCAATCCCGAAGTGGTTTTCGCCAATCTTGAAGCCAGTCTGGAAGCCACCTTCTGGGGAGGAGAATCTCTCCCAAACCACTGGGTGTACCTTGGGCCTGTCCCGTTGAGCGGTTATCTGGGATGTGAAATGCATTTTCAAGAAAACACTGTCTGGCACACTCCCTGCTTTTCGTCGCTGAAAGAGCATAACAAACTCAGGTTTACTCCGGAGAATAAATGGTACCAACTGCTTTGTGGCCTGACCAGGGCGTCGGTCCAGCGCAGCCGGGGACAATACCTGGTGAGCGGACAGGGTTTCGGCGCGGCTTCTGATGTGATGGCTGACCTGTGGGGCGCAGAGAAGATACTGGTGGCTACGGTGGAAGAGCCGGGCGTGGTTAAAAAAATTGTGCGCCAGCTGACCGATATCTCCTGCAAACTTTACGACGAACTGGACGCACTGGTGGCGCCGTTTCAAACAGGTTCGTTTGACTGGTTGAGGCTCTGGGCGCCGGGAAGGATGTGGACCATTCAGAGCGATATCTCCTGCATGCTTTCTCCGAAAATTTTTTCGGAACTGATTCTACCTGAACTGATTAGAGAGACTGAGCATGTTGATTTTTGTTTTTATCAC
>JAKPFT010000080.1 GCA_029551285.1 bacterium | reverse complement strand
GCCTGCGCAAATCGTTCGCCAGCTGTCCCCTTCCTTTTCTGACACAGTGGGGGGTAATGGCGGAGAGATAAAGAATTCCAGAACCAAAAAAGGAATAAAAGAGGAATGAAAAGAAAGGGAACGAACTGGCTCACTCAGAGTGCTCCGGCACAGACAAGGACTACGCCGAAATCGGTTGCTCGGCGAACTCATTCGCCAGGTGGCGAATTCAGACACCGCCGAGTAAGGTATTGCGTCCCGGATGGAATTGTCCGGGCCGCTTACCGACCGCGTGCGCTTTTCGTCTTGTCTTGTTGCTGTGCCTGCGCAAATCGTTCGCCAGTTATTCCCTTCTTTTTCTGACAATGGATAGGAAGCGGAGAGATAAAGACAGGCAGAACCAAAAAAGGAATAAAAGAGGAATGAAAAGAAAGGGAACAAACTGGCTCACTCAAAGTGCTCCGGCACAGACAAGGACTACGCCGAAATCGGTAGCTGGTGCGAACTCATTCGCCCGGTGGCGAGCTCAGACACCGCCGAGTAAGGTATTGCGTCCCGGATGGACTTACCCGGTCCGCTTACCGAACGCATCCGCTTTTCGTCTTGTCTTGTATCTGTGCCTTCGCAAATCGTTCGCCAGCTGTCCCCTTCCTTTTTTGACAGTGGGGCAGGGGTAAGGAGTTGCAAAATCGTTGACAGAATTAGAAAAGACAAGAAACAACTTCAAGCCTTTGAGAGAAGGAAAGTTAGGGTAGCAGGGAGGATTTATGAGGGAAACGATTGTCAGGTATCACCAGATAGTTAGGTATCTTCTCCAGCCCAGCCAGAAGGAACTGGAACACGGTCTAAAACTTCACCGTGCTTCCATCGTCTGTGATGCTTACGGGTTTTCTCCGCACGCTCCGGTGGACACAGAAAAACTCAAAAAATTGGTGGCTGAAGGTTGCTCTCCCGAAGAGTACTGGGACGCCGTGGAAGAAATGATTATGACTGGCTATCTTTCCGATTCTGAGTGTCTCACGGAATTCAAAGAAGCCTGGGAGGTCTCCGGTCTCACCGGGTTAATGCAGAATGCCGGCGAGGAAGGCCAGGACCCCCTTCGGCTACTGAAACGGTTTGCCCGCTACACCCTGGTGTGCGACCTTTTACGGGATTTCCTGAGAAAACTAACCGTGCCTGAAGACCTTCTCCTGGCCAGGCAGGAAAACCGGCACGCACTCTGTTTCACCTGTAACGGCGTGCCTTTAAGCCAGACCTGGTCTTCAGTGGAAGAAGAACTTGGCTATATCCGTGTCTTTTTTCAACTGGGCTGCCGGATGATGCATCTGACCTACAACCGCAGAAACATGCTGGGAGACGGCTGCGGGGAGAAGGGTAATGGTGGCTTAAGTGACCTGGGTCAGGCGGCGATTAAGGAGATGAACCGGGTGGGTGTCATTGTTGACGTAGCCCATTGTAACTGGCAGACCAGTCTGGAGGCGGCGAAATTTTCCAGCAAGCCGGTGGTGGCCAGCCACAGCGGTGCCTGCGGGGTTAATCCGCATCCGAGGAATAAACCGGATGAGGTAATTAGAGCCATTGCCGAGAGCGGTGGTTATGTGGGAGTGTGCGGCATCCCTTACTTCCTGGGCAGAAAAGGTGATATAAGTGCCTTGTTAGACCACATAGACTACATCGCCAAGAAGTTTGGAACAGACTATGTCGCCATCGGCACTGACCGGGGTTATCAGTGTCAATCTAAAAGGCAGCCGGAGACTGTTGCTGCTCCGGCCAGCCGGCCGGACTTTCAGAGGCTCTGGCCAGAGGGTTCTCTGCCAAAATCTGGTGACCCGGACTGGGAAAAGGAAGAGCAACTGGGCAGTCTGGACTGGACCTGCTGGCCTTACTTCACGGTTGGCCTGGTCCAGCGGGGCTATTCTGACGAGGAGATCCAGAAAATTATCGGACTGAATGTCCTGCGGGTTCTGAAGGCAAACTTTCCTTATGAGAGATACCTCAAACCGGAGCTCCAGTAAATCAAATTTTCACCATCCGCCATGGACGACCAGAGAAAACGCAGTGGCGTCAGATATCTTCCAGCAGGGTCCGGAACCTATCTGCTTGTCTTCCGCAGTAACCGAGAAAAGAAGGTAAGGGTGGGTCGGTCAGGCCAGCTTCAGGTGAAACCCGGTTTTTATCTGTATGTTGGCAGCGCGTTTGGACCAGGCGGTCTGGCAGCCAGGATCAGGCATCACTTCTGTGGCTGCCGGAAACCACACTGGCACCTTGATTATGTGAAATCCTGCTTGAAAAGAGAAGAAGTTTACTTCTGTGCAGGAGAAAAGATGGAGCACCAATGGGCAGGCAGGTTGTGCCTGGTCAAAGGGGTAAGGATACCTCGGCCGGGTTTCGGTTCCTCTGACTGTACCTGTGTCAGCCACTTGTTTTTCGCTCCTTCCCGGAAGTCACTTTGCCGGATTCTTAAAGAGTTTCAGAAACTGGCCGGACTGGTGGCGGCCAGGGTTACCGCGGATAACTACAACGGACAGCCGGAGCAGGTGCAGGCGGCTGAACCAGTTCCTGTTACGGCTCTGGTGAGGGAGAGAAAATTAACCTGAAGGAAGAAGGGGGCGAGATGACCAGAAAAAAAAGGGTTTTTGACACGGAGAAAAGGATTAGATTGGGTATCTGGGGGTTGGGGCGGGGCTTGAGCTTCTACCGCACCTGTCCCTTTCTGAACATTGATGTCGTGGCTGGCTGTGACTACAACGAACATATGCGGCGCCGTTTCCAGGAAATGAACCCGGGCGCTTTTGTGACAGACAACGATGAAGAGTTTTTAAGGCAGGATTTTGACGCAGTGTTACTGGCGACTTACTGCCCCAATCACGGCCGGGATGCCATCCGTTGCCTGAGGGCCGGTAAGCATGTTCTTTCTGAAGTGACGGCTTTTTTCACCATGGCCGAAGGAGTCCAGTTGGTAGAGGAAGTGGAAAAGAGCGGTCTGGTGTATAACCTGGCTGAGAATTATCCCTTCTCGGCTGCCAACATGTACCTGGCGAGGAAGTGGCGGGAAGGGCTTTTTGGCGAACTGATGTACGCTGAATACGAGTATGTTCATGAGATTCGTTATCTTTCTTATACTCACATCGACCGGGTACCGGTGCAGCCAGGCTGGACAGTGCATGCCTGGCGGTCCTGGCTCAATTACCATTATTATTGCACCCATTCGCTCGGTCCGGTCATGGTGATTACCGGCACCAGGCCTATCCGGGTAGTTTCCCTTCCGGGCCGGCAATACCTGGCTGGATATCTGGCCGCTAAATCAGCCGGTATGGGGGCAGTAGCACCCTCGCTGATCAGTATGTCCAACGGTGGTCTGATGCGCAATCTGATGGGTGCGACCACCAACGACAGCCACATTCAAAGGTTATGGGGAACGCTGGGTGCGGCTGAGATTATCCCGGAGGTGGGGTTACAACTGCGTCTGGGTGGCAGCGGCGGTTCCCCGAAGTTAGTGGTTAACCCGGCCTGGGACGAGTTAGGGGAACTGGCTGCCAGAACCGGCCACGGCGGCGGTGACTTCTGGGTTCTTTACTACTTTGCCAGACAGATTCTTACCGGCCAGCCCGCGCCTTTTGACATTTACGCGGCCGCTGATGTTACCATCCCGGGAATTTTAGCCTTCCGGTCAGCCAGGGAAAACGGAAAAGCTTACGATGTGCCAGATTTCCGGGACAAGAAACAGCGGGACCTCTGGCGCCATGACACCTGGGCGCAGCAGCCCTACGATGTTAAAAGCGGTGTTTTCCCTCCGGACGCAGACCGCTGCCTGACAGGTCAGTTCACCACCGTCATGAGGGACCTGATTGACGCTTCCCTTCAGTGTCGGGCTTACTTTGACTGGGGAAAAGTGAAGAAAGACCTGGCGGAACCAGAGAAATACCAGGAAATTGTGAAGAAAACTGCGGCTCAGGCTGACAGCATCGTGGAGACCTACCGGAAGGCCAGGCGGATGGTTGATGCCTATCCAGAAAGTGATGGCGCCAGGGTGCTGCGGGAAATGTTAGAACTGGGAAAAGAAGAGGTTGTAACCTCGCCTTCCTTTCTCCGGAAACTAAAAAGGCAGCTCCACCGGCCAGGCCGGAGGAAAAACCGGCAGTAACCAGGGGGTAAGAAGGAAAACCCTCTCACCCCCGGTTACTTTCTCCGGCTTACTTCTTTTTTGGCTTTTCTTTTGGTTTTTCAGCCGGTTTCACCGCTAAGGCTTTGTTTTCGCCAGCCTTGGTGGTGCGGTAGTGAACGACAACCTTCTGGTCCACCGCTATCTTGTCCAGGAGTTTTGGACTGGCTTTGAAGACCTTAGGCGCGGTCTCTCCCTCCACCGTCAACTCAAAACTACCGGCTTCCTTATCAACCTTGGTGATGGTGCCGGTGACGGAAAGCGGTGGCGGTAACTCTTTCTTCTGGACAGCGGTCGTGGCCGCACCGGTCTGGGCACCTGGTTTATCTTCTGCCGAGGTCAACCCTGCGGGAAGAATGACCAGACCGACCATGAGCAGCCCGGCCATCAGCGTCAATGTTTTCTTCATTTTTCTTCACCTCCTTTCTGTTTTTCTCGTTTAGTTAGTGCCAGCAGCGGCAGGAAAGGTTTAGTTGTCAATGGCCGGATGCTGAAGTTCCTTCAGACGCCAGTAAATTTTTCGGGACAGATTTTTCTCACTGCGCGAATAAGCCTGCCACTGCTCGTAGTTCTGTAAGATGGAAGCCTGCTGACTGGCAGGCAGCCGGCGAAATTCTCTGAGCCTGCTCAGGAGGACACCTGGCGAGGCGAGGTCTGGAAATGGTTCCCTGATACCTTGCAGCAATTCCCGGACGGCTTCCTCATCAGCCCGCAGTTCATCAATCAACTCCAGGTTTTTAATCACCGGCCAGTCCTTCAGAAGGGGCTGGTGCCGCAAAAGCCTGTAGGTGAGATTTCCGGTATAGACCACGGTTCCCAGAACAATCACGGCCAGCGAAAATCTCAAAACCTGTTTCCGCAGGGGCAGCCCCGGAAGAACTTTCTCCTTTCTGATACGGTTTTCCACTCTGGCCGGGTAACTTTCCCAGTAGGACTCAGAAAGGACCTTTTCCTGCCTGACGCTCTGGCTGAGCGTTTCCTCAAATTTTTCCTCCAGAAGCCTGCGGCAGACAGGACAGGTAAATAAATGCCGGGTCAGGATTTTCCCCTGCCACCAGGGAAACGGAGCGTCTTTCTTCCGTGCGAGAAACCTTTCCATCCAGCGACAATTTTCTTTCATGGTCGCAGATACCTCTTCAGCCGGGCAACGGCTGTGAAAATCTGGGCTTTGACGGTGCCTTCGCGGCAACCAAGAATTTCCGCCACCTCTTTCACCTTTTTTTCCTGAAAATATCTGAGCACAATAACCTGTTTCTGTCCGGCTGGCAATTTTTCCACTGCCTGCCAGAGTTGTTCCTTTCGGTTTAACTTTTGCAGAGCCATCTCCGGATTTTCCAGAGTGGTCTGGCTGGTTTTTTCCACCATGGTTAATAACTTCTGCTGCTGAGTTTTCTGGCGCAAAAACCTGTGCCAGAGGTTAATGATAATCCGGCCCAGGTACGTTTTCAGGGAAGCCTGACCTCGGAAGCGCCTCAGGTTCTGATAAAGAATAACGAATGCTTCCTGGCTGATTTCGTCAGCCAGGGCGTGCTGCTGGCTGAACTGAAAAGCAAACTGGTAGGCCCAGCGCATATACAACCTCACCAGGGTTTCAAACGCCTGGCTATCTCCCTGCTGCGCCCTTTCTATCAGTGTCTTTTCTTCTAAGAAGGACTTTTGCTCTTTTTCCATTTAGTGCCTGATGGTCAGAAAAAGGTTTAGCGAAATTTCGGCAGGAATGACTGATGGGCAGCCAGGAGTTCGTCGCAGAGGCTGCGAATCCTGTCAATGGGTAGTTCTGCGGCCGTATGGGGGTCAAGGAGCGCTGCCTGGTAAACATACTCCTTTCTTTTCGTCAGGGCAGCCTGGATGGTCAGAATCTGGACATTGATGCTGGTGCGATTGAGTGCGGCACACTGTTCTGGAAGGTCGCCGACATAGCAACCCTGAACGCCGTTGCCATCTACCAGACAGGGGATTTCCACTACGGCCTTATCAGGCAGGTTGGTCACCAATCCCTGGTTTAGCACATTTCCGCCAATCTGGATGGGTCTGTTGGTTTCCATTGCTTCCATAATGTAGGAACCGTACTCCCTGGTGCGGGTATGAGTCAGAGTAGGATTTTCCACCAGTTCCCTGGCCATCTTCTTCCAGTTTTCAATCTGACTAAGACAGCGCCTGGGATATTCGTCCAGGGGAATGTTGTACCGGGAGATTAACTCCGGGTAGCCGGACTTGATAAACCAGGGAACATATTCAGCGGAGTGCTCGCTGGATTCGGTGAGGTAATAGCCGAAGTTGCGCAGAATTTCCAGCCGCACCAGGTCGTGGTGCTGGTTCTCTTTTTTTGCTTTTTCCTTCTCAAGAAGATGAAGCGCCCTTTTCCTGATTTCAGGATAAAGGTCTTTTCCGGCGTCGCTTATTTCTATCAGCCAGGCCTGATGATTAATGCCGGCAATCTTCCACCGCAACCTTTTCACGCTTTCCCACAGGCCTAATTGCCGGAGCAATCCCTCAGCGCATACCTGGACGGAATGGCACAGCCCCACGGTTTTTACTCCGGTGGCGAGAAGCATGGCTCCGGTAACGATAGCCATGGGGTTGGTGTAGTTAAGCAGCCAGGCGTCAGGACAGACTTCTTCCATTTCCCGGCCGATCTCCAGCATCACCGGGATGGTCCTCAAACCGCGAAAAATACCGCCGATGCCCAGGGTATCCCCGATGGTCTGGCGCAGCCCATATTTCTTGGGAATTTCAAAATCATTGATGGTCGCCGGGTCATACCCGCCCACCTGGACCGCGTTAACCACATAACTGGCCCCGCGCAACGCCTTCTTCCTGTTTTCCACGCCCAGATAGGTTTTAATTCTGGCCTGGCCGGCATTGATGTTTCGGTTCAGGGTGGTAAGCATCCGGAAGGATTCCTGAAGCCGGACAGGGTCAATGTCGTAAAGAGCAATTTCGGCATCCTTCAAAGCACCAGTCAGCATGACATCACCCAGAATATTTTTGGCGAAGATGGTACTGCCAGCGCCTAAAAAGGTAATCTTGGCCAAGTTGAACCTCCGTGTTAGTGAATGAAAACACCGTTTTGCCGTGCTGTTTTCCAGATGTAGGAAGCAGCCTGATGGTACGCCTGCCGGGTGGGCAGGTGCTCTAACATTAACGGCATGTCTGGACCAAGTTTGTTCAGTTCTTTGAGAAAGACGGCATAATCAAGTTGGCCCAGCCCCGGTCTGGTTTCCTTCAGGTGAAGCGTGAGTTTCTGGCCCATGATGATGTCCTTGGCATGGCAACTGCGGATGTAAGGTCCCAGCTGCTGGATAAATTCCCTGATCATCTGCCCGCTGTGGTAATACCGCCAGGGAGAGTTAATGAGATTGGTCGGGTCAAAGTGGACCGCAAAAGCCTTCCGGTCAATGGCTCTGAGCAGTGCCTGGTAACTTTCCGTTGAATCAGGATACATCCAGGGCATGGTTTCCAGAGTGTAGCAGGTGCGCACCGGTTTCACCGCATCAATAATCTGGCGGACCACCTCCACAATCAATTCAAAGGTCTCCTTCGTGAGATTCAGCGGGTGGTGGCCGTCCCATGTTTCTCCCCTGGAGCCGGAGATGTTAACGCAGCAGCAGGCGCCTATTTCTTCAGCCAGGGCCAGAGACTGGATGCACTTTTCCCGGGCCTTCTTGCTTTCTTCGGAATTGGAACTCAGAGGGTTGGACCAGGCGCCGACCTCGCCGATGACAAGGTTATGTTTCCTGGCTGCTTCCCGGTAGGCTCTGACCAGCGCCGTCTCTGCTTTTAACCCCACCGGGCAGTAAGCCGCGCTGTATCCAGATTCTTTCAAAAGCCTGACCCACTCTTCCGGGGTTGCGTACTCTGTCAACAGCGGACCGCCCAGCCTCATTTTTGATATTCCTGCAGGGATTTCCCGTTGGTGGCGATCACCCGGGCGTACCAGGCCGCCGAGTCCTTGAGAATACGTTTCTGGGTAGTGTAGTCAACATAAATCAGGCCAAAACGTTGCTTGTAGCCTTCTGCCCATTCAAAGTTGTCCAGGAGCGACCAGTGGAAGTATCCCCGGACATCAACTCCTTCAGAAATGGCTTTTTCCAGCTGCTGGAGATACCTGGCGGTAAAGTCTATTCTCTGGCTATCGTGAACCTGGCCATCCAGGGCCACCCAGTCCACATTGGACATGCCATTTTCTGTAATGTAAACAGGTATTCGGTAACGTTCCTGGAAAAATTTTGGTCCCCAGTAAAGGGCCTCTGGCGTCACCGGCCAGTAGAAAAGGGTCAGCGGTTCACCTGCCTGGCCTGAGGGTACTACTTTTCCGGAAGGTGTGACCCGCTGTCCGTTATAGATGTTTACCCCTAAGAAATCCAGCGGCTGATGGATAATCTTCAGGTCCCGGGTTTTGATTTCAGGAAGGTACTCCTGGAAGACCTCCAGCCCGTCGGCCGGATACTGACCCAGGAAAACCGGGTCCATCCACCAGGTGTTATTCCAGAGGCTGGCTTCGGTGATGGAAAACATGGCCTGTCTGGCCGCGGCAATATTTTCCTCGGTAGGTTGCACCGGAAACTTGACAATGCCCACCGGCGCGTAGCCAACCAAACAGTTACCCTTTATCCTGGAACGAACTGCCTGTACTGCCTGGCCATGAGCCAAAAGAACATGGTGACCTACCCGGAGAACTTCTTTCCAGCCCAGCCGGTCACCCGGAGCGTGAACACCGTTCTGGTGAGCGCCAACAAAACACTGCGGTTCATTCAGGGTCATCCAGTGTTTTACCCTGTCTCCCAGGTCCCTGGCGACCACGCCGGCATAATCGGCAAACCACCCGGGGCTGTCAGGGTTGAGCCAGCCGCCCCGGCAGTAAAGGTGATAGGGATAGTCCCAGTGGAAAAGCGTGACAAACGGTTCAATTCCGGCGGTCAGCAACTGGTCCACCAGCCGGCTGTAAAAGTCAAGGCCCCTGCTGTTTACCGCGCCGGTTCCTTCAGGCAGAATTCTTGTCCAGGCCAGAGAAAACCGGTAGCCTTTCAGCCCCAACTTTTTCATCAGGCCGACATCTTCCTGGTAGCGGTGATAATGGTCACAGGCGAGATTGCCGGTATGGTTGTTCCAGATGGTACCGGTGCGGTGGCTGAACATATCCCAGACCGAAGGGCCTTTGCCATCTTCGTTCCAGGCCCCTTCAATCTGATAGGCGGCGGTGGCTGCACCCCAGACGAAATTTTCCGGAAAAGCCATGTTTCTCCTTTCTTAGCGGTTATCCGAGAAACTGAAGGGTCCAGAGGTGATGATAGACGCCCCTTTTCTCAAAAAGTTCTCCGTGGGTGCCTTCTTCCACAATCTGGCCATCCTTCAGTACGAGGATGCGCTGAACATGTCTCAGGGTGGAAAGCCGATGCGCAATAATCAGCACAGTGCGTCCTTCCATAATTTGCTCCAGCGCTCTCTGAAGAACCTGTTCTGACTGGCTGTCCAGGGAAGCCGTGGCTTCATCAAGAAGGAGAATCGGCGGGTCACGGTAAAGGGCCCTGGCAACCGCAAGCAGTTGTTTCTGGCCACCGGAAAGGGTAGTTCCTCTCTCTCCGAGAACAGTTTCATAGCCGGCGGGCAGAGCCTCAATCATTTCCGCCAGACCCACCGCCCTGGCCACTTTTTTGACGCGCTCCATCTCTGGCTTTTCCTCCATGGCGATATTCCAGGCAATAGTATCCGAGAAGAGAATCGGCTCCTGGGTGACCAGCCCCAGGTACCGGCGCAGGGAAGCAAGGGTAAATTCGCGGATGTCGGTTCCATCAATGAAAATCTGCCCGGAGGCAGGCTCGTAAAAACGCAGCAGCAGTCCAGCCAGGGTAGTCTTGCCGGCGCCAGTGGGGCCGACCAGGCCGATGGTCTGGCCGCGTTTGATGGTCAAACAGATATCCTTCAGTACCTGCTGGCTACCGTAAGCGAAACACACGTGATGAAACCGGATGACCTCAAACAAACCGGTGAAACTTTTTCTGCCGGTATCCAGGGTGTGCGCTTTTTCTTCCAGAAGAGAACTTATCCGCGGAAGGGCGGCACTGGCCTGTCTCAAACTGGCGTAGGAGGTGCCCACCGTTTTCAGAGGGCTGATCAGGGAAAAAAGGCCAGCCACAAAAAGGAAAAAAAAGCCGGTGCTGATCTCATGCTGGAGAACGCATCTGGCGCCATAGAAAATCAACCCGCTGGCACCGATGGCGGCAACGATTTCCGTAAAAGGGGTGATGGCGGTGGTGCGCCGGATGATGGCCATGGCGGCCCGGAAAATCCCCTCGTTTTCCCGGTGAAATCTCTGCAAAAGGGCCTTTTCCTGGCCGTAAGCCTTAATCACCGGCTGGCCGTAGACAGTCTCCTGAATTACCTGACCTATGCGGCCGTAGTTTTCCTGAACAGTTCGGCTCAGTTTGCGCAACTTCCGGCTCACCTTGAAGACCGGCCAGAGCAGGAAAGGGAAAACTAAAAGGGAAACCAGGCTCAGCCGCCAGTTGATGGTAAAGATAATAACGAGGTAGATGGCGGCTTCCATGCTTTTCAAGAAGAGGTGGGGGAATTCTACAGCAAAGGCGGTGCTCAACACGTTGACGTCGTAGACAATTCTGGTGGTCAGTTCCCCTGTCTTTTGGCCGCTGAAAAAGCTCAGCGAGAGAAACATCAGGTGTCGGTAAAGCCTGGACCGTAAATCTGTGAGGATTCTGGTACCGAAAAGTTGCAGGTAGTAGTTGTAAAGGTAGTAGAAAAGGCCTTTCAGAATCATGACGGCCAGGATGAAAAAAATCAAACTTCTCAGAACCGTCAACACCGGCAGCTCATTAAGGTCTCTAAAAAGACCTGTCAGGAAATTCTTCAGAAAACCTGGCAGGCTCTCGGGAATGGCCAAGCTCTGACCTGCCAGAATTCTATCCATCAGCGGTACAATGGAGGAAAGGGAAAGGCCGTTAGCCAGACCGTAGAAAAGCAGGAAAACTAATCCCAGTCCGAAATGGCGCCAGGAAAACTTCACATATTTCTGCAGGTTAACATATTCTCTCAGCATGGGTTAGAGAGCCTGTCCGGGTTGACGCCTCTGACTGGCTGAGCAGAAATCTGGCTACCTTTTCCGTCACCGCTTCTCCAGTCAGCAGTTTCTTCAGTTTCTGGAAAGATAGAAGTTGCCGGTGGTAAAGGTTTCCCTTTCTCAGCAGTTCCATGGTCTGCTCCAGTACCACTTTTCGGTGAATAAACTGCAGGTGTTCAGGCACCGCGGTTTCTCCTAAGATGATGTTTACCGGGCTGACCGCCGACAATTTTACCACAGCTCTGGCCACAGCATAATTAAACCAGGAAGTCCGGTAGAAAATCAGGAAGGGTTTATCAAGAAGGGCTATTTCCAGGTTGGCGGTACCGCAGGTGGCCAGCAGCAGGCTGGCTCGTTTCAACAGTGGATAGACAGGACCTTCCCAGATGGGAAACTGCACCCCGACCCGGTTCATGTGCTGGCTCTCCAGTTTCCTAACAGTCTGGTCCACCGCGGAGAAAATGATCTTAACTTTTGACTGAACCGTGATTTTCCGGGACAGCCAGAGGAATTCTGGCATCAGGTATTCAATCTCCTGCGGCCGGCTGCCCGGCAGGATACCGACCACGGCCTCATTCTTTCCCACCAGGCATTTTTTTTCCAGGTCTTCGGTATCTGCCTGGAAATCAATCAGGTCAATGATGGGATGACCGAACCAGTGGCATAAGATGCCTTCTTTCTGGTAATAGGCAGGCTCAAAAGGAAAGATGGGAATGACTGCCCTGACATACTCTCGCAGTATTTTCAGGCGATTTTTGCCGTGGGCCCAGACCTTGGGCGGGATGTAGTAGTAGCAGGGGAAATTTTTGCCCACGGCTCTGGCCAGGGCTAAGTTAAAGCCAGGGTTATCAATAAAGACAATCAGGTCTGGTTTCTCCGCCAGCAACTGGCTCACGGTTTGCCGGCAGAGCCGGTAATACCCTGGCAACTGCAGCAGAACACCGCTCCAGCCCATCCTGCCCGGTGGCATTTCCTGCAGGATTCTAAGGCCAGCCTGACGCATCTTCTGGCCACCCAGGCCGATCAGAGTAAGGCCGGGCTGAAGTTTCAGGAGGTGCCGGGCTAACAGGGCTCCGTAGTTGTCACCAGAAACCTCTCCGGCCAGCAGGGCGATTTTCATAGTGGCCGACTGAGTCCCAGAAGAAAGATGCGGGAATTCACGCCAGAGTTAGGCTCTTTGATACCCGCATTGGAGACATGGCGGTAACGGCCCTCGGCTACCAGGCTGTAGTCACCGAAAATCTTCCAGGAAAAACCAGCCACCAGCGAAGAGCCAAAGTTGAAACTGGTGGACTGTTCTTCTAATTTCTGGGTGATGATAATAAGGCCGCTGCCGGCTTTCAGATAGGGCTGAAAGGAGCCTTTAAGGAAGCGGTATTTGAGGAAGAAGGCAGCGGCAAACTCCGCATTGCTGGAGGGCTGCCCCACATAGGCCAGGAAAGGTTCCAGTTGTAACTGCCAGTGGCTATCCAGCTGACGGAAGGGCAGGGGGAAGGTAAAATCCACCGCCACCGGATAGATGACATAGTCGCGGGGTCCGGCTACCTTGGCATACCCATAACCGGCCAGAAAATCAAGGCTGACAAGTTTCTTCCCTTCAGCGAAGACTGTGTTACTTAACAGGAAACACACCGCTAAGAAGGTCAATGCTTTTCTCTCCATGGACGCTCCTTTTAAAGTTTACCAGCCCGGAGAATACCGATGAGCAGCCAGATGCCCATGATGGCTGCGAAGAAAAATCCTAACACTCCCAGTGCCGGAAAGCCCAGAATCAGATGACCTTTTCCGGAGACCACAATCAGAGAGGAAGCAATCAGTAAAGCCGCAATAATCAAACTGAAGGCAATCCGGTTGCTGGCTTTGTCCAGGGAAGAAGTAAGTTCCTCCAGGCCTTCATGTTCAAAGGTCAGGTTGAAAGCCCCTTTCCGCAGATGGCGGAGAAAAGACTCAAGGCTGGAAGGTATCTCCCTGGTCAGGAAATAAAGCCCGGTCAGGTTCTTCTCGCTAACTTTCAGAATACTGGAAAAACTCAGCCGTTTTTTCAACACCTCGGATAGGACCGGTTCCAGTTCACTCATTAAGTTAAATTCCGGGTCAAGCATCAGACCCACGCCCTCAATCGCCATCAACGCCCTGGCTAAATGGGAAAGGTCAGCCGGGATTCTCACCCGGAAGGTTCTCATCACCTCAAAGGTTGATTCCAGCAGTTCCTGGATTTTTATTTCCTTTAGCGGCAGCCCATAGTAAATCTCCAGCATCTCCTCAACCTCTCTCTTAAGACTGGCTATGTCTACCCGTTCATCCACAGCGTTTAGAGCGCTCAGCCCCCGGATAATTTTTTCGGCATCCTGGCTGACCAGGCCGTGAAGAAGGAAGTTCAGGTCAGCCATCCGGGTGGCGTCTAACTGTCCGGTAATCCCGAAGTCAAGATAGCACAGCCGCCCACTTCTGGTGACAAAAAGATTCCCGGGGTGCGGGTCAGCGTGGAAAAACCCGTCCACAAAAATCTGTTTGACCGTTGCCCTGGCGCCAGTAATGGCCAGCTGCCTGCGGTCAAGGCCCATTTCTTCTAATTCCTTGACACGGCTTATCTTAATGCCGTCCACCCAGGTCATGGTGAGCACCTGGCTGGTTGTCAGTTGCGGGTAAACGCGGGGAGCGGTAACGCGGTCGTCGTCAGAGAAATTCCGGCGAAACCGCTCTATGCGGCGACCTTCCAGAGAAAGGTCCAGCTCCTTGCGAATACTGCGGGAAAATTCTTCCACGATGCGGACCGGCTGATAGAGTTCAGCCTCCTTAATAAAACGGGTCATCAGCAGCGCCAGGTCCCTTAAGATCTGAAGGTCGGCCTGGATGGTGCGCTCAATCCCTGGTTTGCGCACCTTTAAGACCACCTGGGTGCCATCTATCAGGCTGGCCCGGTGGACCTGGGCGATGGAACCGGAAGCCAGTGGTTCCCGGGTGAAAGAGGAGAAATGCCGGTCATACCTGGCCTGCAGTTGTTCCTCCACGACCTGCTGAATGGTCTCGCCAGGCAGAGGGGCTACCTGGTCCTGAAGTTTCTCCAGCTCCTGAAGGTAGGCGAAAGGAAGCAGGTCCGGTCTGGTGGAAAGAATTTGGCCTAACTTGATGAACGTTGGTCCTAATTCCTCCAGCATCTGCCTAACGCGAGCCGGAGCCGATTCTGAAGAGAAGGGACCTGCCCGGGTGGGAAGACGGAGCCATCTGGCCAGGTGAGTTCGGTCCAGGACCATGCCAAAGCCATACTTAACAATAGCCTGGCCAATCTGGCGGTAACGCTGAAGACGTTCTCTCAGAAGGACCCTTGAGGGCATAGAAAGACATCCGGGAAAAACTCATCCTGACTTCTTCTCTGCGGTGGCGGCACTCTGGCCATTGCCGCCAACATATTCCTTTTCCCAGAGCGGATCGACCAGCCGGCGGTACTCCCGGTTATATCGTGGTAAGGAATCCTGCTCAATGAAAGACAGGAAAGAGCAGGCGCCCTCATCCACAGGTTGTGCTCCGGTCCGGCTGACGATTTCCCGGAAGGCTACGGAATTGTCCCGGATGATGCACGGCACCAGGAGATTACCGCATTTATCTTTGGGCTGGTTAATCCAGTAGTTGTCCTGCCACCGTCGGATTTCGCGAAACAGCGGTGTCTGGATGGCGTCCAGAAGAGTCTTGCCTTCCTGATAGAGGCTGTAAAGATTTCCGCCGGAGCGGTCCTTGAAAGGAATGAAGACGCACGGGGTGATGGTTCCGTCCCACATGATGTAGAAATATCCGCCCCCCCTGGCGGCAGCCATACATCCATCGGAGGCTGTCCCGGAATTCCAGAAATCAGCGATAAACAACTTCTTCTCTTCCACTAAAGACCAGATTCTTTTCAGCATCTTCAACCTTTGTTCCGGGGTCACCATGAAGTCAATGCTGGGTTGCCGGCCGATGGGCATGTACTGAAAGTACCAGCCGTAGAAAGCGCCCTGTTTGAAGAAGTAGTAGTCCACAAACTCGTCAGACAGCAGCATGTCCGCGTTATACCTGGTCGGCGTGACCGAAATTCCAAACGGCACGCCGAATTCTCGCAGGTGCCCCATCGCTTCCAGGATACGGCGGTGAACGCCGTGACCCCGGCGTTCATCTGTTTCCGCAGCAAAACCTTCCACGGAGATAGAAGGGGTAAAGTTGCCCAGTTCGCCAAGTCGTCTGGCTACCTCCCGGGTAATCATGGTGCCATTGGTGTAAGCCATAAAATAAACGTCGTTGTGTTTTTCCAGAATATCCATAAGGGTCTGGCCATCGTGCCGGTACATGAAAGGTTCTCCACCGGAGATTACCAGGAAATGGGCTCCAAAATGCTCTTTAATCTCGTTAATGGCCCGGTCAAAAACATCAAACTTCAGGGTGTGCCGGGTATAAATCTCACCGGCGTAGCAGCCCTTACACTTCAAGTTGCAGACATTTGTGGGCGAGATAGTTACAAAGCAGGGCGGTCTGAACCCGTGTGTCTGGGCAAAATTCTTTCTCTTGGGAATGCCGGAAATAAAAACCTTGCCCAGGAAGATTTCCCAGAGGGCGTTCATGCACCTGTCGGAAAGAGTACCTGAATTCAACGTGCGCTCAATGGAATTGAGCAGTGCCCGGGCCATCAGCGCCCGCTCGTAATGAACCTTTTCCGGTCGCTGTGGCCCCTTAAAAGAAAGTCGCCACATCGCTTTTTCTAATGCCCTGAGGAAAGCCTTTCGGGTAACCTTGTTCTTAAAACTGGCGGTCATCAGGCTAGAAAGTACCTTCTGGGTAGTTCCCTTCTCCATAACAGCCATTAACCGACCTTCAAGGTTAAGCATGGCGTACCTCCTTTAATCCAGACCCTGTTGCCGACCTTCAGAAATTCAGCCTGTATTACATAGTATCCGGAAAAGACTTGGCCGTCAACTCTTGATAATTCCGCCGCCCAGAAGTAATTCCCCATCGTAAAACACGGCTGACTGTCCCGGGGTGACCGCCCATTGAGCCTGGTCAAAAATCAGCCGGACCCTTCTCTTGCTTTCCGGGTAAAGGGTAGCTGGTGCTGGCGGCTGGGTGGACCTCAGTTTGGCCATTACCCTTTTCGGCTTCTCAAGAGGGTCCACGGAAACATAGTGAACCGGACAGACCCGCACCTGCCTTTTCCGGCATTGGTCAGCCGTGCCGACAATGAGGGCATTCCGTTCAGCCTCTATTCTGATGACGTAAAGGGGCTTACCGGTAGCGATACCCAGACCCTGCCGCTGTCCCACGGTGTAGCAGGCAATCCCCTGATGGTACCCTAAGAGCCGCCCGCCTGTAGAGTAAACGGGACCTGGCTGCATCTTTTCTGAAAAGAGGAATTTCCTGTCCGGAGTGAAGTCCTGACTTTCTTCTCTCTGGCTGACCGGCAGTCCAGCTTCATCGGCCAGGTGTCTAACGAGTTCTTTGCGGTAGTCTCCGAGCGGGAAAAGGGCTTTTTTCAGTTGCCTCTGGGTGAGAAGGTAAAGGAAGTAAGACTGGTCCTTTCCCGGGTCAGCCCCTTTTTTGAGAAGATACCGGCGGCTCCCGGGCTGGTAGTCCACTCTGGCATAATGACCGGTGGCAAAGTATTCAAAGTGGAGTCCCTGAACTCTGGCTGTCTGGAGCAGGAGATCAAACTTGATCAAGCGGTTGCAGACCACGCAGGGATTGGGGGTTCGGCCGCCCTGGTACTCTCTGACGAAATAGGTAATTACTTTTTCCCTGAACGGCTGGATGAGGTCAACTACATGAAACGGTATCGCCAGAAACTTCGCTACTTTTTCTGCGGCTTTCAAATCCTCCTCATCCGGTCCGTAACAGCCGGAAAAGCCAGTTTGACCGTTGGCAGGTAACCCTGGCCAGGTTTTCATAAAAAGGCCGAGCAGGCGATAACCTCTTTCTTTCAGCAGGAGCGCCGCTACAGCAGAATCAACCCCGCCGCTTAAACCCACGGCCACCACCGGGGGAGAATCTTTGCTCATGTCTGTTTCCAATGGAAAGAATCTGCTTTATCCTGTCCGGAAAGTTGGTGGTAACCGCATCCACGCCGTACCGGAGAGTTTTCTGCAACTGTTTTCTGGTATCAGGCGTCCAGGCATTAACGGTTAAACCCCTTCGGTGTAAGTTATAGACTATCAATTTGTTAAGTGCCCGCCAGTGAATGTTCATGCTCTGGATACCCTGTCGCAAACAGAAGTTGAGTTGTTCCGGGGAGAAACTTCCGGTGATTAAGGCTGTGGAGAGGTGCGGATTGATTTCCCTGAGTTTGGCCACGCTTTCCTGGTGGAAAGAGGCACCGATGACCCTGGCCAGCAGTTTTTTCCTCAAAATCAGGGAAACCACCTTTTCCTCACAGCCTGGCACCTTCAGTTCCAAAATGAAACCGGTGCGACGGTCAACGGTGTCAAAAACTTCTTCCAGCAGCGGCACTTTCTCCTTCCGGTAAGTTGGTGAAAAGCGGACGCCGGCGCTGAAGCGCCTGATTTCCTTTAAGGTTAGTTCTGCCACCGCACCGGTGCCGTCAGTGGTTCTGTCTATGGTGGCATCGTGAATAACAATCAGATGGCCGTCTTTAGTTTGCCGGACATCCAGTTCTATCATGTCTGCGCCTGCCTCCATGGCTTTCCGGAAAGCCAGCAGGGTATTCTCTGGATAGTGGCCGCTGAAACCCCGGTGCGCCACTACCAGAACGTTTTTCATTCTTCCTTGTATGATGAAGTCAAGGTCTTTATCAGGGCATTTAATAAGAGTATTAAAGGCCCGACCGGGAGACCCGATGACTTCACATACAACCTCCCTGGTTAGATTTTACCGGGAAGGAGAGAGAAAACGGATAGTTTCCT
>JAKPFT010000050.1 GCA_029551285.1 bacterium | reverse complement strand
TGTAAGCTAACGATACGTTAGTTTGTATACTACTCCTTGTGAAATTTCCATAGTCTGTCTTTTACAACTGATTTTATACTCCCCTTTCGTAGCCGTCAAATTTCTCCCCTTTTGCTGCTATGGTACCCTGCTGTTAATTTTTTGTCAAGAGATGTCACACAGTTCCTGGACAAATGGGTCTGAATATGTCCCAGGGTGACTTGTTTTGTTTCTTTCAGGTATTCCGCCGGTGTTTTATAATTTAAACTCCTTAGCCTTTTATTGTGATTGTATTCATCAACAAAGGATAAAAGTTTTTCCCTCAATTCAAAAATACTGCTAAATCTAAATTTCCTCAAAACCCCCTTCTTGATTTTTTTGTTGAAATTTTCTACCAGGCCATTAGTCCATGGATGCTTGAATTTTATCGTCCTGTGCTGAATTTTGTTTTCTTTACAAATTTTATCAAAGGGATGTGTCTTTTTTGTCTTTTTATTTTTGGGTAGCGCCTTATAACAAAATTCAAATCCATTGTCTGTTAAAATATAATTAATCTTGTAGGGATAAAATCTTATCACCTGCTTTAGAAATTCCGCCCCAGTTGTCTTGTTTTTTGTCCTTCCCAGCATCACAAACCCAACCTTACTTACCCTGTCTATCGCAGTGAAAATGTAACTCCGCTCTTTGTTTATCTTTGGCCCATATAAAAGGTCTATGTGCACATACCCCAGACCATACCTCCTAAACTTCTTTATCTGTCTTTCTGCCTTTACAAATTCCTCCGGTAAAACTTCTAATCCATGCCGGCAAAGACATCTGTAGATCTTCATCGGATACAGGTTACTTACTCTCCCCTGTAATGTAAAATATATATCCTCTATCGTCTTCTTAAATTGCTTCCTCTCAAAACAGATTAGCTCTTCTTCTGCTTCTGTTAGGGTCGTCCGCAACTTATGCGGACAGGATGACCTGTCTTCCACTCTTTCTCTCTTTTTCCATCTTTGCGCAGTTGTTTGACTAATCCCATACTTCTTTGCCAGGGCATATGCCGAAAGATTACTCTCCTTTATCACTTGCCTTATCCCTATTGTCGTGGTTGCATTTCTGTGTAATCTTATTTCCATCTTCGGTATTTCACAATCTAACATATCGTTAGTCAGCAGCTAAACAGTTAAATCCTTCTTCCTCCGCGAAGCCATGTTTACTGAAACAGATTTTCCCACATTTCTATTCACAAAGTAGTTCCGCCATTTGCCACTATGGTAAGCTCATGGAAGGTAAAAACGATGAACCCGGAAAAGGTTATCAGAAATGTCTTAGCCCGGGCAATGGCTTTTCTTGACAGTATGAAGTTTTCCGCTTCACCGGGGCTTTATCGTTACAGCCAGCGAGCGAGTAAAC
This sequence comes from bacterium, assembly GCA_029551285.1. Lineage (GTDB taxonomy): Bacteria > Ratteibacteria > UBA8468 > B48-G9 > DSTR01 > JAMWDF01. Next base: position 51,117 of record JAKPFT010000050.1, on the reverse strand, counting down.
CTACCCTTTACTCTTCCTGTTACGCGGCCATGACCAGACACCTGACCGGTTCTCTGCCAGAAGAAAACCAAACAACCTGGTGCCAGTACCTTCATCAGCACCAGCAGGACGATGGTCTTTACGCGGACCCGGTAATTGCTGGCGAAGGCTTGTACAAGGATGACCCCTTCTGGTGCGGCCGGCCGCATCTTAGTTGCCACGTGATAACTGCCTTAACCTGTCTGGGAGAAAAGGCTCGCCAGCCGCTCCTTTTCTTAAAACCGTGGTACCAGAAAGAATTCATACTTTCCTGGCTTAACTCCCGGAACTGGGCCGAAGGTGTGGCCAACACAGGCAACGAAATTATGAACCTGGGGACACTGCTGCAGTACAGCCGGGACTTCCACGGTGACCGCCAGGCTGGTCGGGCAGCTAATCTTCTTCTGGACTGGCTGTCCAGCCATTATCTTCAGGAAGAAACCGGCACCTGGGGAAGGATTGACACAAGCCACCCTTTCTGGCGCAGCCAGGCCGTTCAGGCAGCCTATCATCTCTGGTCATTGTTTTTCTACGACGGCCGGCCCATTCCCTTTTTGGAAAGGGCGATTGACACTGTCCTGGCAACGCAGAATCCACTGGGCGGGTTCGGCTGGGGAGTTCATAACCGGGAAAAACCTTTCCATAGCAGCGCCTGCGAGGACATTGACTCCATTGACCCCCTCTGCCGGATGCTGGCCATTACCGACTACCGGAGACAGGAGATGATAGCGGCTCTGCTTAAGGCAGAAAAATGGGTCCTGAGCAATCAGGTCCGGGATGGCGGTTTCGTCTTCATCAAGGACCAGGTCTTCACCTACGGCCACAGCCAGTTAACCAGTGGCCCAGGCGAAGGAGCGATGTTTCCCACCTGGTTCCGCCTGTTATCTCTCTCTTTCATTGGTACCAGCGTGCCGGGTAGCCTGGCCAGTCAGGTTGGCTGGCATTTCCTGAACTGCCCGGGAATGCAGTTTTCTCCGAAAGGGCCGACTCGCGACAGGCAGATTTCCGCCTCCTCCGTGGCAGAGACATTTCATTCTGAAAGAAATAACCAGGAGGTGACAGAGAGCGTCAAAAAGGGAAGTGTCAAAAAAGGAATAAAAGAAGAATGAAAAGAAAGGGAACAAACTGGCTCACTCAAAGTGCTCCGGCACAGACAAGGACTACGCCGAAATCGCTGCTGGTGCGAACTCATTCGCCAGGGGGCGAATTCAGACACCGCCGAGCAAGGTATTGCGTCCCGGATGGAATTGCCCGGTCCGCTCACCGACCGCTGCCGCTTTTCGTCTTGTCTTGTATCTGTGCCTTCGTAAATCTTTCGCCAGTTATTCCCTTCCTTTTTTGACGGTAGGCGGAGATAGGGCAGGGAGATAAAGAATTGCAGAACCAAAGAAGGAATAAAAGAGGAATGAAAAGGAAGGGAACGAACTGGCTCACTCAGAATGCTCCGGCACAGACAAGGACTACGCCGAAATCGGTTGCTCGGCGAACTCGCTCGCACGGTGGCGAGCTCAGACACCGCCGAGTAAGGTATTGCGTCCCGGATAAACTTATCCGGTCCGCTTACCGAACGCGTCCGCTTTTCGTCTTGTCCTGTAACTGTGCCTTCGCAAATCGTTCGCCAGTTATTCCCTTCCTTTTTTGACACAGTGGGAAGGATAGGGAGAGAGATAAGGAAAGGCAGAACCAAAGAAGGAACAAAAGAGGAATGAAAAGAAAGGGAACGAACTGGCTCACTCAAGGTGCTCCGGCACAGACAAGGACTACGCCGAAATCGGTAGCTGGTGCGAACTCGCTCGCCATCTGGCGAGCTCAGACACCGCCGAGTAAGGTATTGCGTCCCGGATGGACTTACCCGGGCCGCTTACCGAACGCCGCCGCTTTTCGTCTTGTCTTGTAACTGTGCCTTCGCAAATCGTTCGCCAGTTATTCCCTTCCTTTGTTGACAGTGAGGAGGACAGGGAGACAAGTAGTCGTAAAGCCATTGTCACACACAAGAAAAACTAAAAAGCAACTGAGAGTTTTGACGGAACCAGTTAACAGGGAAGGAAGGAACCATGAGAACTTACCGGATTGGTCTGATCGGGTTTGGCCTGATTGGCAAGGTTCATGCCTATGCGTACTCTGTCCTGAAGTACTATTATGACCTGCCCTTCCAGGTAGAACTTTATGGCCTCTGTGCCCGGACGCCGGAGACGCTGGCCAGAGCCCGGGACCACGGGTTTCAATTCCTAACGACTGATTTCCGAGAATTGATTGGCCGGCCGGAAGTGGATATTATTGACATCTGTACGCCCAATACTGCCCACCTAAAACCGCTGCTGGAAGCCATGAAGTTGAACAAACCGGTCTACTGCGAAAAACCGGTGGTTACCAGTCTTGAGGAAGTGGCGGCTGTGGAGAAAAAATTGCCTGACTATACCGCCACTAACCAGGTGACCTTTCACAACCGTTTTTTCCCGGCCATGCTGAAAACAAAAGAATTGCTGGAAAATGATTTTCTGGGCACGCCCATCAGTTTCCGTTTTACCTACTACCATTCCGGGAGCCTTGACCCGCACAAACCGTTAGGCTGGAAGCAGCAGAAAGGAGCCGGTCTGCTTCTGGACCTGGGCAGCCACGCGATTGACTTATTGTTCTGGTTCTTAGGAAGACTGGAAAAAGTGGTGGGTTGTAGCCGCATTCTTTATCCCTGTCGGCCAGACCGGAACGGTCAAAAGGTATCCGTGGAGGTTGAAGACTATGCCTTAATGTTAGCCCGGTTGAAAAATGGTGCCACGGGAAGCATAGAAGTGTCCAAGGTGGCGGCTGGTTCTGAAGACGACCTGGGCTACGAACTTTATGGTACCGGCGGAGCGATTCGCTATCGCTCCATGGAACCAAACTTCCTTCAGGTTTTTGATGCCAGAAGTGGCGAAGGATTTACTGCCTGGCCGACGGTCCAGCGTTACCGGGAATCTTCCTTCCCCGGTCCGAAATTCAGTATTGGCTGGGTGCGCGGCCATATTCACGCCATCTACTGTTTTCTGAGGGCAGTTCACCAGGGGCAGCCGGCTTCGCCTTCTCTCTCCGAAGGGCTTTACAACACCAGGGTTATTGAAGCCGTGAAACGGTCAGAACAGACAGGGCGATGGGAGCCAGTGGTTTAATGTTTTTTCGCGGGGCCCGTGTCAGATTGCTCTTCCTCGCGCCGTTTCTCTGGAGCCGTTTTCTCCTGCCAGCGCCGGTCAGTGGTGTGGCCAGCTCTCCTGTCTGGAAGGAAGCCGAGGAACTCATTTGTTCAGCGGCCTGGCAGTGTGAGGTTGATGCCCAGGTCAGGATTGAGAAATTGCTGACCGAACTTGGTCCGGCCGCGGAATTGCTTCTGAAGCAGTTTCTGGACAGAGAAACTCTGAATGCCAGAGAATACAGCCTGGCTCTTTACGCAGCCGCTCTGTTAACCCGTTTTGGCACCGCAGAGTCCCTGCCCTTTTTGAGGGAGCGTTGCCGGCGCGGATACCGGCTGACTTTTCCCGTGCCCATCCTTAAATCTTTGCCAGAGGCACTCAATCTACCCGGACCGGCAAATTCCGGAAATGTTTACTATCAGCATCTGTTGAAGATGGCCCTGACCTCCTGTCTGGTGCGTCTGGGAGATCCGGGAAAAAAGGAACATCTGGCCTTCCTTCAGGAAATGACCCGGCACCCAGAAGCGGAGTGGGCGGCCGCGGCTATGGTGGCTCTGGGGCAGACAGGTACCGAGGAGGCTGTGTCCATCCTGAGTTCTCTCCTTCAGGAACCCAGGGTGAAAGACAACGGCCTCCTGATGGAAGGTTGCCTGGTGGGTCTGGGTGAGAGCAGCCAGGCTGCGGCTGTTCCGGTGCTGGCCGGTGTGGTCAAAAAGGCTTGCCAGCCTGTCAGGTGGCGGGACTTAGCCTGTGCCGGTCTGGGAAAAATCGGGGCCGCCTTCACCGTTCCGGTTATCCTTGATTTTTGCCGTAACTGTTCTGAAACAGAGCAGGCCGAGGGCGCCCTGCAGCGGATGGGCAAGGGGGCTACCGGTTACCTGACTGAGGTTCTGAGTATAGACCCACCTTCCTGTGTCCGGCGCTGGGCCAGCCTGGCCGGGAAAATGGGGCTTCCGGAGATGATGCCCTCTCTAATGGCAGCCTGGGAAAAAATGGACCTGAAAGATGGAGAGACCGGCCCGGTCCTGGTGGAAGCGATGTTGAAACTGGCTCCGGAAGAAACCAGGGTGTTTCTGGAAAAAAAACTTCTCTCTGCAGAAGAACCAGCCGTAATCAAAGCGGCCAGCAGCGCTGGCGGCGCCAGGGTCTCGGCCTTAAAACCAGTTCTGGTCCAGGTGCTGGCCAGCCAGGAAAATGTAAGGGTCAGGCAGGCCGTCACCGGTGCCCTGGCCAGGATAGCCGGTTCGGATGATGTGGTTTACCTGAAAAAGTTGCTTGCTGACCAGGACGAGTCAGTCCGGACCATGGCCCTGGCTGCCCTAAGTAATAACGAGGAAGGCGTGAGTTTTCTGCTTCAGTATCTGGCCAGTTCGGCTTCACCGGGCTGGGAAAAAGGTCTTAGAATTCTGGGGACCAGCAGAAACCGGCAGGTCATGCCTCTGCTGGCCCATTTTCTCTCTCACGGAGAAGAAAAAGAAAGGCTGGTGGCTGCCCTGGCAGCCGGAGACAGCGGTTCCTGGGAGATGGTGGAACCTCTCCTGGCCAGACTGGTAGAAGATGACTCCCTGCAGGTAAAACGGGCGGTTCTTTATTCTCTGGAGCAAATCTTCTTAGCCAACCGTCCTTTCTTAAGAGAACGGAGCCAGTCAATTTTAGCCATTCTCCTTTCGGTCTCGCGCCACCAGGAGCCTGACTTTAGAGTGAGAAGTGCGCTGCTTCTGGGCAGGCTGGGTCAACCGGCGGCTCTGAACCGGCTGTTAGAAATGGTTGATGATGGGGAAGCAGAAGTGAGAAAGGCGGTCGCCATGGCCCTGGCAGGGTACAGTGGAGACAAGGTTTTTCGGGCTCTTTCCCGGCTGGGTAATGACTCGGATGCCGCGGTGCGGCGGCAGGCTGGTGAAAGTTTGAAACTCTTTTTTCCGTGAACTCGTTTGCTTTCAGGGAAAGAGGCCTGGGGCGGATTTGAACCGCCGAATCGCGGTTTTGCAGACCGCTGCCTTGCCACTTGGCTACCAGGCCATCACAAGATATTTTACGCTAAGATGACCCGACCTGTCTAATCTTTACCCGGGTACCAGAAATCATCTTCCTGAAAGCCGAACGAGTTCAGCCAGGCTGCGGCGCGCTGAGGGTTTAGCTGATAACTGCCGTGACCATCAGAACCGAGGGTGAAGACAACACCCTGCTCTTTCAGCCACACCAGATAATTCAGGTACTGCTCCTTGAATCTTTCCGGGTACCGCGGGTTGAGCAACATCGCGGAAAGGTTAATCTCCATTTTTTTGCCGTGCTCTTTAACGGCGCGGGCAAATTCCTCATGAAGGCAAACGTTTACTGAAAACGTATAAATATTATGGTCAGGAAATCTTCCGCCTATGATGGGTCCAGGAAGATAAATGGCACACCCTTTGAAATCATTTTTCCGCAGGGAAGAGTATCGTTGTAAGGGTTGACCACGTTTCTTCCTCCATAGGGAATTCTCTTATCCCAATAGAAATACCTTTTCTAACTTTCTTCTTCCATCCGTCGGACAATGTGTTCCATAACCTGTACAAACGGCTTTTCTCTTCTCCATCAGGAATAACCCGCTTTGCCACGGCAACAATTTGTTTGAGGTTTTTTTGAGGATTTCTACTTATTCTGTCTTCTCTGAAAAACTATAAGTTTATGAATCAGAAACGCCGACATAGATGGGATTTTGATTTTAACTCCCTTAGATATTTTAACAGCAGCGGGTTCATAGAATAGAAGTTCTAAAAATCTCAAAGGCTGAGCAACCAATGATAACCTTTGTATTTTGACGGGCTTTTTCTTTTCTTTCCCTTTTTCCGGTACAAGAAAATCTATTCTTAACCCCGGCTGGTAAAAATAAATAGAGCCGTCCGGATTAAATCCCTCTCTGAAACCAATTTCTTTTAAAAATTCAGAAATATTTATTTCCTTCCCTTTATATGGCAAGAAAATAGCAAAGTCCGGATCATCTGTTCTCAAAGGGAAAAAACTTACTCCATAGTGTTGTTGATATAACCGAAAAGCCCAGCTTCCAACAAGTTCCACACTTTCTTCCCGGAAACCATCTGGATTTAATGCTTTTATTACCTCCATAAGAGGTTTAAAAATATCTGAATCTGGACTGACATTTAACCAGGCAAGAGCGTCTTCTATTTTCTTAAGTTCCTTTTCCAGTAGTTTTCGTTCTTTTAAGTGTTTTATTAACTGTTCGGGAATATTTGTGCCGAGATATTTTTGTATAACTTTCCCACCTCTTCGGTACTGAAGATAGAAATATCTGTTACCCGATATAGTCCTGGTTTTTATTGTTCCCCTGGGAAGACAGGCGAGACGGGAAATAACTTCACGTCGCATTTTTTGATAATACGAGGTATTTTCTACCATCACATTTCTGAGAATGTCCATAACAATATACTGTTACCCTACATTGTAAAGAAAACACAAGTTTTGTAGGGTAAAAGTTTAATTCTCTCCGGCGTAGAAAAGTGTCACGATTTTCCTCTGTAATCCCCCGCAACAGAGTAAGTAGTTAGTGAAGCCAGGAAAGGTCAAAGCTAAAGGTAATAAGTCAAAAGTTATTTGTCTTTTTACTCTGTCTACCGGCTACTAATCTTCAACGGCGTTCACCGAGTATCCACGGATACCACTGGTGGTAGCTCGGCCGGCTGCAATCTCGTCCAGTTCCCATTGTGAGACACAGCTGACTTCACAGCCGAAGTGGACCTTCAAAGTTGTCCTCAGGGAAAGAAATTCTTCCCGCGAGGCGAAAAGGTCCGGCAGATTGAAAGGTGTGTGCAGATGGTCAGCAAAACCAGGTTTTTCTATCCCCGGGGCGGCAGCCTGGATGGTCAACTGCTCCATGGTGCCCTTTCTGGTATCGCAGGAGTGGCGCGAATGAAGGTGCAGCTCAAGAGTGATTCTCATGCTTGCCTCTTCTGCCTTAATTTTGTAACATACCATCTTACCGGTGGGAAAGTAAAAAAGGAGACGGACTATGGCGCTGAAAATAGCGGTGGCTGGTTTCCGACACGGACACATCTATACAATCTATCAACTGGCTAAAGAGCGCTCTGATATTGAAATTGTAGCCGCCTGTGAAGAAGACGAGGCCAGCCGGGCCGCAGCTGTTAAGACCGGTCTGGTGACGATTACCCATGACAATTTTGAAGAGATGCTGACGGGCACGGACTGCGATGTGGTGGCTATCGGCGACTATTATGGTCGGCGCGGCTGGTTGGCTATCCAGGCGTTAACGGCTGGACGGCACGTGCTCAGTGACAAACCGTTGTGTACCCGGTTAGAGGAACTGGACAGGATTGAAGAACTGGCCAGAGGTAAAAAACTGAAGGTCGGCTGTATGTTCAGTTTGCGCGGCAGCCCTCCTTTTCTCACTGCGAGAAGGATTATCCAGGAAGGTCGGCTCGGCGAAATTCAGGCTATTTCTTTCGGGGGACAGCATCCGCTTTCTCTGGGACAGCGGCCCGGCTGGTACTTTGAACCAGGCAAGCATGGCGGTACCATTAATGACCTGGCGATCCACGCCTTTGACGCGCTACCGTGGATGACCGGACACCATTTTGCTATGGTGAATGCGGCCAGATGCTGGAATGCTTTCATCCCTCAGTATCCCCATTTTCAGGATGGGGCCCAGATGATGCTGACGATGGACAACGGCGGTGGGGTTCTTGGTGATGTCTCTTACTTTCTGCCCTCAGACACTGGTTACTCGCTGCCTCTTTACTGGCGGATGACTTTCTTTGGAAGGCTTGGTATCCTGGAGACTTCCGCTACCGCTGCGGCCGTCACCCTTTACCTGCATGGAGAAAACCAGCCGGTCCAGGTACCTCTGGAACCAGCCCTTCCCGGCGCTTATCTGGACGCTTTTTTACGGGATATTAACGGTGAACTTTCTCCTGGAGACCTGGATACAGCCGCGGTCATCCGGGCCAGCCGGATTGCGCTCATCGCCCAGAAAGCCGCGGACTATCATCTGCGCGAAGTGAAACTTGATTTTTGAGGCAAAAGGGGTCTTACCAGTACCGCGGCCCAGCAGGCGATGGCCTGGCCACGGCCGATAAAGCCAAGCTGTTCGGCTGTTTTAGCCTTCAGACCGACCCGGGATAAAGGAATTTTTAGCAGTCCGGCCAGGCTTTTCCTGATTTCTTCGTAGTAGGGGGCTAATTTTGGCTTCTCACAGATGATGATGACATCCAGGTTGTGAACTCCATAGCGCTCCTGACGGAGCATGGCCATCACCTTTTTTAAAATTTCTGTACTGCGAATACCTTTAAGGGAAGGGTCGGTGTCGGGAAAGAGACAACCGATGTCCGGTCTGGCCAGGCTGCCCAGAAGGGCGTCGGCGACAGCATGGAGAATGACATCACCATCGCTGTGTCCGAGCAGACCGGAAGGATAATCAATTCTGACGCCACCAAGGTAAAGCGGCCGATTTTTCTGAAGCCGGTGCAGGTCAAAACCAAGACCGATTTTCATTGCTTGTTTTCCTTCGCCCACCGGTTAACCGGCTGTTTACCTTACCGTACCGCAGCGGGTGCAGGTCTTAACGCCATCAGTGTCCACCACAAAGGTGGTTCGGTCTGGCTCCGGAGTACAGGCGCACGCACCTTTGATGACAAACTCCACCGGTGTCCGGCAGGTAATTTTGGTGCTGCACCAGAGACAGCGCAGGCCATCTTTTTCCACCTTGAAGGTTGCGATGTGCCCCTGGCAGCACCGGCAGGCTAAGCCCTCAACGCGGTCGGCGTAAATGGTAGCCATCTAACCCCCGCGAGTTTTTACTGCTTTCCAAAATAGTGGATTACCAGTCCCGAAGGTACCTTCGGGAAGAAATAGGTTGACTTCTGGGGCATGACCTCACCGCTTGAGGCGACCGCGACAAACTGTTCTTTCTTCACCGGCCGAAGGAAGAAGACCAGACCCTGTCCTTGCTGTCTGCGTTTAGCCATGACTGCTTCCGGGTCCCGGTCGTAGAAGAATTTTTTCTCGCTGCCTTCATGGCTGACGCCCAGGAGCCGGGGAAGAAGGAAGTAATGGAGCACCACACCATCCAGGGTTTTCCAGGGGAGGGAGCGTTGCTCTGGCAGAAAAGGCAGGATTTGGTTCATCTCTTTCAGGGTAAGTACGAAAAACTTTTTTCCATCCCAGGCACCAAAACAGGTGGTTCCGTCTGCTGGCATGGCCGAAAACATTCTGGACAGGTCCGGCACGGTTTCTACCTGGAAATAAGACTTGAGTTCAGGCCTTTCCAGAGAGATTTCTCCCGGAATGTAACGGTGGGTTGGCGCAATGAGCAACCCCGGGGAGCGCAGGCTGACCAGGTAGACCATGACATACTGATTTTCTGGTTGCGGATGGTTCCTGGCATAGGCTAACGCAGCCTGATAACGATGGTGCCCGTCAGCGATGAACAAGGGCTCTGGTTCAAAAAATTCCTGAATTCTGGCCAGCACGGTTTCCCGATTAAGCCGGAGAAGGGTCAGGCTATCTCCTTCAAAGACTGTCTCGGTCAAGGCCGTGGCTTCTTCAACCAGTTTCTCTGGCCAGAGACCATCTTTGTACAGAAGAAAAACCGGACTGAAGTTAGCCCGGCAGCACCCAATAAGTTTCAACCGATTGTCCCGGTACCGGTCAAAGATTTGCTCATGAGGTATGACCCTGCCGGAAGAAAAGTCCTCTAACTTCAGAAGAGCCAGAATGCCCGTGCGTTCCAGGTTCTGGCCCTGATGGGAGAAACGGTGCCGGAGAAGGTAAAAGCAAGGAGCGGTCTCCGGCACGACAATTTTTTGCTCTCTCCACTGTTGCCAGACTACGGCCACCCTGGCCGGGTCAGCCTTGCGGTCAATCAGGTGAACGATGTTGTAGGGCGACTGGTTAAGAAGCCGTGCCCTTTTTTCCTCATCAATCACGTCCCAGGGAGGAGCCAGCAGCCGGCCAATCTCGCCAGCCATCATTTCGTTGTACCGCCAGCCGGTGAACGGTCTAATTTCCGCCATTTTTCTTCGGTCACTTCTTAGCCGGGGGAGACGCCGGGGTTACACTGGTTTCCGGCGAGGTCGCCCTGGACGCGCTGCTGGCCACCGGCGCCGGTTGCGGAAGATTCATGTAAACGGTCACTTTCGCTTTCTGGCGAATCTGTTCGTACCAGTCGTGAAAGTACTTTTCTTCCTTCTGCCAGAGCAGCATTTTCCTTACCTGTTCCTCGTCAGCTTTGCTCCCTTTGTTTTTTTCCAGATAATCTTTAACTTCCTGGTCGGTGACCTTCAGGTTTCCTTCCGCGACCACATCCTGCTTCAACTTCTGTTGCAGCAAACGGTGTCTGGTATCTTCCTCAATTTTACTCAGTTCTTCCGGAGGAATCTGGGCAATAATCCGGGAAAACTTATCCTGACTGAACTTGCCCTGCTCGTCACGAAAAGCCGGGTCGGATTTAATGGCTTCAATCACTTCGCTGTCGGTGACCCTGATGTGACGTCGACGGACTTGCTGGGTGAGCAGTTTTTCGCGGATAAGTTCCTCCAGAACAGCCTTCTCCAGGTTGAGATTGCGGGCGATTTCGTCAAAACGGTCACCAAAAAAGCGGCGGTAGTTCTGTTCCACCTGATTCAGTTGCTGATAATATTCGCGCTGGGTAATACCTTCCCGGTTAACCGTGGCAGCCAGGTAGCGCGTCCGGCCACCGCCGCTGATGCCCACGCCCCAGATGAGGAAACCGGGGATGATGAGAATCGCGGTAATCCACAAAATAATCCGGGCATTCTTCTTTTTCCGGAAAAACTTCATGACCATGTTTTGCCTCCTTCACCCAGGCAATTTTGCCCGGAGGTTTTTTCCTTTCGGCTCCTGCCTCTGACGATGATGACGAACTCTCCCCGGCGGTTTTCCCCCTGGAACCAGTGAACGCTTTCACTGGCCAGGCCGGTTCTTATCTCTTCAAATTTTTTTGTCAATTCCCGGCAGACGGTGATTTCCCGGTTTTTGAAAACTTCCCCGATCAGCGCCAGTGTCTCCAGGATACGGTGGGTAGACTCAAGAAACACCAGGGTTTCTTCACGCTCCTGAAGATTTTCCAGCAGTCTTTTTTTCTTTCCGGCCTTACGCGGCAGAAAGCCGTAAAAGGAGACAGCGTCGGTCGGTAAACCGGAAACGGAGAGAGCCGCGGTGAGAGCAGAAGGTCCAGGCACTGCTGACACCGGTATGCCAGCCGCCCTGGCTGCCCTGACCAGCAGATAGGCCGGGTCAGAGATAGCCGGAGTTCCCCGGTCACAAACCAGGGCCAGGTCTTTCCCTTCTTTCAGCCATCTCAGGAGAGAAGGCAGCCTCTCTTTTTCCTTTTCCCGGAAGAAACTGAACAGGGGCTTTTCTATCCCGTAGTGGCGAAGCAGTTTAAGTGTCTCCCGGGTGTCTTCACAGACAATCCCGTCAACCTCTTTCAGCGTTTCCAGCGCCCTCAAAGTAATATCTCCCAGATGGCCAATAGGTGTTGCCACCACATACAGCATACCCGCTCCGAAAGTTGTCTTGACTTTTTGCTTTTTAGATTATATCCTACGGCCATTACTTCCCCAAAATAACCACCTGGATAAAGGAGGCAGAAGTAACATGGACACAGAAACGATTCTTCCGCAACTGGTGCAGAGAAACGAGCACAAGATTCTGCTGGTGGTGATTGATGGTCTGGGCGGACTTCCCCATTCTGAGACCGGCCTGACGGAACTGGAGACAGCCCATATTCCCAATCTGGACGCACTGGCCCACGGCGCAGCCTGCGGACTGATGATGCCGGTGTCTGCCGGTATTACTCCAGGTAGTGGACCGGCGCATCTTGGACTTTTCGGTTATGACCCGATTAAGTATCAGATTGGCCGGGGGATTCTGGAGTGTCTCGGGATTGGACTGGCTGTGGGCAAAGATGACCTGGCCATCCGGGGTAATTTTGCCACGATGGATGCTGAACGGGTGGTCACTGACCGTCGGGCCGGAAGAATCTCCACGGAGGAAAACCGGCGGCTGGTGGAATTGATTCAAAGCAAGGTAGGAGAGGTTTCCGGGGTCAGGGTGACGGTCAAGACTGTAAAGGAGCACCGGCTGGCAGTGCTGTTATCCGGTCCATCCTTATCTCCAGCGGTAACGGAAAACGACCCCCAGAAGGAAGGGGAAAAACTGCGGCCGATTGAGGCTCTTTCTCCTGAGGCCGGGACCACCGCCCGGGTTCTGACGGAATTCCTGCAGAGGGTGGAAGAAGTCTTGAAACCGGTCCAGTCCAGGGCCAATACCCTTCTGCTGAGAGGTTTCTCCCGGTTTCCGGAGATTCCCACTTTTGAGAAACGTTATCTCCTGCGAGCCGCCTGCGTGGCCACCTATCCCATGTACAAAGGGCTGGCCAGACTGGTGGGCATGGACATTTTGCCCACCGGTGATGGTCTGGATGACCAGCTGGAAACGGTGCGCCAGGCTTATCAGAACTACGATTTTTTCTACCTGCATGTGAAAAAAACCGACGCCATGGGTGAAGATGGAAATTTTTCCGGCAAGGTCCAGGCCCTGGAACAGATTGACAGCAAAATTGCCGCTGTCAGAGAGATGGGGTTTGAGGTGGTGGTGATTACCGGAGACCATTCCACGCCGGCGGTTCTCCACAGCCATTCCTGGCACCCGGTGCCTTTTATGATGCTTTCCAGGTACATCATTCCTGACCATGTGAACCGCTTTACCGAACGGGAGTGTGCCGAAGGCATGTTGGGCGTTTTTCATTCCACGGAAGCCATGCCACTCATGCTGGCCTGCAGCCTGCGCCTGCAGAAATTCGGAGCCTGAGATGATAAGCGGTGGAGTTCACCCCCTTTCCTTCAAGAGGTTAAGCCGCAATTTCCCCATCCAGGAATTTTTGCAGCCGGAGCGGGTGGTGCTGCCTCTCAGTCAGCACACCGGCGCGGCGGCCACACCTGTAGTCAAGAAGGGAGACGAGGTTGTTCAAGGTCAACTGATTGGCCAGGCGAATGGTTTTGTCAGCAGTTGCCTCCACGCCAGCATCTCCGGCCGGGTGAGCTCGGTTGATTATTGCTATCTGCCGTCTGGCCGGCGCAGCCTGGCGATTACCATTGAAAACGATGGTTCTAACCGCAGAATTGAAACTATCAGCCGTGACTGGCGCAGTCTTGCTTCGGAACAACTGGTTGAAGGTGTGCGCCAGGCGGGTATTGTCGGAATGGGTGGCGCGGCTTTTCCCACCCATGTCAAGCTTTCTCTGCCACCAGGCCGCAGGGCGGAACTGGTCATTCTGAACGGTTGCGAATGTGAACCTTTTCTTACCTGTGATGAGCGGGTTTTGAGAGAAGAGACCGCTGGTGTGGTGGAAGGATTACAGATTATCTGCCGGGCCGTGGGTACCGGAAAAGCCACCGTGGCGCTGGAAGGCGATAAGGACGGTCTGGACGAGATTGTCCGGCCTTACCTGAAAAAACTGGAACCGGAATTGAAAGTTGAATTAAAAATTCTGCCGGAGCGCTACCCTCAGGGGAGTGAAAAGCAGCTCATTGAAGCGGTGACCGGCCGTCAGGTTCCATCAGGGAAACTGCCCATTGATGTGGGCTGTCTGGTTTTTAATGTCCAGACGGCTCTGGCCATAAAGCAGGCGGTTACGGAAGGCTGGCCTCTGGTGCAGCGGGTACTCACCCTGGGCGGTCTGGTGGAAAAACCCAGCAACCTGCGGGTGGCTATTGGCACACCGGTGGAGGCTATCCTGAATTTTTGCCAGGTCAAACTGGACGGACGGAAGCGGCTGGTGATGGGTGGTCCCATGATGGGCCAGGCCCTGCCGGAAACCAGCCTTCCGGTGCTGAAGGGAACCAGCGGGTTGCTGGTGCTGGGTCCCCGGGAGGGTTTTTCTGAGGAAGCCCCGTGTATCCGCTGCGGTCGGTGTCTTCAGGCCTGTCCGATGAGGTTAGCGCCCGCAGAGATAGGCCGTCAGGCCAGGCTGGGCAACTGGGAAGGCTGTCGCCAGTTATATGTGAATGATTGTATTGAATGCGGTTGTTGCGCCTATGTCTGTCCCTCAAGATTGCCTCTGGTGGCCTGGTTCAAGTGGGCCAAGGCTGAGTTGAGGGAGAAGAAAACAGCCTGAGGAGAAGGGAAAGTGGAGAAACTGCCTTTGTTGAGTCCCGCACCCCATCTGCATTCTTCGGAGACGACCGGTCAGGTAATGTGGACAGTGGTTCTGGCGCTGCTGCCAGCCGCGGCTGGCAGTATTTTCTTCTTCGGTCTGCGGGCGCTGAAGATTATGGCTGTTACGGTTGTAACCTGTCTGGTGACGGAGGCGGCCAGCCAGGCTGTCTTTCATCGGCCGGTCAGGGTTAAGGATGGAAGTGCTGTGGTCACCGGTCTTCTGCTTTCTTTTGTCCTTCCCCCGCGGCTGCCGCTGTGGATGGCGGCCCTGGGAGGTTTCTCAGCCATCTTTCTGGTCAAGGAACTTTTTGGCGGGTTGGGCTACAACATTTTTAACCCGGCACTGGCGGCCAGGGCAATTCTCTTAGCCTCTTTTCCGGTGGAGATGACACGCTTTTACCCGCCCTTTCAGACCGGTGTGGATGCTGTCAGTGGCGCCACGCCTTTGACCGCGGTTAAAGAGCACTTAGCCGGCCCGCTGCCTTCACTGAAAGAGATGTTTTTAGGCGTCAGGGCCGGTTGCCTTGGAGAGACCAGCGTCTTGCTTCTTCTCTTGGGGGCCGCCCTGCTGCTGGCCAGGAGAATCATTACCTGGCATATCCCCCTGGCCTATCTAGCGACGGTGGCGGTTCTTTCCGCAATTTTTCGTCAGAACGTAGCCTTTCAACTTCTGGCCGGCGGCTTAATACTGGGTGCTTTCTTTATGGCTACCGACTATGTTACCTCTCCGCTCACCAGCCGGGGGAAGTTGATTTTTGGTATCGGCTGCGGAATTATTACGGTGCTTATCCGGATGCAGGGCGGTTATCCGGAAGGTGTCTGCTACGCCATTCTTTTCATGAATATGCTGGTTCCGATGATTGACCGGTTGACCTATCCGGTGCGTTACGGTGCGGTCTTGCCGGAGAAGAAAAGTTCGGGACAGGCTTGACGATGAAAAAAAGCGAACTGGTTCAGGGAGTGGTGGTGCTTCTGGTGATTACCATCGCGGCTGGTTTGTTGCTGGCCCAGGTCTATGCCATTACCCTTCCCCGAATAGAAGAACAGAAAAGAAAGGAGACCGAAAATCTTTTCCGGGAGATGTTCCCGGAGGGAGTCAGGTTTGAGAAAGAACCACGGGCTCAACTGTCGGTCACTCGGGTCTATGACGGCCAGGGAAACCACCTTGGTTCCATCGTTGAGCAGCGAGCCACCGGCTACGGCGGTCTGCTGGTCATTCTGGTCGGTGTGGAAAAGGACGGTGCTGTCAGGAAGGTGAAAATTCTCCAGCATAATGAAACGCCGGGGCTGGGAGCAAAAGTGGCGCAGGAGAATTTTCTGAAACAGTTTGAGCGGTTGGGGCTGGAAAATCTCTATTTAAAGTCAGAACAGTCCGGGGGCCGGATTGATGCCATCAGTGGCGCCACGATTTCTTCCCGGGCGGTGACCGAAGGTGTGCGAAAAGCCCTTCAGTCTCTGCTGTCTTCAGGGGCAAAGGAAACTTCACCGGAGAAGATGCAATGAAAAAATTGATTCAGTGGCAGAGTTTCTCCAATGGCCTCTGGAAGGAAAATCCTGTGCTCGCTCTGATGCTGGGGCTGTGTCCCCTGCTGGCAATTTCCAGTTCGGTGACTGATTCCCTGGGCATGGGAGCGGCTTTTACCTTTGTTCTGCTGGGTTCCAATCTGATGATTTCCTGTTTGCGGCGGCTGGTGCCCAACCAGGTTAGAATTCCAGTTTTTATCGTTATCATCGCCACCTTTGGGACCATTACCGACTATACCCTGGCGGCCTACCTGCCGGAACTGAAGAGAAACCTGGGCGTCTTTCTGCCGCTGATCGTGGTCAACTGCATTGTTTTGGGCCGCGCCGAGGCTTTTGCTTCCAGAAACAATGTGCTTAATTCCTTGCTGGACGGGCTGGGCATGGGGCTGGGTTTCACGCTGATCATCGTCCTTATGGCGGTGATTCGCGAAGGATTGGGTAACGGGACCCTGGGACCGCTGAAACTGTTCGGTCAGAACTACCAGCCCTTTCTCATTATGATTTTGCCGCCCGGCGCCTTTCTGGTATTAGGTTTCCTGATCGCCCTGAAAAATAGTCTGGACCGGAGGAAAAAATGTTGAATCAATTGAATTTAGGCTTGATTTTTCTTTCGGCCTTCCTGGTCAACAACATTCTGCTCATCAAGTTTATTGCGCTTTGCTCCTTTTTCGGGCTGTCTAACAGTCTGACGGCTTCCCTGGGGATGGGGCTGGCCGTTGTTTTCGTTATGGTGATGTCTTCCTCGGTGAGCTGGGCGGTTTACCATTACCTTCTGATTCCGCTTCATCTGGAATATCTGCGCACGGCAACCTTCATCCTGACCATCGCTTCCCTGGTGCAGTTTGAAGAAATCATCATCAGGAAAAAATCGCCGGCCCTTTACCGGGCACTGGGTATTTATCTGCCGTTAATCACCACCAACTGCGCCATCTTAGCGGCCGCTTTCTTGGGGATTGATTACCAGTTGAACTTCGTCCAGAATGTCGTCTATGCCCTGGGTGTTTCCGGAGGTTACTGTCTGGCCATTCTTCTTTTCGCCGGTCTCAGAGAGAGGGTCAACAGCGCGCCGGTGGCGAAGTCATTTCAGGGTGTGCCCATCGCCTTCATCACGGCCAGTTTGATGTCCCTGGCTTTCCTTGGTTTCAAGGGTCTGTTCAAACTGTAACCGGAGTGCTGTTACCAGTCGCTGCCCGCCCGGGCAAAATTATCTGCCTGAAGGGACTAAGTTGTAGAGACCTGCTTTGTGGACCGAGCTAGCCTTCCTCAAGAGTCGCTTCATAGTCAGGGTCAACGAAGGCTTTTTCTCCAAGGGCTTCGCTCAGAGGGTCGTCATTTTCCCCGCAGAAGCCGTAGTGAAGGTGGCGGCGCCAGCCTTCCGCATAAGTAAAGCGTCTGGAAAGACGGCCAACCTCGCGACAGATGTCCACCATGGCCTTGAGGTAGGCATCAAGTCCCTGACTGACATCCAGCCATTCTTTCTGACTGCGGTGCAGGGCAAGCATTTCCTTTTTCTTTTCCAGAACCGGGGAAATGTCAATATAGAGTCCGGCCCGCACCCTCTGCCGCAGGGGATTTCTCAGACCGTAGGGCAGAGCGTGGTAGATGGTCACTGGCTGGCTGGTGGGCGGTACTTCCGGTTCGGTCCTGAAGTTGCGCATGCCACGGCAAAAGGCAGCGGTTACCGTCAGACGGCAGGTATTGGAATGGTCCTCCATATATTCCACGGGAGAATGAGTGAGAATAATTTTCGGCTGGACCTGACGGATGACCGCTGTCAGCCGGGCTAAGGTCTTCCGTTCGTAATAGACATCAAGGTCATCAACCAGACTCGGATGAAAGACCGCACCGATGAAAGCCGCGGCCTGCCTGGCTTCCTCTCCTCTGATGGCAATGATTTCTTCCCGGGAGTGGCGGGCTGTCCCGCAGGAACCATTGGCGACATTCATGTAGTGGACCTGCCAGCCTGCCTCTTTCAGCAGGATAAGCGTGCCGGCCATCATAAACTCAATATCGTCAGGGTGACAACCAATCGCCATGACACATTTTTCCATGATGCACCTCGCTAAATAGTTTGACTGGATGAAAATCCGCGTTTTTTCTTCACTTGCCCTGGATGAATGCAGCAGGCAGTATAATCAGTTCCCCGCAGAAAGTCAAGCAAAAGGCTGGTTGCTGGCGGGAGGAAATCATTCTAAAATAGAACCGGTATGTTTTTCTTCTTTCCGGTGCGCGATGAGTACGGAGTCAAAAGATTTCCCGGGATGGTTCTGGCGATTATCCTGGTCAACTGTCTGGTTTATTTTGTCTTCGGGTTCAGAGGTCCTGAGTATAACGCAATTGTTAAGAAATACGGGTTTACCCCCTCTGTTTTTGCGCCGGGTACCCTGCTGACCTCTATGTTTCTGCACGGCGGCTTGCTTCACCTGGGCTTCAACATGTGGTATCTCTGGTTGCTGGGAGATAATCTTGAGGACCGGTGGGGCCATGGCAGGTTTCTTATCTTTTACCTTAGTGCTGGAGTTTTTGCTTCTGTTCTTTATTCGGTGATGATTCCGGCAAGATACGCCGGGGTCCCCACCATTGGCGCTTCCGGAGCGATTGCCGGTGTGCTGGGTGCCTATGCCGTACTCTTCCCGAAGAGTCGGATTACCTTTAAATATTTAATTCTTTTCATCTTTCTGCGGGTGGGAGAGTTTGAACTCTATGCTGGCTTCTGGCTGGCTCTGTGGTTTCTCCAGCAGGCTCTTTCCAGTTTGCTGGTCGCCCGGGAAATGGCTCGCAGTTCAGTAGCCTTTGCCGCCCATCTGAGTGGTTTTCTTTTCGGAGCCGTTGTTGCCTCTGGTGTCCGGCTCTTCCAGGAAGCCAGGCGCTATGCTCTGGTGGCTGAAGGCCGGCATGCCCTGGAGCAACTCCTGGGAGGACCGAAAACAGCTGCGCTCACCTTTGAGCAGGAAGCCAGTCTAAAATCCAGGAGTGATGAACTTATCGCTCTGATGGAGGATGACCGGGTCGCGGCCGGCGAACTTTACGAAAAACTGCTCCGGGAAGATCCGCAACTTACCCTGCCGGAAAGGTGGCAGTATCAACTGGCTGAATCGCTGGAAAGGCAGGGAAAGAAACAGGCGGCTGCGGCGGCCTGCCAGAATTTCATGCGGCGCTACCCGTACAGTAAACTGGCCGATAATATTCTGTTTTTCCTCGGAAAGCATTTTCTGAATGAAGGAGATTACGAGAAAGCCAAGAATGCTTTGCGGCAGGTGGTTCTATTTTATCCTTACAGCGATGTCTATGAGGAAGCCAAGTTCTGTCTGGAGAAAGAACTGCCAGAAAAGATGGTCGGCACCGCTGACAGGGTGCAGTCAACCTGAGGGATAGCAAACGTGAATGAATTTAAACTCGTTTCTGATTTTCGGCCAGCAGGTGACCAGCCCGGGGCCATAGAAAAACTCATCAGGAACCTGCAACAGGGTGAACGCTACCAGACTCTTTTGGGGGTCACCGGCAGCGGCAAGACCTACACCATGGCCAGTGTGATTGCCGCGGTCAACCGGCCGGTGCTGGTGATTTCCCACAACAAGACTCTGGCCGCTCAACTTTTTGGAGAATTCCGTCAGTTTTTCCCTTACAATCGTGTCCGGTACTTCGTCAGTTATTACGACTATTATCAGCCTGAAGCCTATATCCCCGAAACTGATACTTACATTGAAAAAGATGCAGCCATCAACGAAGATATTGACCGGTTGCGTCTGGCGGCCACCAGCGCGGTTCTTTCCGCCCGGGATGTAATTGTTGTCGCCAGCGTCTCCTGCATCTACCCCATCGGCAGTCCGGAAGACCATCGGGCGATGATGCTCCACCTTAGCCTGGGTCAGCCAGTGGACCGCCGTTCTATCTTGAGAAGACTGGTGGAAATCCAGTACCAGCGGAATGATTTTGACCTGAAACGGGGTAGTTTTCGCGTCCGCGGTCAGAATGTGGAAGTGATTCCGGCTTACGAGGAAACAGGGGTCAGGATAACCCTGGTGGGTGATGAAGTGACGGCCCTGGAAAGGTTTGAGGTTTTCACCGGGAAGGCCATAGAAAAAATGGAAGAGATAGAGATTTATCCCGCCAAGCATTTTGTCACTCCCCGGGATAAATTAGAACGGGCCATGCTTAGTATCCGAGAAGAACTGAAAGAGCGTCTGGAACAATTGAAAACTCAGGGCAAGAACCTGGAAGCGGAAAGGCTGAAGATGCGGACCGAGTATGACCTGGAGATGCTGAGGGAATTGGGTTACTGTCATGGCATTGAAAACTACAGCCGGCACCTGGCCGGACGGTTACCCGGGGAACGGCCTGAAGTTCTTCTGGACTATTTTCCTGATGACTATCTTATCTTTATTGACGAGTCCCATGTCACGGTGCCGCAGATACGGGGCATGTACCACGGGGACCGTTCCCGCAAAGAAACCCTGGTAGAATTTGGCTTTCGTTTGCCTTCAGCCCTGGATAACCGGCCGCTGACCTTTGAAGAATTTGAAAGACTGGTGAATCAGGTTATCTTTGTTTCCGCCACGCCTGGACGGTACGAACTGGAAAAATGCGGAGTAAAAAGGTTAGGCGAACCTTCCCCTCTGGTAGCGGAGCAGATTATTCGTCCCACCGGACTGGTTGACCCGGCCATCACCGTGTGTCCGACTCGGCACCAGATTGATGACCTGATCAGTCGCATCCAGGAACGGGTAAAAAAGAAACAGAGGTGCCTGGTCATCACTGTTTCCAAACATCTGGCGGAAGAAATTGCCGAATTTCTCAAGGACTTCAAGATTAAGGTGCATTACCTCCATTACGAAATTGACACCCTGGAACGAGTGGAAATTCTGAAAGGCTTGCGGGAAGCCAGGTTTGATGTTCTGGTCGGCATCAATCTCTTGCGGGAAGGTCTGGACCTGCCGGAGGTGAGCCTGGTGGCTATTTTAGACGCGGATAAGGAAGGTTTCCTTCGTTCCGAGACCTCTCTCATACAGATTGCCGGTCGCGCTGCCCGGAGCGTGGACGGCGAGGTGGTCATGTACGCGGACCGTATCACTGATTCCATGAAAGCCGCCATCCAGGAAACAGAACGGCGGCGGAAACTGCAGATGGAGTACAACCGGCTTCACCACATTACACCTCGTTCGGTGGAAAAACCCATCCAGCAAAGTCTTGCGGAAATCATTGGTTCTAAAAAGAAAAGCGAAGAGAAGCGGCTGAGGGAGGAAGAGGAGTTCTACGGCAGGGATGTGGCCCGGCTGATTAAACTTCTGGATAAGAAAATGATGGCCGCAGCCAGACGCTTAGATTTTGAAGAAGCCATTTACTACCGGGACAGGCTTAAGAAACTCAAGGAAGAAAAGTAAGGTTTTTCCCGGAAACAGGGCAGGAGTGGCCTGCGTGTAAACGCAGACCACTCCTTTCTTGCAAGCCAGGTTTCCTGTTTCCCCCGAAGCAGCACAGGTAACAGGTGTTTAAGACGCGGGAGATACTGCGGCTTGTTCTACGGTATTCCTGACGTCTTTTTGCCTGCTTGTCCAGCAACTTCAAAGGCAGTTATAGATTTAACCCTGCTGCCTGACCACGTTGACCGCTTTGGGACCCTTCGGTCCTTCCTCAATGTCAAACGTGACCGTTTCACCCTCCTGCAGGGTCTTAAATCCTTCACCCTGGATGGCCGAGAAATGAACGAACGCTTCCTTTCCGTCCTCGGTCGTGACGAAACCATAACCCTTCTTCTCATTAAACCACTTCACAGTCCCCTTCATGCTACAACCTCCTGATACAGTGAAGAAGAAAAACCAGCCCGGCCACTATGGCCCGGCCATTTTGACGCTCTTATTCTACCATATTCCGCGCCGGTGTCAAATCCGGAACAAAACTGCTTCGTCACGACTCTATCCGAGCAGTTGCCGTTCGGTTTCAGCAATGGCTTCTTCAATAATTTCCAGCCCTTTTCTGGCGATTTCCTTAGACATGATAATCGGCGGTGAGAGCCTGAGAATGTGACCGGCTGGCACCCAGGCCAGGCCTTTCCTGAAGGCTTTCTGATAAACCAGACGGCCGGCCTCTTCATAGGGCTCTCTTGTCTTTCTATCCTTTACCAGTTCAATTCCTAAGAGGCAGCCCTTGCCCCTGACTTCTCCGATGAGGGGATGCCTGGCCTGCATCTGCTGAAGCAGGGTGAGTAAATACTCGCCCAGCTGGGCGGCGTGCTGGCACAACTTTTCTTCTTCAATAACCTCTAAAGAGGCTAAGGCCGCGGCGCAGGCCATAGGATTTCCGCCATAACTGGTGGAAGCCGAGATTTTTTCCAGGGCATCCTTGTAACGGTCAGCAATGACCATGGCTGTTACCGGAAAGCCGTTGCCGAACGATTTCCCCAGGGTCATGACGTCAGGGACAGTGTTCCAGTGCTCCATGGCAAACATCTTTCCGGTGCGTCCCATGCAGGTTAACACTTCATCGGCCATTAACAGCAGGTGATACTTATCGCACAAGGCCCTGATTTTCTGAATCCAACCGTCCGGCGGGACGATGGAACCAGCCCACCCCTGGATAGGTTCCAGGACAATACCGGCCAGCCGGCCTGCCGTCTCGTTCTTAATCACCGTCTCAATAAAGTCCACACAGTGGAGGTTGCATTCTAAATAATGCAATTTGAAGGCGCACCGGTAACAGTAACCTCTGGGGACTAAGAAGAAGCCTGGCGCGCGCATTCCCTGGGTGGCGTCCACGGTAGCGCAACTGGCCGCACCCATTGTCTTGCCGTGAAAGTCCCGGTGAAAGGAAATGAACTCAAAATTGCCGGTTACCGCGCGCATCGCCCGCAAACCGGCCTCCACCGCGGCGGTGCCACTATCGTAAAACTGCACCCCGGTTAAGCCCGGTGGTAACACCGTGGCCAGTTTTTCCAGAAGTTGCATCTTTATTGGGGTGGTGAAATCGTGACAGTTCATCAGGGTTCGGGCATATCTGGCGACGGCTTCGCTGACCTTAGGATGGCAGTGGCCCAGACTGGTGACGTAGATGCCGGAAGAGAAGTCAAGATAGGTGTTTCCGTCCACATCGGTCAGGGTAACCCCGTGTCCTTTCTCAAAAACTACCGGGAACAGACGCACCTGACTTGAGTATCCTTTTAAATAACGGCTGGCCCGCTGGTGATACTGGCGAGATTTCGGACCCGGCGGCTCCACAACTATTTTGGGAACCTGTGAAAGGTCTATGTCAGCCCAGTAACTCATGTGGTTTCCTCCTTTCCCTGGTTAGTTTTTGTTTCTCAGAATTAAAAGGGCCGCTCCCCGACCAGCTGCTTCCACTACCCGGGGAACAACAACCTTCCGGCCAGTGATTTTTTCTATCAAACCAGGCAGCATGGGTTCTCTCGTCCCTCCGCCTACCAGGTAGATACGGTTAATACTTACCCGGTCCTGGACAATTTTCAAAAGGGAGTGAACCTGTTCCACCAGGGATTGCAGAGTAGCCAGATAGACCTGCCTGGCCGTGGTGGAAAGGCTGAGTCCGGTGATGGCGCCCCGGTCCTGGTTAAAGTTAGTTTTGACCTTAATCTTCTCACAGGAATCAGATTCCAGGCCGCTCCGGTCTATCCTGAAATTATGGCGCACCCAGTCCAGGACAGCACCGGCTTCACTGACCACACCCATCAGTCCATATTTTTCTGTTCTGACATGGACGCCTGGCACCCACCGTCTGGTACGGTCAAAAATCAGGCGGCTGGTGGTCAATAGCAGCGCCCAGGCTGTCCCGCAGGAGAGAAGGATATCACCGGTTTGTTCTGCACCGGCGCCCAGGCTGGCGCAATACTGGTCGTGTCCGCCTGCCACCACCGGCACCCCTTCCTGAAGCCCGAGTTGTTTGCCGCCAGGCGAGGTTGTCTCACCCCCGATGGCCCCGGCTGACAGAATTTCCGGCAGTTGCTCCGCATTCAAACCAACCAGTTTCAACAACTCAGGGTCCCACTGACGGGTGTTGATGTTGTAAAGGCAACTCATCTGGGCTGAGGTATGGTCCAGAAAAAACCGGCCGGTAAGTTTGAAGTTAAGATAGTCGGAGACAAAGGAGACCCGGAGAGTTTTCCTCATCACCTCTGGTTCGTGCCGTTTCAACCACAGCAGCAAAGCCAGTGGCGCCCATCCGGCCAGGGTATGGCCGGTCTTCCGATAAAAGAAATCCTGTCCGTACTGGCGGTTGAGGTCTCTGGCAAGAGAGGCCGCCCTGTTGTCCAGCCAGGTGATGCCTGGCCGGAGCGGCTGGTAATTTTTATCCAGCAAGACGAAGGTTCCACCCTGACTGCTGATACCGATACCAGAAAGGTGTTTCCTGAAACAGAAAGGCCAGTCAGGCAGTCTGGCAGCGGCTTTAACCAGTGCCTGCCACCAGCCGCTGGCCGGTTGTTCCACCATGGCTGGCCCGGGATAAAAACCTGGCGTGGCCTGGCTGGCCACACCTTTTTGTCTTGCCTGCTCGTCAA
Source organism: bacterium (assembly GCA_029551285.1). Classification (GTDB taxonomy): domain Bacteria; phylum Ratteibacteria; class UBA8468; order B48-G9; family DSTR01; genus JAMWDF01. The sequence continues at coordinate 26,712 of JAKPFT010000050.1, read as the reverse complement.
AGAGAAAGACCTTGGTATTGGTTGTTCCGCTGTCAATGGCCAGCACCATGTTTTTTCCCGATTTAGATTTCTAAGAAGTCCAGTTTTTTCATCTGGGACAGATACCTTAAGCGGTTGCGGCTGTCACCATAACTTAAAGCGAGGTGGTGAGAACCGCCGGCTAAACTGTAAGCGGTCAGAAAATCAGCGACCGGCTGGTGCGGTCTGATAAAAAAATGCGGAGAGTCTAACCTCAGCAAGGGACCTTCAAGCACCTCTACCTGGCTGGTGAGCAGACGCAACCCGGTGGCTGTTCCGGTGAGATTTATCAGTGTGGCGGGTCCTGGTTTAAGAGTAAAGACCGGCACCAGGGTAGGGGTCTGGTTGCCAAGTTTCATGGGATTTACGGCCAGTTTTACCGGGAAGTCCGGTCGGCGCAACTTCAGGCTGGCTTCTCCCATGTGGTTCATCAGAATTCTCTGCCGCAAAAAGTCTGCGGTAAACATTTCCGTGAAAGTGGCCTGTCCAGCCGAAAGAAGCTGGGCCAGCCAGACTGCCGTGGCGGAAAAAACATCGCCTTCTCCGCCGTATCCGTAACCCCCGGCTAACAACTGACAGATGCCTAAAAAGGGCATAACCTGCCCCTTTTTCAGGCCGGAAAAATTGATGGCCACGGCTGAGAGATTTTTCTGTATCATCATATCTTTCAGACAGGACGCTGCCCGGAAAGAGATGGCTTTGATTTCGGGGTTAACTGACGGGGTCATCTGGAAGTCTTCTCCGTCTTTTCTTATGACCGGTTCTTCTTTACCCGCCGGCTTGGTCTTGAGGAAGTTGCTGCTTATGTCAATGATTTTCAGCCCTAACTGCTGGCGCAACCAGTCATCAGGGAGAGCAAAGTCGCCCATGTTTCTGAAGCGGCCGCCGACGCGACCAACTCTACTCTGGCTGAGCCGGCCAGCCGCGGCCGCGGCCAGGCACCAGTCGCCAATTTCTCTCAGCGTCCCCCGGTGGCGCCAGTGACCGGTAATGAGAGTAAAGTTGATGCCTTCTCTGAGAAGGACGCTGGCCAGGTCCTGAATACCGTGAAGACCGTGGTTTTCCATCAGCGCCTGCGGGCCAAAGGAAGAACTGACTGTGTTCAACTTCTGGGTATTCCAGAGCAGTATAGGACGGTTCAATTCTTTCAGAACAGGCAGGTGGCTGAGGCTGCTCGCATAGGAAAGGAAAACCACGATTACCCCATCCACCTTCTTCTGCTGAAAAAGTTTTGCCGCTTGGCCGGTACCGGTTTTGTCCCAGCTCATCGGCCAGACAAAGACATCGGCATTCCTGGTCAGGGTCCTGCTCAGCTGGACGGAAAATTTCTCCAAGCCCGGCAGGCACTCCGGAACCTTTCTTTGATAAAGTTGAAGCGTTAATCCCAGGAGTCCTATTCTTGGTCGTGGAAACATTGTCTGATTCATTGTTTTCCCCCGGAGCACAGGATAATAACGAACCCGGCCTGGCGCAAACTTGTTAGTTCTTTCCTGTCCGCGGTCCGGTCGGTAATCAATCTCTTGAGCGCGGGCCGCCGGAAGATGTTGCCGTAAGGAAGAAGGGAAATCCTTCCAATCTTGGAGGCGTCGGCCACAATGTTAATGACTTCACTCCGGTCCAGGACAGATTCTTCCAACGCTGCGGTTTCGGCGTCGGTGGTGGTCAGACCAGCCCGGCTGGAAAGACCGTCAACCCCGAGAAAACACTGCTGGAAAGACATCTGAGCAAGCTGAGAGACAGTGCCGGGTCCAGAAAGGTCAGCCAGTGGTCGGCGGACAAAGCCGCCAATCACCAGAAGCCGGATGGCAGAATTGGCTATCAGGGTTGAAACCACCGGCAGGGAAGTGGTCACCACGGTCAGGTCAAAGTTGACCGTAGCCAGCTGCCTGGCTATCTCCAGGGTGGTTGTTCCGGTATCCAGAAAGATAATCTGGCCAGGTTGAATTAGCCTTGCTGCGGCGGCTGCGATCATTTTCTTTTCCTGACTGTGTTGCCGGGATTTGGCCAGAAAGGAGTATTCCGGGCTGATGGCCCCTTCTTTTCTGATGGCGCCGCCGTAAGTTCTCACCAGGAAACCTTCCCGGGAAAGTTCGGCCAGGTCATGCCGGATGGTGACGGCGGAAACACTCAATTTTCGGCTCAGTTCCGATACCGCCACCCTGCCTTCAGTCATCAACCTTTGTTTGATAATCTCTTTTCGCTGCCAGGTATTCAGGCCCATGAGTATCCCTTGACCTGATATTTTAGCCATGTTACGCTTTATGTCAAATCTCTTTCGTTTTCTTTCAGTTTGGAGAAAGACCATGAACAATCGGGAGATGAAGTTGAAGAAGTTTTTCTGCACCGGACCAGCCGTGGTGGTGGCCTGTGACCACGGAGAATTTGATGGTCCCATCCCGGGAATGGTGGACTTGAAGGAGACATTTCTTAGAATTAATCCTGAGGTTGACGGGGTTCTGGTGAGTCCGGGAATGCTGCGGTTCAGCGGAGAACTTTTTACGCGGAAAAAGGCGCCGTTAGCGATTGGCCGGCTTAACTGGAATACGGTTTACTGTTTCCAGTGGCAGTATCATCAGGCAGTCTCTTGCTTTGCCTTTTCTCCGGAAGAGGCGCTTTTTGCCGGCGTGGAAATGGCGCTGGTTTCTTTAACGTTGAAAACAGGCAGTGAAGAAAGAGATGCCCGCAATGTCGCCATCTTCAGAGAACTCACCGGGAAGTGCCATCAACTGGGTTTACCGGTGATGGGGGAGTATTTCCCGGCCGAAAGCGAGAAACTTTCTCCGGAGGAACTTCATGCCCGGGTGAAGACCGGCTCCCGTATTCTTTCTGAACTCGGGGCTGACCTGGTCAAGACTTTTTTCACGGTTGACTTTGAGGAAGTGGTGGCTGGCTGCCCGATTCCGATATTAATCCTTGGTTCCACAAAGATGCCTTCACCGCTGCAGGCCCTGAAACTGGCTGCCAGAGCTATCTCAGAAGGTAGCCGGGGCGTGGTCTTCGGCCGGAATGCCCTGCAGGTGCCCGATTCCTTAAGTTTCCAGGCGGCCCTGGTGAAGGTGGTCAAGTCATGCCTTGCGCCCGAGGAAGCGGTGAAAGAGTTCAATCTTCAAGATGAGCCATGAAACTGGAGTACAAACCTGACTGGGAAAAGACCCGGCAGCACTACCTTGCCTGGTGGCAGCACGAATACTTTGGCCGCTGTGGCCTGTGGGTGACCGCGCCGGCAGACAGGACCAACACGGAAAAACCACCGCCGCCTCCTCCGGAGAGCCTGCAACGCTGGACCGACCTTGACTACCTTTCGGCCCTGAATGATTACGCCTGGCGGCATACCTACTACGGAGGCGAAGCCTTTCCTGTCTGGCACGGCGGCTATCCCGGTCATACCGCCATTCCGACCTTTCTTGGTTGCCCCATTCATCTGGACGAACAAACCGGGTGGTGGGAGCCAATTCTGAAAGAAGAAAAGTGGGACATTTCTTCCTTGCGTCTGGAGGAGACAAATGCGTGGTGGCAGTTTACCCTGAAGTTGTTGACGCGTTCCGTCAGTGACTGTCAGGGTAAAGCCTTTCCCAGCATCGGCGCCTTTGGCGGCAGCGGTGATTGTCTGGCAGCGCTCCGGGGGACTGAGCCTCTGCTTTACGACCTGTGCGATTGTCCCGAAAGGGTCAAAGAGGCAGAAAAAATTCTCATGGACATCTGGATAAAAGTTTATTCGGTCTTTTACGAACTGGTGGCGCCGGTCTCAGACGGCGGTTCCACCTGCTGGTTTCCTCTCTGGGCGCCTGGCAAATTCTATGCCAGCCAGTGTGACTTTTCCTGCATGATTTCTCCATCCCTTTTTGAGGAAATTTTCCTGCCGGCGATTGAACAACAACTTAACTTTCTTGATTACGCAATCTATCATGTTGATGGAACAGGCGCTTTTCGCCATGTGCCAGCGCTGTGTGCCCTCCCGGGGCTGCAGGCGATTCAGATTCTTCCTGGAACTGGCCAGGGTAGCCCCCTGAAGTATCTTGATGTTCTGAAGTATGTCCAGGCTCACGGGAAGAATCTACATCTGACCCTGGCCGCTGAAGAGGTAAAGGTGGCTCTGGAGCATCTTTCTGGCCGGGGCCTTTTTCTGGCGACCAGTTGCCGCAGCGAAGAAGAGGCAAAACGGCTTTTGAAAGAATGCGAGAAGTGGTCACAGGATAGGGGTTAAACCATGCTTGCTTATAGTGAGCCGCAGCAGTTAGCCCTGGATACCATCGCCCGAAAGCCGACCACAGGCATCCCCTCCTGGCTGATTCATGTAATGGACATACCCCTGATTGAAGAGGTCGCCGGTGTGCCTGCTGGAACGTATCTTCAAGAACCGCAGGAAACCTATATCCTTTTCCAGCAGAAGGTCGGAACTAACCTTCTTGACCAGTTTATTCCGGATAATCCCCTTACCATGACCGGCAAAGGTTACGATAGCCGCAAAGCCCGGGGACCAACCACCGGACAGGAAAGGATTGAACTGGACGGCATCCTCATTGACTCTCCGGAAGCCGTGGTGGAACACCTAAAAAAAATTGTTTTCCCGCGGCTGGAAAAAGCCATCAGGGAATTTGATGTGGCCAAACGCTGCCAGGAAATCATTGAGAAGGAACGCAACATTCAGTCCCTTCTCGGACCGGATATTCTGAAGAGTGGATACGGTTTCATCGCCTTCCCCTGCTTTCGTTACACCCTTTACGGCTACCAGAACTATTTTATGGCCTACGCCCTCTACCCGGAAGTAATTGAGAAGGATTTTCAACTGCAGGCTGACTGGGCTGAATGTCATAATCAGGCGGCGGCCAGGGCCATTATTGAAGGTGACCTTCCCCGTTTGCACCGGCTGGACCACGATATGGCTGACTCCCGCGGCACCCTGGTGGACTTTCGCACGCTAAAGGAAAGGTGGTTGCCTCACTTTGAACGGGCGCTGCGTCCGGTGAAGACCATTCCGGGAATGAACCTTATCTGGCACTGTGACGGAAATCTGATGGCGATGTTACCGGCGTTGATAGAGTGCGGGGTGAAAGGTTTTCAGGGGTTTCAGTACGAAGACGGGATGGACTACGAGAAGATTTGCCGGATGAAGACGAAAGACGGTGAACCGCTTCTGATTATCGCCGGTGTTTCGGTTACCCGGACCCTTGCTTATGGGACACCGGAGCAGGTGAAGCAGGAGCTGGCGTATCTTGTGGAAAATGGGCCTCCGGTGGGTCTTTTCCTGGGTGCTTCCAGTTCCATTGCTCCAGGCACCAGACGGGAAAATATCCTGACCCTGATAGAAGGATTAAGATATTACCGGACTAACGGCCGAAAAAAATGACTGCAAAATATCTCAAACAAAGCCGGCTCTTTGAGGTCAAAGCCATTGACCGGAAAACCTATATGGAAAAGATTCAGGACTGGCTTCCCGGCCAGATTATTGATGTCCATACCCACATCTGGCCAATTTCCTTTTCAAAGAAGGTGCGCTCGTCCCGTCTGGTTTCCTGGCCTGACCGGGTGGCGAAGGTGCATCCTTTAAGTCACCTTCTGGAAACCTACCGGCTTCTTTTCCCTCACAGGAAAGTAACGCCGCTTGTTTTCGCTACTGTGCCCACCCATCGGAATCTGGACCGGCTCAACCAGTATGTAAGTCGCGTCAGCCGGAAGAATGGCCTTCCGGCGCTGATTTTCTCTTCTCCCCGCTGGTCTTCCGGCCATTTAGAAGAGGCCATAATCAGGGGAAACTTTCTGGGAGCCAAGTCTTACCTGAGTCTGGCTCCGGCAGAACTGAAACCAGAAGAAATCCGCATTTACGATTTTTTCCCGGTGGAACAACTTCAGGTACTTAACCAGCACGGCTGGATTTTAATGTTGCACCTGCCCCGGCCAGACCGGTTGCGGGACCCGGTCAATCTGAGACATCTGCTGGAAATAGACAAGCGTTATCCCCGGATGAAAACCATCGTCGCTCATGTCGGCCGGGCTTACTGCGACCAGGATGCTGGTTCCGCGTTCAGGGTCCTCAAGGAAACAAGGCATCTTTACTTTGACATCTCGGCCAACACCAACGAACACCTCTTCCGCCAACTGATAGAGGCTGTCGGTCCGGCCAGGATTCTCTTCGGGAGCGATTTGCCTGTCACCAGAATGAGGATGAGACGCATCTGTGAGCAGGGCCGGTATATCAACCTGGTGCCAGCAGGTCTTTACGGGGATGTTTCCGGTGACCCCCATCTGCGTGAAGTTACCGGTCAGGAAGCCAGCTCGTTAACCTTCTTCCTCTACGAAGAAATCATATCTTTCCTTAAAGCCTGTCATGAGGCCGGTTTAACCCGGGAGGAAATCAGGGCTGTTTTCCACGATAATGCGGCTTCCCTGCTCCAGAAAATTTGCACCGGCTCTGAGCAGCAACTGCAGATGGTCTGGCCTGAAGGAAAAGTTACCCTTCCGACAGTCAACCTTCCCTCTAAATTCAGATTGCGCACCTTCCGGTCAGAAGATGCTGATGCTTACTGCCGGCTGATGAGACGGGCTGGTTTCTCCGGATGGAATCAGGTGGCCGCGGTTCTGGAACGGGCCCTGCCGGAGGGCGTGTTCTTTGTGGAGAACCGTCAGGGAAGACTGGTGGCGACGGCCTGTGCGCTGCATCATCCTGGCCGGCTTCATCCTTCAGGCGGAGAACTGGGCTGGGTGGCGGTTGACCCGGTCTATCGGCGCCAGGGTCTGGGAACGGCTGTTTGCCTGGCCGCGGTGAAAAGATTGCTTCAGGCAGGTTACCGGCGAATTTACCTGCTGACCGACGACTGGCGGCTGGCCGCCATAAAAACTTATCTTCGGCTGGGCTTCTTTCCTTTCTGTTACCGACCAGGAATGAAACCGCGCTGGCAGGAAGTGGCCAGGCAGTTAAATATGAGCCTGCTTCTCTAATATATCAGAGGGTGCTAAAATTCCGACATAAACAGGGTGGTGAAGCCATCCATATGTCGGATTTTTTAAAGGGTAAACATCTGTTTCTTTCCTGTCTTTCTCCGGGTATAATAAAATCACATGAGCAGGACAACAATGCTGAAAATCTGGCTGGCAAGCTGGTTGCTGTCCTCCTGTTTAATGGCCGGCGAAACTCCTGAGGAGGTTTCTGCGCCGAAAATACTTTCCGGCAACGGTTGCCTCATGGAAGACAAAGTCGTAGTCCGGGTGACTGCCGCTGGCAGCATCTGTTCCTGGCACCAGGAAAAGGTTGAATACCGTTTCAGCGTCAGTATGGGTGCCACGGCAGGACCAGCTGACCAGCATCTGTTTGTTTCCGACTGGGACGGCCCGGTGCGCACCCTGGTCGTGAAGCTGCCGCCGATTTTTCAGGGCCGGCCTTTTTCCCAGTTTTACCTTTTTGGCCAGGCCAGGTGCGCGGTTAACCACCGGGCAGTTTCTGCCTGGTCTGAGCATTTCGCTCTTCAGATTCTTCCGGCGCCGGTGGAAAAGTATGTTCCCAGGCCAGAGCAGATTAATTTCAGGAGTGTGACCGTCCGTGGCCGAACCAGTGTTTATCTGACCATCAATTTTCCGGATAGCGGATTTACCGTCCTTGACTGGGGGACACCAAGCCGCGACGGCAACAAGTTTGTTGTAAACACTGAGATTGTCCACTGGCAGGGGATAACCCTGCCAGTTATTTCTCCGGAGACGCACCGCTACAAGTTTGGCTTGCTGGCGTCAGGGGAATATACCTTTGAATTTAGAGCCTGGGACGAACCGGTAGTTGTTTACCGTTTCCGGGTTTCTTGCCTGCCGGTGGACCTCAATCAGGACGGGCAGTGCGATATTGCGGATATTACCCTGCTGGGCAGGATAATTTTGGGACTGCCGGTGCTGGCCGACAATGTTTTCAATTCTTCCTATCCTTCCTGGTTGCTGGAAGCGTCTGATATTAACGGAGATGGAGCAGTGGATATTACTGATTTGATTCAAGTCATCACGGCCATCAAGTGAACACCAAACATATTCTCTTCCGGAAGATTCCTTTTTTGCTAAGTCTGCTGATTTTTGCTGCTCTGACTCTTCCGGCTTTCAGTCTGGCTCAGTGGACAGTAATGGTTTACCTGGACGGAGACAACAACCTGGAAGAGTACGCCATCAACGATTTCCTGGAGATGGCCCAGATTGGTTCCACTTCCCAGGTGCAGGTCGTGGTGCAACTGGACCGCATCTCCGGCTACGACACCCGTTATGACAACTGGACGGAGGCCAACCGCTTCTATGTCACCCAGGGGATGACACCTAAGAGAAGCAACGCAATTGCTGACTGGGGTGATGGTAAGGGTGGCCGGGAAGTCAACATGGGCAGTCCAGACACCCTGGTTGATTTTGTTTCCTGGGCCATGCAAAACTACCCGGCCAGCCACTACGCCCTTATCCTCTGGGACCACGGCAACGGCTGGAAGGAAGTGGAAACCACCCTTAATGTTCTGCGAGGCCAGCTCAGCTGGGTGTCGTCTCCTTCGGAACGCAGAAAAATTAAGGAACGCATCAAAGAACTGGAGGGCCGATTAAACCGCTGGAAAATTGAAAAATCTGTCTGCACGGACAACTCTTCCGGTTACGACTCCCTTTCGCTGCAGGAACTGCGCTGGGCGCTGGAGCAATTGCCAGGGGCGCTCAATATCATCGGGTTTGACGCCTGCCTGATGGCGATGATTGAGGTGGCTTACGAAATCAGAAACTTTGCCCGGGTCATGGTTGCTTCCCAGGCCGACGAAGCCGGAGATGGCTGGCCGTACGATACAATTTTGCTGGAATTGAAAAACAACCCCTTTCTGGAGGCGGAAGAGTTAGCTACTTTGATGGTTGAACGTTACTGGGAAGAGTACGGCCAGGCTGGACCCGCGACACTTTCCGCGGTGAACCTGCAGGGAATTTTTGACCTCCGTCAGGCTCTGGACAGCCTGGTTACGGCAATTGAGACCGCTGGAGATTGGCTGGCTCCATTCATTGCCTTGCAGACCACAAAACGATTTGATGACGTAGATTACAAAGATCTGAAAGGTTTCCTCCAGGGCTGTGCGCTTGGTGCTGCAGATTTCTCGGTAAGAAATCTCGCTTCCCGGGCGGTGAGCCAGTTTCAACAAGTGACCGTGGCTTCTCGCGGTCCGGCTGGCGCCAGCGGTCTTTCCATTTACCTGCCTGACTATGGCCAGGAAATCAGCAGTCAGTACCATTCCGACACGCTCAGTTTTGCAGAATCTGCCTGGGACGAATTTCTGCGTTCTTTTCAGGCCGCCGACCCTTTCTTCCAGACAGAAGTGTTCTGGGAGGAAAACTTTGACCGGGGTTTGCCGGCTAACTGGACCATCATTGACGGCTATGGCGATGGTAAAACCTGGAGCGCAACCAATCCAGGAAGCAGAACAATTCCGGTACTTACGCCACCATTTATGATTGTGGACAGCGACTGGGCCGGACGGGTCAACATGGACGAATCCCTGATCACTCCAGTTTTGAGTTTGCCGGCCAGACCGTCTTACCTTGTTTTTCAGCACTACTTCCGGGTCTATCAGGAGGAGAAGGCGGAAGTGGACATCAAAGTTTCTGACGGGCCGTGGGAGACACTGATTACCTTTTCCGGACAGGACAGTAGCGGCCTGGTTTTCCTGAATCTCGGTGATTATACAGATCAGGAGAATGTCCAGTTTCGCTGGCGGTATTATAACGCCAACTACGAGTGGTACTGGGCCATAGATAATGTGCGGGTGGTAGCCAGGCTGTCCGGTAGGGCTGACGGCGACCTTAACCAGGATGGAGTGGTTGACATTACCGATGTCGTTCTGTGTCTGCGTATGGCACTTGGCATGCTGCCGGTGAACCTGAAAGCAGGTGACCTTGATGGCGATGGGACGGTGAGTATCTTAGATGTTATAATTCTTCTGTCCCGGATACTGGAATAGACTTATCATTACAGGGAGACAAGATGAAGAAAGCAGGGTGGGTTGGTCTGATGCTGGTCTGCGCTGTGGTCGCTACCAGCCAGGAGAGAAAGGTGGAGAAGGTGGTGGCGACAGTCGGTTCTGAGAAGATTACCGCGCAGCAGGTGGAAGAAGAAATCAGCCGTTTTACCCGGCCAGGTTTTCCCGGCAGTGGACCGGGCAGTAATGAAGCGAGGAAACGAGTTCTGGACCAGTTAGTGCGGGAGAAAATTTTTCTGAAAGCGGCTACCGACGCCAACGTGAAACTTACCCCTCAGGAAGAGCAACAGATTGAGAAGATGAAAACACTGCTGATTATCCGCAAGTATGTGGAAGAAGAACTGAAGAAAAAGCCGGTCACCGAGGAAGAAGTTAAAGCCTACTACGAGAAAAATCGCGACCAGTTTACCATCAAAGAAAGGCGGAAGATTTCTCAGATTGTGGTGAAAGAAGAAAAGCAGGCCGAAGAAATTCTGAAAAAGCTAAAATCCGGAGAAGATTTTGCGGCCTTAGCCAGGCAGTATAACACCGAAGGGACCGGTCAGAAAAGTGGAGATGCAGGCTGGTTTTCCCGGGAGAGCCTTCCCGGAGAAGTGGCCGAGGTGGCTTTCACTCTGGGAAAAGGCGAGACCAGCGGCGTGGTCAGAAGTTCATCCGGTTTTTACCTAATTAAGGTGGAAGATATAAAGCCATCCCAGGAAAGACCATTTGAAGCTGTCTCCCAGGAGATTAAAAGAAAACTGGAGCAGGACAGGGTGAAAGAGATGGAGGTAAGTCTGAAGCAACGCTACAAAGTGAATGTTGACTATTCCGCGCTGGAGGCATCTCAAAAGTAAGGAGGCAGGCCATGGAAAAAAGTTTCGGGATTGTTCTGGTAGCGTGCCTGATGGCAGGCGCTCTGGCCGGTGCGGCGACGATGGAGGTAGCCAGTATCACCGTTTCCTCTCTGCCCGGCTCCATTACCATTCCGGTAAGTCTCAACGCGGAGGCGCCATTTGCCAGTTTTCAGTTTACCCTGCGGTATAACAGTTCAATTTTGAAACTGGTTAGTGTGGACAAAGGGCCTCTGGTAGCCGGCTTTACGGTGGTGAACAACACTTCCGTAGCAGGAATAGTGCGCACCGGTGGCTTTGACCCGACTTTGTCCGGTGTCTCGGGAAGCGGTGTCATCGCCAATCTGCAGTTTGAAGTTTTAACCCCTGGCTATTCCTATCTCAGCCTGACCGAAGTGAAACTGAGTGACAGCCTGGGGAAATCCCTCCCCTGCTCGGTCCGGTCAGGTTTTTTCCGGGTCACCAGTACTCCCTCTCAGTCTGGAAACGGAACCGCGGCGAATGCAGACGCTACCGCGACCACTATCAGCACCGGCAGCGGTCAGGCCAGTGTTGCCGTTGCTTCTTCCGGTGGCGTCTCAGGTTATACCCGGGTTCAGGTGGGAGAAACGGCTGTCTCCCTGCCTGCTGCTAACATTCCGGCCGTGCCGCGGTGGGAAGGCCAGCCTGTTCCTGGCACGACGATAGCCACACCCGGGAGAACTACGGCTCCCCCGGTGATACCGGAGCCAGGGAAACCGCCGGTGGAAACTCCTACCAACAGCGTCGTGCTTCTGGTGAAGTCTGACTACGGGAAGACTTTTCCGGTGCCAGGAGTGACCACCTATACCCGCGGAGATAAGGTGGACTGCCGGGTAGAAACAGCGGTTCTGGTGGAGGGGCAAGAGCAGATAGTCTGTACCGGCTACGAAGGCACCGGTTCCGCGCCCACGGGTTCTGGAACATCGGTGAGTTTTACCATCAGGGAAGACTCAAAACTCACCTGGAAGTGGGAGAAGAAACCTTTAAAGAAAGAATTCATCTTTTCCTGCCCGGAGAAGATGAATTTTTCTCTTCAGGAAAAAGAGCTTAAAATTCCAGTGAAAGTAATTTTTCTGGCTGGCTTTGCTGAACCGGTGGCAGTGAAGGCAAGAGTACCATCAGGTTTCCAGATAGAGCCAGCGCAGAAGGAATTGCGCGTGGAAGGAAACGAAGCGATTTTTGCGGTCAGAAGGGGACCAAAAGTCCTGGCTGGTAATTACACTCTGGAATTTGAAGGCATGGCCGGCAAGGTACAAAAGACAACCAGAGTGGTTTTGACTGTTTCCGGAGAAGCAAAATTGAGCAACCTCTCCCTGGAACGGAAAAAGGGTTTGGCGGAAGCAGCACTGGTGTTGAGTGAAAATGTTGGCAAAGTTTCCAGCCTGCGCCTGGTGTTAGAACTTCCAGAAAACATGAAATTTAAGGCGACGCAGTTAAGTGAGAAAGAAATAAAATTCTTTAATGAAGTACAGGTAGAAAGAAATATGGTAAAAATAACCGGCGCGTTTTTCCCCTCTTTCTGCGGTCAGAGTTTGCTGACGCTTCTTTTTGACCTGAAAGGTCTTTCTAATGAAAAAAGTTCTCTCAAGCTGAAAGAAGTCAGCCTCTGGGGCGAAAACGGAGAGAAAATTCCGGTAGTTATTCCGTAAAAAGGGCAGGGAAAGATTGAGAGGCAAAGTTTGCAGGTTGTAAGAAGGTTCTACGCAAGTAATTTCAGGGTACTTGACAACGAAATATGACTGAGGGTAACATATGCCACATAATCAACAGGAGGTAAAAGATGCTGCCTGGAAAGTTAGGCGCAGCAATTTCAACGTTATTTCTTATGGCCAGTATTTCCATGGCTGTCACTGTATCTGTCCCTTCCTCTACCGACGTGCCCCAGGGTGGTCTGGTAAGCATCCCGGTCAATGTTGACAATCCCCGGGGCATTATGGGGTTTCAGTTTGTCCTGACCTGGGGTGCCAACAACAATGTTATTGAAGCGCTCACTGTTACCTCAGGTTCGCTCACCGGTGGCTGGTTTATCTCAGGAAATACAGAAACTCCGGGTACGGTTAACATCGCTGGCTTCAGTCTAAGTCCGCTTACGGGAACTGCTTCGGGAAGTTTGTGCCTTATCCAGTTCAAGGTCAACGGTACGGCAGGTCAGCAGGCTACTTTAAATTTTACTACTTCAGTACTCTCCGACAGCCAGGGACAGGCTATCACGCATACGGCCACCGGTGGCAATGTCAGTGTGGTGGTGGCTAGCCCGGCCACTATCAACGGAACAATAAACTATGGTGGCACTTCCCAGGGCACGATTTATGTGGGTCTTTTCCTGGACCGTAATTACAACAGTGAACCAGTCTATTCCACCTCCCTGGCCAATCCAGGAGCCTTTTCCATCAGCGGAATTATGTCCGGAACATATTACATAGGTGCCTTTCGTGATGCTGATGGCGATGGCCAGTATGATGTTCTGACTGACCCGGCTGGCGAATATGCCGGAAATCCCCTGGCGGTGAGCGCTGGTTCCACGGTCAATGATGTGAACATTATCCTTCAGGACCCTGCCTTTCCGGCTACGCGGCAAGTTTCCATCCCGAACAATCTCACAGGTGGGCCGGGTCGCGTGGTCAATGTCCCCATCAATGTGGATGAAGGTGCCGGTGTGGCAAGTTTCCGATTCGTGATAGAGTATGACAGCACCGTCGTGGAGGACACCGGGATAGAAAGGGGTTCTCTCCTGCCGGCAACCTGGCTGGTGCTGCGGCGGCAGTTGAGCGCTGGAAAAACCGAGATTACCGGGCAGACGCTAAGAGGAGAGCTTGTGGGCGGTAGCGGCAGCCTGGCGATTGCGAAGTTTCAGGTTAAAAGTACGGCCACCGTCGGCCAGTTCAGCAACCTGACTTTTTCCGATGGGACCAACAACGAGACAAATTTCCTGAAAGATTCCGGTGGGACACTCATCAACGGAAATTACAATCCTTCCGGACCGGGGAAAATAGAGGTTGTCCCCGGAATTGCCAAAGGAGATGTCAACGGCGATTTAACCGTGGGCGTGGCTGATGCCATTGCCGCACTCAGGGTTGCCGCCGGGCTTCCGCCTGGAGTAACTATCTATCTGGAAGCCGATGTTAACAATGACGGCGCCATCGGCGTGGCTGAGGCAATTTTCGCCCTGCGCGTGGCGGCTGGACTGGAACCGGACCCGTACGGTAATTAGCCGGAACAAACAGCCAGAATTTTCCTTGGACAGGAATTGATAAAAAGGGGGAAGAATGGAAGGGAAAAAACTGAATTTTGTACAGCGGGTAACGGTGAGCACGATACTGGCAGGTATTTTTCTAACTGCCAGTGCCTCACTGGAGGCGGTAAACCTGACTGCGGTGGCTAATCCTGCTTCGGGATTACGCAGTTCCCAGACGACTGTTTCCATCAATGTAGATAATGCCACTGGCATAGCCGGCGGCGCCTTTATCCTGAACTTTGACACCGGTGTTTTCCAGCAGCCTGCCGCCGGTGACGTCACTGCCGGCGCCCTACTGAGCGGGTTCTCCCTGGTTAAAAATGTGGGGACTGCCGGGCAAGTGAGAGTTTCTTTCGCCAGCGCCGAAGGCATACCCAGCGGCTCCGGGGCTCTTATCAACATACTTCTTACCGTGAAGGCTGATGCACCGGCCGGCGTTAGCAACCTCACGCTCAGCCAGGCAGGTACTGAGCCGTACCTGCAGGACGTCAACTACACGCCTATTCCCACTACGCCGGTGAATGGCACCTTTACGGTGAATGTGCCAGCTCCGGAAATCAACGTCCAGGGCAACGGAGTCAACATTCCCAACGGTGACACCAGCCCCAGTGCCACCGATGGAACCGACTTTGGCAGCGTAAATGTGGCCAGTGGTACAGTGGCACATACCTTCACCATGCAGAACCTGGGCGACGCTAACCTTAACCTGACCGGTAGTCCGCGCGTCTCAATCATCGGTACGCACGCCGCTGATTTTACAGTAACCACACAGCCAGCCACAGCCACCATTGCGCCTGGTGCCAGCACCACCTTTGTGGTAACATTTGACCCGAGTGCGCCTGGATTGCGCACCGCCACGGTAAGCATTGCCAACGACGACAGCGACGAAAATCCCTACACTTTTGCTATCCAGGGCACCGGCACAGCCCCGGAAATCAACGTCCAGGGTAACGGTGACGACATTCCCAACGGCGACACCAGTCCCAGCCTGGCTGATGGCACTGATTTCGGTGATGTGGACGTAGCCAGCGGCACGGTGGCGCATACCTTCACCATCCAGAATCTGGGTACAGCCAATCTTTCGTTGACCGGGACGACAAGAGTAGTAATTACCGGCGGCCAGGCGGCTGATTTTACAGTAACCACACAGCCAGCCACAGCCACCATTGCGCCTGGTGCCAGCACCACCTTTGTCGTGACCTTCAATCCGAGTGCGGCGGGGTTGCGCAGTACGACCGTAAGTATTGCCAACAACGACAGTGACGAAAATCCCTATACTTTTACCATCCAGGGCACCGGCACAGCTCCGGAAATCAACGTGCAGGGTAACGGTGTCAACATTCCAGACGGCGATACCACGCCCAGCACGGCGGATGGGACCGACTTTGGCAACGCTATTGTTGCCACCGGTTCCGTTACTCATATTTTCACCATTCAGAATCTTGGCACCGGCAATCTGAATCTCACCGGCACACCCAAGGTTGCCATCAGCGGAACAAATGCGGCTGATTTCACCGTAACCAGCCAGCCATCCAGTCCGGTAGCGCCTTCTGGCAGTACAACTTTTGAGATACGGTTTACGCCAGGTGCCACCGGTTTGCGCACGGCCTCTGTCAGCATTGCCAACAACGATTCAGACGAAAACCCTTACAATTTCACCATTCAGGGTACCGGTCAGGCTGCGCCAGCCCCGGAAATCAACGTGCAGGGCAACGGTGTCAACATTCCCAATGGCGATACCACGCCCAGCACGGCGGATGGAACTGACTTTGGCAATGCTGTTGATGTCCCCGGTTCTGTCACCCATACCTTTACCATTCAGAATCTGGGTACTGCCGATTTGAACCTTACGGGCACGCCCAGAGTTGTCATCAGCGGTGCCCATGCTACTGATTTCGCGGTCACCAGCCAGCCGTCCAGCCCGGTGGTGCCAGGTGGCAGCACGACCTTTCAGGTAACCTTCCAGCCAATAGAAAGAGGGCTGCGAACCGCCACGGTGAGCATTGCCAATAACGACGCTGATGAAAATCCCTATACCTTTGCTATTCAGGGACAGACAACTGAACCGGAAATCAACGTCCAGGGCAAGGGTGCTACCATTCCGAACGGAGATACTTCTCCCAGCACGGCCGACGATACGGACTTTGGCGCAGTGGATATTAACGGTGGTACGGTTGCTCATACCTTCACCATTCAGAATCTCGGCACTGCCATTCTGACCCTGACCGGCACACCAAAGGTTGCCATCAGCGGAACAAATGCGGCTGATTTCACCGTAACCAGCCAGCCATCCAGCCCGGTGGTGCCAGGTGGCAGCACGACCTTTGAGGTGACATTTGATCCATCTGCGGTAGGACTGCGAACCGCCACGGTGAGCATTGCCAACGATGACCTGGATGAGAATCCCTATACCTTCGCCGTTCAGGGCTACGGTGCGACGTCCCCGGTGGCGGCAGTTGTTGCCCCGCTGAGCGGAGAAGTCCAGGTGGAGACAGCGGTGCGGTTCCAGGCAAACTTTACCGACCCGGACGGAGATGCGATTGCTGGTTCCACCTGGGAGA
The DNA here is from genome assembly GCA_029551285.1 of bacterium. Classification (GTDB taxonomy): domain Bacteria; phylum Ratteibacteria; class UBA8468; order B48-G9; family DSTR01; genus JAMWDF01. The sequence goes on along the minus strand of JAKPFT010000050.1, from coordinate 10,079 downwards.
TTTACCCTGCAGAGGATGACAGCAAAACGAATCCGGGGCCGAAGCCGTTGTGGTCAGGCTCCCTGAGTGGCAGTCAGAACTTTATTTACCTACCCTACGCTCTGTTTGCTCAGGCAGTGGCGAAAAAACAGGGCAGTGGAGTTTTCCACTGGCAGGTCAAGTGCGTTGATGCCCGGGGTCTGGAATCAAACTGGGCGCAATCAGAAGACTTCTGGGTAACCACCAGCGAGAATGTTCCCAAGGCCACGCTTCAAAGAAGTGAAACTTCAGACTTTCAGCGGGAAGATGTGCTCTCCGGGGAAAAGGTCTATGTCACCGTTCCTGAAACTGACAATGAAGGTCAACCGGATATTGTGGTCACTGTCAGAGAACTTAATCCGCAAGAAATTCCCGGGGCTCCTTCAGTGGTAAACAGTTTGTTTGATATCCGGGTAGAAAACCTTCAATCAAGCGAGGAAAACCCCGGTCAAGCAGTGATAACGCTGGATATTCCTGGGAGTTTAAACTCCTGGTGGAAGTATAACCCCTATACTGAGGAATTTTACCAGTATCCGGCAGCCCTGGCGGAATTTTCCAGCAGTGAAACCCCGAACTACACCCGGGTCAAACTCACCCTGACGGATGGAGGAACTGGAGATTTTGATGGTGAGGTTAATGGAACCATCGTTGACCCTTCCGGAAGCGGTATTTCCGGCGGCCAGGTCTCCGGTGGCGGTGGTTGTTTCATTGCCACAGCGGCTTTTGGTTCCTACCAGGAACACCATGTCTGGGTCCTGCGTCAGTTCCGCGACAGGTACCTGCTGACCAATGTCTTTGGCCAGGCTTTCGTCCGCTGGTACTACCGGCACAGTCCGAAGTATGCCGCGATGATTTCCACTCATCCATCGGCAAGGTACCTGGTGCGGACGCTGCTTCTGCCTGTCTATGGAGTTGCCTGGCTGATGATTCATCTGGGCAGCCTGCTGTGGCTGCTGGTTGCGGGTGCGGCCTTGTTTGCTCTTGCCAGGAAAAGGTGCTCTGGCTTTTTTCTGATAGTGGCGCTTGTCTCCCTGGCTGGCCAGGCATCCGCCGTTGATCTCAACCACTTCAAGGTGGCGCCAGGGGAAGCAAATTTCGTCACTGTTTATTCCACCGATAACCTGTCACCGGGCAAGTTTGAAGTGGGACTGACGGGTAGTTATGCCAGCAAGGTGGCTGAAGTGACTGTTGGCGGCAGTGACAGACTTCTTTCTGACGAGCAGGTTGTTTTTGACCTGAATTTTGCCTATGGTGTGACGGATAACTTTCAATTTTCCCTGTCGATGCCGGCCCTGCTTAACCAGAGCCACGATGCAGTCTTTCCCTGGGTAAAAGACAGCGGAGTAGGTAACCTCAGAGCCAGCGGGAAAATTGTCCTGCCGGTGGTGGAAGGGATGAAACTGGCGGTGGTGCCATTTGTTGACCTGCCGACCGGTAACCGCAAAAACCTTATTTCTTCTGATGGTGTGGGTGGAGGAGTATTGCTGGGTGTTGACCGTAAGTGGGGTGAACGCCTGTTAACCGCGGTCAACGTTGGTTACGCCGGACAGCAGGCAGAAACCCTGGAGCAGTTAAAAATAAACAACGCCTTTCTGTACGGAGCAGGCATCGCCGGCCATCTGCCCAATGGGGATACCACCGTGGCCGTGGAAATTTTTGGTCGGATTGACGGCGGACGAAAAGGGGCACCTCTGGAAGGGATTATCTCTGTGGGCCACCAGCTTGGGCCGATTAAAGTGACATTTGGCGGCGGCACCGGACTGACCGATGGTTACGGCACGCCTTCTTACCGGATTTTTGCCGGAGTGAAGGCGGGTTTTTGAACGGAAAAATGGATAGCATAAAAAAGGACTTGAGAAAGAAAAATACCCAGTTATAATGTATGGCATAATGAAACGTGCGTGCCATTGATTGGCTAACACAGAAAGGAGAAGAAATGGACTGGAAGAAGATAGGAGCAGTGATAACCGTAACACTTTTGACCGGAACCGCTTCGGTCATAGCGAAAGATTTAAAGATTGGCGTGCTTGACGTGGAACGGGTTTACGCCGCTTACGAAAAGGCAAAGGCATCGGCGGCTGAGGTTCAGGCCGAACGAAAAGCCAAGCAGGACGAACTGGCTAAGAAACGGGAAGAACTGAAGGCTCTGCGTGATGAATACGACAAGAAAAAAGATAAGATGAGAGAAGCCGAAAAGAAGGAGATGGAAAAAAAGATTGCCGACAAAACGAGAGAAATTCTTGCCTTCACCAATGCCTCCAACCAGGAACTTCAAAAGAAGAATCAAGAACTGACCCGGGCTCGTCTGGACGAAATCTCCAAAGTGGTGCAGGATTACGCTGTCAAGAACGGATACGATTTAGTTATCGACAAAAAGTCATTGCCCTATTTCTCGGGCGGGTTTAACATATCCGACGACATCATCAAGGCCGTAAATGCAAAGTAACGAACAAGCAAACCAGGGGGAAAGAATGAATGGCGGGCCTCGGGGTTTTGTTATTGGCATTGTGCTCTTGGTGGCAGTGTCCACGGTCTGGGCTCAGGTTGTCCCTCCCAAGGTTCAGGCCGGCGCCGTGGAGCAGCAGATGAAGAAGCCAGCACCGGAGCCATCTCCAGGCAGTATGCCCAAAATAGTTAAGCCACCGCGGCCAGCCATGGAACTGGCAGGAACGGCTAAGATTAAGGTAGAAAAATTTATTATCACTGGTAACACCAGGATTTCTACCGAAAAACTATTGAAGGAAATCGCTAAGTTTACCAAACAGGAATTGACACTGGCCCAGTTGAAGGAAGTCGCCGACATTATTACTCAGAAGTACTGGGACCAGGGCTACATCACTTCCTTTGCCTACATTCCCCAGCAAAAGGTGGAAAAGGGTGTTGTGGAAATTGCCGTCATTGAAGGTCGGGTCGGACAGGTGAAGGTGGAGAAGAACCGTTATTACACCACCAGGTTCATTGAGCGCCATTTTGCTGCGGTGAAAAACGAGCCTGTGCTTAAGCAGAGCACCCTGGACCGCGCCCTGTTGCTTCTCAACGATTATCCCAAGATGGACGCCAGTGCCACCCTGACTAAAGGCAGGGATAATGCCACCACCGACATCTACGTTAGCGCGCCGGAGAAATTTTTCCCTATAAACCTGAGTGTTAACGCCAATAATTTCGGGTCCCGCTACACAGGAAAGAACAGGTTTGGGTTTGATTTTGACCTGGGCAACCTTACCAGAAACGGGGATGTTTTCTCTGTTTCTCTAACACTATCCCCCCGCAGCACGGAAAACATGCTTTTCGGGAAGGCGTCTTACACCCTGCCTTTGAACGGCTACGGCACCAAGGCTAATATAAGTTATTCCCACATGGAGTACGACGTCGGCAAAGAACTGGCGCTTCTTGGTGTGGAAGGCGAAGGCCGTGTCCTGGGTTTGACTCTGAGCCATCCCCTGGTTCGGCAGCGCACCCAGAACTTTTACTTGAGCGGTGGGTTGAAGGTGAAAAGATATAAGAATTATATGTTTGAAAAAACAGTCCTTACTTCCCGGGATAAATACTCCACCCTGGAACTGGGCGTAAACGCCGACCGAAGTTGTGGTAACGTTTACTCTTCAGCCGCATTAGGTTTAACCGCAGGACTGGGAGAGTTTCTCGGCGCCATGTCCGACGATGAATACACTTCGTCCAGCCGGCCAGGCCTGGCTAACAGCACCTGGGTAAAAGTTAATCTTGACCTTTCCCGTATTTACAAACTTGGTTCTTGCCAGCTGATTACTCGTTTTTCCGGGCAGTGCGCTTCCGACAATTTAGTGACGGGAGAGCAGTTTGTTCTTGGTGGCGCTGATAATGTTCGCGGCTATCCGACCGGCGAAATTATGGGCGACAACGGATACTTTATCGGAGCCGAACTGCGCACACCACTGGTTTTTGGAGAGGCCAAAGTCAACAAGTATGCTAACTGGGCGTTTTTTGTGGACCACGGAGCCACCTTCTACCGCACCATTCTTCCCGGAGAAGATAAGCACCGTTCTCTCACCGGGATCGGTGCCGGTTTCAGAGTTTATGTTCCCTGCAATTTCCACCTGCGTTTTGACGCTGGTTATCCCATCAAGGGCACTGACCCTTCTGATGGGAATTCCTGGCACTACTGGCTTCAGTTTGCTTACAAGTTTTAACCGTGAGAAAAAGGAAAAAGATGAACAGTAATTACATTTTCACCCAACAAAACAGGAGGCCGTTCATGAAAGGCGGGAGATTTATTAGTCGGTTGTTAGTTCTGGTCGCAGCCGGCGGATTACTTTTCCCGATGCAGGCGCTGCCATTGCCCAACCAGCCGCAGGTGGTAGCCGGTCAGGCATCTGTGACCCAGGCCGGGTCGCAGATGAATGTGACCCAGACCACCCAGAGGGCTGTTATCAACTGGCAGGGTTATTCCATTGGCGCCAACGAAACTGTCCAGTACATCCAGCCTGGAGCCACTTCGGTTTCCTTGAACCGGGTCGTCGGACAGGACCCTTCCGCCATCTTGGGTCAACTGCTGGCCAATGGACAGGTGTTTTTAATTAACCCCAACGGCATCGTTTTCGGGCCAACCTCTGTGGTCAATGTCGCTGGCCTCCTGGCGACAACCATGAACATCTCTGATAGTGACTTTATGTCCGGAAACTACCGTTTTACTCAGGACCAGAACACCGCCCTTTCATATCTCATAAATAAAGGCACGATTACAGTCGGGGACAATGGATATGTCATCCTGGTCGCTCCTCTCGTCTCTAATGAAGGGCTCATTGTAGCCAACCTGGGCAAGGTCGTCATCGGAGGCGGGGAAAGTTTCACCCTCAATTTTGACGGAACCGGCCTGGTTAACTTTGCCATTTCTGCCCCCGCCGAAGGCACCCCTGGTACGGTGCTGATTCCCACCAGCCAGGTTACCGATATCGTCAGACAGGTAGTCAATACCCCGGGTCTGATTGAGGCCGGCCAGATTATAGAAGAAAACGGCGTGACCCGACTGGTGGCGGCCAGCGGCACCGCGATTAATGCCGGTACCATCCAGGCAGCCGGTGGTTCCGCAATTTTGAAAGCCAGCCAGGCCACAGTTCTTTCTGATGGTGCCACTTTGGACGCGGGCACCGGCTATTTTGAAATCAGCGCTCCGAATTTTCTCCTGCGGGGAACGACCATTGGCGGCAGCGGACTGATTGACCCGACGAATCTTTATGTTGTCCCGGATACTACTGCTACCGGGCCAAACGAAGTAAACGAGACCTACATTGAGAGCCAGTCGGTGGCAGGGGTCAATATGGTTTATGAAGCCGATGACCTGATTAACATTGGAGACCTTTCTATCGGCAGCGATGGCGTCATTACCGGTGGCTCTGGAAATATCACCTTCCGCATCAGCGATGACGGTGACAACGCCGGTGTTATCTCATTTGCCAACAATACCAACGAGATTCGCACGACCAGCGGCAATATCACCCTGGACGCGCTGACTAATGCGGCTAACGGATATCTGCAGAACATCGGAAAACTGACTACGAGCGCGGGCGGCAGTGTCTCCCTGAGGGCTGGCACTGGCGGCGTTGTTTTAGCTAATGACATTGCTCTCAACACCGGTTCTGGCGTTGGCACCTTGACTGTGACCACGACCGGGACACTGGAAATTCTGCAGGCGTCTGATATTGATACTAACGGCGCCGCGATGACAGTAGACGCGCCGGCGGTCAGCATTAACGGCACAATTACTACCGACAACGGCACGGTTACCTTCAACAACCTGGCGACCGGGTTTGAGGTCAATGACCCGACCGGTTCCATCAACGCCGGCAGTGGGGATGTTAATATCTACACGGCCGCAGGCACCACGGTGGACCTGGGGTTTGTCGGGACCAGCGGGTTGAAGATATCCGACAACACCCTGGACAATATCACCACCACCGGCACTCTACGGATAGGCAACGCTGGTACCGGAGATATTTACATCGGTGCGGTTAGCCAGGGTTCTACGGATGTTGTCATCACCAGCGGCGGCTCTATCCTTGACGATGGCACATTGGGAACTGCTATTGGCGCCCAGACTTTGAGTCTGGTGGCAGATTCAGTCGGTACCCTTGCCGCGCCAGTAGGCGTTGATGTCACTTCAGGCACCATCAGTGTGGATACCACCTCTGGCGGTGCGGCCGGAAACATTTACCTGATTGAGCCGACCCATGAACTGGAGTTCAGCAAACTGACATTCACCACCGACGCAGGTTCTGTCCAGACCATCGGTTTGACCGCCGCCGGGGCTCAGATAGATGTTGATACAGCCACGAGTATTTCCGACAACCTGATACTGACATCTGATGCCATTAACATTGCCAATACCATCACGGGCGGCGGCACCAACTATATAATAATAAAACCTTATACTACAAACACAGGCATTAATTTGGGAACAGAATCAATAGGGCAACTTTCTATTACAGATACGGAACTGGACAACCTGTCAAGTGTGGCCGCTGTCCAGATAGGCGATACCAATGCCGGAACTCTTACTGTTTCTGCCGCCATTACGCCGGCAGGGACAAACACATTGATACTGGTGGCTGGTGATGCGGCTGGTGAAAATATCACTGGCCCAGGAACAATAACAGTGGCTAATCTTGGATTGAGCGCGGCTGGCTCCATAATTCTGAATAACATTGACGCTGATACCCTTGCCGCGGTAAGCCGGGTAAGTGGAGACATAACGATAACTGATATTGATGATTTAACAATAGGCGAGGTTTCTGGCGCAGGCACAACAATTACCGGAGCAATGACGACTGCCTCCAACATTGACATCAGAAGCGCGGATACTCTGACAGTGGCAGAGGATGTTACTGCTGGTAGCGGTGGATATATTATTCTTTACGGCGGAACAGATGGAACTGGAGATGTATCTCTTGGCGCTGATGTTACCACCAGCGGCGATGTCCAGATTAAGGCCGGGAATGCCATTACCAGGAGTGCAGGAACCGTCACCGGCGACCAGGTATTTCTTGATGCCGTTGATAATGTAGGCGTTGCAGGTGTTCCTATTATCACAGATGCCAATACTCTTGGTGGTCAGGCAACGGCAGCAGGTGGCGGCTTCTATGTTTCAGAAGCGGATAATGTAACTATTGGACAGGTTCAGGATTTGGTTGGTTCCACCACTTTTGACGGCATTTACACCAATGCTGGTAATGTCGTTATTTCTTTGACTACGACTGGCTCAATCCTAACAATCGCTAATGATTTGACTGCAGATACGATAAGAACAAGTGGTGGCAATGTTGATTTATTGGCCGACGATATGAATATAAACACAGGAGCAAATGTTGCCATTAATGCCGGAGCAGGGAATGTTCGGCTTGCTCCTTATTCAACAAGAGGGATTGATGTTGGACTTGGTACTACTGCTGGCGAACTTGGATTAAGTTCTGCGGAAATTGATGAAGTTAACACAACTGGTTGGTTGATAATTGGAGATACAGGCAACACAGGCAATATTCAGATTACAGCAGATACTACACCAGTCAATGTGTCTCAAATACTTCTTGCTAATGATTCTAACACAAGTGGAGACATTGTAAGTAATGGCGGTAGATTGACGGCAACAACAATTAATGTGCATGCAAAAGATAGCATAGGAGAGACTGCTGGGGATAGGCTGCTTCTGGGCGCTACAAATCTTATTGCGGTAGCCGACACAGGCAATATTTACATTGATAATGATCAGATTGTTACAGCAGCGCTTGCGGCTGATAATGGAGTTATAGATATAGATGTTACAGGTGCCGGCAACACCTTAACAACTGGTGGGAACTGGTCAGCAAATGCAATAACAGCAACAGCAAATGGTCAGATTAATCTTGGACACGATATCACCGCTGATGTGGGCAGTATTGCCATCACTTCTACTGGCGCGGCCATCGTGCAGACTGCCGGCGACGTGGAAGCGAGCGCCCCGAGCACCAGTGTCACATACACCGCCAATGACGTTCAGATGGCCGGTACCACGACGGCCAACGCCGGCAGCGGCGTGGTCAACTTCATCGCAAACAGTGGCGTGGCCATCACCATCGGAGCCGGCGGAGCGAATTTCGGTGTGAGCGATGCGGAGCTGGACAGCGTGCAGTCTGCGCTGCGGATCGAGGTCGGAGACAGCAGCTCTGGTGCGGTGACTATTGACGGCGCCGGAATCACCTTCGGCCCGGCAAACGTCAACACCCTCGTCATCAACAGCGGTTCGGCCATCAACGACAACGGCAGCGCGAACATCATCGACGTTGACACCTTGGCGCTGATCGCCGCGACCGGCATCGGCAGCACCAACCGCGTCGAGGTCGAGACCGGGGCGACGACCCTTGCCGCGCAGGTTACCGGGGTTGGCAATATCAGTATCAATGAGCAGACCGATGTAACCGTGGGTAATGTGGCGACCAATGCTGGGACCATCAGTGGTTTGAGCACATTCCAGGGTAGTATCACTTTGACCACTTCCAATGGTTCAATAGTTGTCGGTAGTCCAATTGTTGCTGGTGATAATGCTGGCACAAATAATTTTGATGTAACTTTGACTGCAACAAACGCAGGAACCACTGCCAATATAGTTATTGGAGCAGATATAACTGCGGACAATAATGCATATTTAACCGCGGGTGATTCCATAATAAGACCTTCTGCGGGTACAGTCACAGGAAATCTGGTGGAACTTGACGCAGGAACAGGCATAGGCGCAGCCGGTGCGCCCTGGCAGCCTATTTATACTGAAGCTGCGGTTCTTACTGCACGAACCACAACCGGCGGTGGAATTTATATTTATGAACAATCTGCTGTTGATATCGGAACAGGTAGTGCCTTCAACGGAATTACTGCGGCCGCCAATGGGGACATCGTTGTTTCCAATGCTTCTGGTAATATGACTGTTTCCCAGAATGTAACGGCTTCTGGAACTGGAACAATTACTTTGACTGTTGAGGGAGACAATAATACCTTCATCCACACCGGTGGTGCTATTGACGATGCGGACACATTTATTATAATCCAGGCAGATAGAATTGACCTGCAGGGTGGCACTATCGGTTCAAGCAATGAGTCAGTATGGCTTATGCCATTCAATGCAGGAGAGACAATAACCCTTGGCGTTGCCACTGATACTGATTTCAGTCTGTCTAATACTGAACTTGACACGATAAATGTTCTTGGCGGAAGCGGATTGCTGAACATTGGTAACACTGACTCCGGCGACATAACTGTTGGAGGAAATATTGATGTAACAGGTGATGCCAATATCCTTCATCTCAGAACTGCTGGAAATATTACAAGTAACCTCGGTATAATTACTGCTAATGACCTTGCTTTAAGTTCCACTGGTACTGGAGATATTGATGTCTATACTATTGTTGCTACTGTTGCTGCTGAGACAAACGACGGCAATATTACAATAGGACAACAGGGTTCAAATAACCTGATAGTTGGTACGGTTGATGGAGTGGTGGGTATTAATGCTGGCGGTAGTGATGTGGTAGTTACGACAATTGACGGAAATATAACAATAAACAGCAATATCTATGCGGCTGGAACCGGCACAATTACAATAACATCTGGAGACAGTGACTACAGTGATGGTGTAGCCGCATCTCAAATTATCAATAACGCCGCCATCCAGACCAACGATGGAAATATTACTCTGGCTGGAGACCAGATGAATCTTGGTGCCGGAACAATAATTGCAGGTGGAACAGATAGTGTAGTAACTTTAAAACAGTATGTAACAACTGGTAGTGGAGCAGGAACGATTCTTATTGACCTTGGCGGAGCAGATTCATTTACAGCAGGTCCACCTGATAACGTTACTCTTGGATTAACAGATACAGAACTTAATACAATTACAGCCAGCCAGATTACGATTGGAGCAACTAATGGCGCAAATATAGATAATACAGCACCAGTTAGTCCAGGCAGTGTTACCACAATGCTTCTGGTGACCGACGGCTCTATTGATAATACTGGTGCTGGAAGTATAACAGGTACCAATCTTGCTATGGATGCAGATGATG
>JAKPFT010000049.1 GCA_029551285.1 bacterium | reverse complement strand
CCGGGTGGTTCAAATTTCATCAGCCCATTACCATCCAGGCTGAAATCATCGCGGCAGGCAGAATTAAAAATAACCAGCCAGGCCATACACCGCTCCTGAAAAAATCTTATGCTTTCAGGCGCAGGCAGTTTTCTATTTGTGCTGTCGCCTCCGTAACCTTCAGCCTTATCTATTTCCTTGTCCTGCACGATTTTGACGAGGCTGCGGCCGGCCTCGCCTGGTTGCCGCGCCCTCTATTTTGTTAACCCCTGACTGAATTCAACATACAATAGGTGAAAGTGTTTGTCAAAAAGGCCGGGAAACGAACAAGCCGCATTAACACGGAAAAATTTTCTGCGCATTTCAGGAAAAAGCGTAGATTCGTGCCGAATTAACAGGCAGGATTTCTGGACAGACCTTCACAGCGGACCGTCGGTGCTTGCGAACCCAAAAGTTTCACCGGGATAACTGGATGGACCTGGCGTCCTGGTACTTTCCAGAGAGGTCTTTGTAGGAGCGCATGCACACCTGGTCAGCCTCAAGGAAGATAATCTGGCCGATGCCTTCCCCGGCATAGACTTCGGCTTCCACCGGCGGTGCACCCGCGCTCTTGCGAATGCAGTTGCTGGTAGTGGGGTTTTGATGCGGAACTGTGTGCCTGGCTTTGAGTTCACGCGATAGACCGCGGAAATAAGGGCGTCTGTAAAAACAACGGGCTTATCTGAGCCAAGAATGTGCATTTTTTGCACATTGCTTTTTCCCTCCAGCTCCCCGCTTTGAAAGATGTTCCGCAAGTGCTTGGTGACCACGCTCCGTTCGGTGTCGAATAGCAGCGCCATTTGCTTTTTGGTCAGCCAGGTCGTCTCCCGCTCCAGCCGCACCTTAAGTTGCACGGTGCCGTCCGGTGCCTGGAAAAGAACCACCTGGCCGCCAGTATCGCCACAGGTAGCCGCTGGCACCGGCAGCAACTCCTTGCGTAAAGAGGATTTACGTTTTGGCATCAACTTACTTCTCAGATTTCAGTTCCTCCGGTTCGTGGCCTGGAAGTTTCTTCTCTGCGGATTGTTCCAGTGTCTGTAGTCACCATCTTTGTGATATTTGAGCCCAGGAAAGTAAAGGCAGTTCTTGCAGCGATTTCGTGAACTGAGCTTTCCCTCTCACCGGCCATAGCCTTGTTCCTTCAACCGTTCCAGCAGGGCTTCAACCTTCGGCTTCAGCGCTGGAATATCCCGCTTTACCGTGTCCCATACAAGGTCAGCGTCAATGTCAAAGTAGCCGTGGACCAGGATATTTCGCATGCCAATGATGCTGCCCCAGGGGATGTCTGGGGCTAAGGTTTGCACTTCCCTGGGCAAGCCCCTGGCTGCCTCGCCAATGATCTGGAGGTGATACACGAACCAGACCTGGAGTCGCTCGTCGCATTCAAACTCTGCCTTTGTACCGCCAGCGTGGCGCTCAATGGCAGCAATGGCTTCCAGCATATCCCTGAGCCGCTCCTGTACATCTCTCATAACGCAATTGCCTCTCGCATTACCCGCTCACGGATGCGCGCTTTGAGCCCCTGCTCGGTAACTACATCCACCTTCACCTTGAGACGCTGCTCCAGTTCATACTGCAGGCCCCCAAGATCTAAGAGAGACCGGCCTGGCTCCATTTCCACAAGGAAATCAATGTCGCTCTGCTGGTCAGTTTCCCCGCGAGCGGCTGAGCCGAAGATGCGGGGATTACGGGCGCCGTACTTGGCGCAGAGCCGCAAGATCTCTTCCCGGTTAGCTTTCAAAAGCGCTTCAAGTGTCATAGGATAGTTCCTTGAGGTTTCATCGGATTGCCCCATCCAACCGCTGGATTTCTACCTGCTGCTGATGTGCGCCGGGAATATCAGTTCGGTTCATCATAGGCAATGCTCCTTTGATTATTCAAAAAGTCTCAAATACAGGTCAAAGCGGAATGGCCGGTTACGCGCGTAGCCGGTAATTTCTTTCAGTAATCCGATTTCCAACAGCCCTCGCACAAGATCGTTAGCCCCCGCCGATGTCACGTTTAACCGGTCGGGCAAGGTGGCAACGGTCACAAGCGGATGCTCAAAGCGTTTGTCCATGAATTTGCGTTCATCACGGCTGGCCACGACAGTCCTTGTCAAACGAGATTTAGCCATAACCCACTTCTTCCAGTTCGCCTTATCCACCTGACGGTCTTTGGCTTGCTGGTGTAGTTGTGCCACTACAGGAGTCCTCTTCTTCTCAAATGGTTCGTGGTACTGTTTCTGCACCTCGGCGGCCAATATAGCCGCGCTGGCCGATTTTTTCCAGGGTCATGAGCCGGCAGAACCCCGAGAGACCCTGATAACTCCACGCCGCCGGGCCGCCCTGGCTACTTGCATCGCTGAATTCAACTTACTATACGAAGGCGATATTTGTCAAAAGTTCGGTTAACGGGTGATGCTGGGTTAGCAATGTGGAGTTTTTAAGAATTTTTCAGGAAAGGCTGAGGCTTCCCGGATTAAAAAGTAAAATTCCAGGGCACACTCTGGCACCCGTCTAATGGTACCGGGGGCGGGAAATCGGTTCACCGGGGTAGCTGGATGGACCTGGCGTCCTGGTACTTTCCAGAGAGGTCTTTGTAGGAGCGCATGCACACCTGGTCAGCCTCAAGGAAGATAATCTGGCCGATACCTTCCCCGGCGTAAACCTCGGCTTCCACCGGCGACAGGTTGGCTATCTGAACGGTGACAAATCCTTCCCATTCTGGCTCCAGGGGGGTGACATTGACGATAATTCCGCAGCGGGCATAGGTGGATTTGCCAAAACACAACCCAATGACATTGCGTGGAATGGAGAAGTATTCCAGACTGCGGCCCAAGATGAAACTTCTCGGGGGAATGGTGCAGGTGGCGCCGGAAAAGTCGGTGAAGTCTTCCGCTTTAATTTTTTTCGGGCTAACCGGACCGGCACCGCAGAAAATTTTAAATTCTTCGGCGAGGGAGAAGTCATAACCGTAGGAGGAAAGGCCGAAAGAAATTCCCCGCGTAATCTTCACCGGAGAGAAAGGACGAATCATCTTCTCCCCCATGCTTTTAATCCACAGGTCTGATTTAACCACTTTTTCTTCCTTTTTTTAGCGTGGACAATTACGGCTGCAACTGGCGCTGAAGGAAACTAAAAACTTTTGGCCAGGAATCAGAAGCGGCTTTAGCCGCTCCTTC
>JAKPFT010000037.1 GCA_029551285.1 bacterium | reverse complement strand
TCCATCCGGGACGCAATACCTTACTCGGCGGTGTCTGAATTCGCCACCTGGCGAATGAGTTCGCCGAGCTACCGATTTCGGCGTAGTCCTTGTCTGTGCCGAAGCATTCTGAGTGAGCCAGTTTGTTCCCTTTCTTTTCATTCCTCTTTTATTCCTTTTTTGACACTACCTTTTTGACACTACCTTCTCACAGGTCGCTAAGTCCGGGTAATATCCCTGAAGTATTCCCCAGGCTGCTGCCCGTCGCTGAGAAATTGGCCTTTGAGTACGAGATTTACCCTGCTGTCAGCCAGGCAATCCCCCGAAGATGCATGGGTGACAAAAGGGTGATAACCCCCTTTTTCTGAAAGATTTTGCCCTGATTAGGTCTTGCTGTCAACAGCAGGGGTGTTGCCCAAAATTCATGTCTTCCGATAACGCAAAATTTTATGGGGCAATTTCAAGAAAACCGAATGTCTCAATATTGTGGAAGGAGCCAAACACAGGCAGCCAGGAAGAAGATTCCTGAACCCATTTTGTTTTTGCTCCTTCCTTGGCAGGGTAATAGTAGTTCCTGCAGAAGTTAACCCTGTACTCAGATTGGGGAAGAAATTTTATGGAGGAAAAAGGTATTTTGAGCTCCGCTGTCCATAATTCATTTTTGGTGCTGGTCGCATATTTTACACCGTTTGCATGCCACTTTATATTTTCCATGGAGAAGTTATGAATATCGGGTATGTAGATATCAGTAAAAACATTATCAGGTCCTACCAAAAACTGGTAGGCACTTTTTGTATCAGGGGCGAGGAATATCTCACAACTTTCAGAGTCCCATATGGTTCCATCAACAGTATCTGGCCCATTAAATTTTTTGAGCACTTTTTCCGGCAAATAGGCACGAATGCCTATGTAGAAGTTTGCCCCATCCTGAAGAAGCAAAAACTGTGTTTGAGCGGTGGCCGGGGAATTATATAAGTCCACAAATTTATCAAGGATAATTGCTTTTTCCCACAGAGTTTCATCCAGCAAGCCATCAATTTCAGGAGTGGTAACGACGCGGGGCACGAGGACTTTTTTATTTTTTGCGTCCCCGGAAGTCAAACTTCCTGAATACCTTTTGCTTGCCAGTTCAAAGCTTAAAAAGCCCTTCAAAACTTTTTCCACTCTTGTATGATATGGTTGATTACCCCGTGTCAATTTTTCTGCTTCTCTCAGGTAACTCATAACCTGATTTACCAATTCCGGTGGATATGTTTGGTGCCAGCAGGTATTCCAGTCCCATTTTAACTCTTCTCCCTTTGTGGCAGGGTTCAAAAATGCCTGCTCCATGGTTTCGTAAAATTTCTGGATTAATGACGCTGCGGGACCGAAGAATTGATAGTATTCTTTAAGGATAGAATCCACATCGGCACTGGAGTTCCATAGCAGTTTAAACCCCGCATAGACATTGATCTGGTCCATCATCCAGTCCTGCCATGAACTCTGTAAACCGCCGGAACTATCTTTGTTACAAAGTTCAATCACATGGCCCTTTACGCGATTATGTTCCAGGAGATATATTTCAGGCAAAAGATGCGGGAAAATAGCAGGGGCCCCGTAAAGGCCGGGTTGCCACCTGTACAACCAGTAGTCCCACACATAGACATTTGCAACTTTCCTATTCCAGGCCTGGATTTCCGATACATATTTTGCTTTGAAATCCTGTTTCCATGGATTTCTCAATCCATCCGGCACACAAAAAGTTACCACGACATTGGGTTGAAAATAGACATCATCCGGCGGCATTCTATAGCCAGCGTAAGCACAGCAGGCGATGAAACGGTCAGGGTGTGTTTTTCTTATCTCTTCAGCCACCTTATTAACAAAGGTCCAGATTGCATAACTGTGGGTTTTCCCGGCAGGCTCCTGAGGTCTTAGAAGTGCCTGACAGTTCTTACACTGGCAGTAATATATCTCGTTGCTATCTCCGGGCATTACAGTAAAGTACTTAAGGCCCTTGTTCCTGTCAAACGTTTCTCTTGCCTCTCTTACGACGGCATTGATAACTTCAGGATTGCTATAACATAAATGACCATTTTTTCTGCCTTCAGGGTCGACGGTGTTTAACCTTTCCCCGTTTCTCTGCAAGGCAAACCATTCAGGATGTTGCTTACCGTATTTTTCGTTCCAGCCACCGAAAGAGTGCATCCCTATGGGATTACCTTCTTTCCCACCCCAGCGCATCCTGCGCCACCAGACCCATGTGTCTTCAGAAGGAATACCCTGCGGGACTGCATAAAAGGCAAATCTTGTTTCGTATGACGGAGAACCCTGCCAGGAAACGGCTCCGACGGTTATATCCTTATGTTCAGGAATCAATCTTCCATCTTCGCCTGGCCAGTACCAGCGAACCCCAAGGACCCTCTCAAGGAATTCATAGGTGGCAAAAAGTGTTCCCATAGGCACAAGGTCTTTACCAACAGGGTGGATATCAAGGTTATTATCACCGCCGGAGATAATAAGGGATTTACCTATCCTTCTGATGACCCAGGTGTCAGGAGGAAGTATTTCCGGAGAAAGTCCGAACTGAGCAGCAAGCCGGGTAGCCCCTATGTGGATTGATGGTCCAGAGATGTTTTCTGCATCTCTAACTACGGGAAGAGAACTTCCTGTAGCCAAGGAGAGGTGTTCATTCAGTTCCTTAACTGCATACTGCACGATTTTTGTAGGAGAAGGGGCTGTAACAATCACTGCTATGGGCTTTCCGTCTTTAACAATCTCCAGGGGAGATGTGTCCTGCTCCGTCAGGCTTTTTAGAAAAAACGAAGCACTCTGTTGGTCCGTTTTTAATTGTAGTTGTCCGCCCTCTGATGAAAATTTACTGTCAGCAGGTATTTCCACAAGGGCGCATTCATCTATTACTATGACTGTGGGAGTTGGGGTATTGTTGACGTATATCTGGAAATCAGCGGCATTGACATTTTCCCGGGGAAGAATATCACAGGTAAGGGAGACATCAGTCCAGTCAGAGCCAGAAATATCAAAAGTTTGAGAGGTGCCAAAGAGATACTGGTAGTTTTTGCCATCAAAGTGTCTGAACCGTACCTGCAAGCATGGTTTTTCAGTTCCGGCAATCCTCTTTATTTTTGCCTGAAAGGCGACCTTTTTACCTCTGAACATCTCAAAATCGTTTCTTATGAGATAAAAACTTACAGAGGCAATTCTTTCGCTGGTCCGGCTGCTATCAATCCTTAGAGAGGGGGGCCTCTTAACAAAAATCTCATTTTCCAGAGTAATTGAACCGTCTGAAAACCCCTTACTTACAATAGGCCATGATTTTGTAACAAAGAATTTCTTAAAGTCTATCCTGAGCGGTTCTGCAGAATGAGGAGATAAAACAAATACAGAAGAAAACAGAACCGACAACAAGATAATCCTTTTATGCATTTCTTTTCTCGCGATTTCTTACAATCTTCCCTAATATCCCCAGCCCCACAGGGTACTTGTTATAATGGACGGGTATGCGGGAGTTGTATAGGGAGCACAGAGAGTAGCATAGTTCATAGGAGTCACATGTCCATCAGCAAAACCAACATTGGCCAGTGGTGAATGTCTGAAGTCAACTTTGGACTGGGCTGTCGTCAGTTTAGATGGGTCGATATCAAAATTTGAAATACCCTGTGGGTCTTTGCTGTCTACAAATACCAGAGTGTAAGAAGGATTTTTTATCTGTGATTCTTTTTTCAAGCCAGGTCGATACTTATCAGAAGGTGGAGAATACCCTAAATTTGCTGTACTTTCTCCGCCAACTCCGTATCTGTTCATTCCATAGGAGATGTAGGCACTGGTAGTCGTTCCAGGAATATAACTTCTGGCCACCGAAGGGCACAAAAAAATGTTAGACCTGTTAAGCAGGTAAACATATAACCTGTTAGTGCCCCCATCAAAGTAAGTCCTGTATCTAACATTGGTGTAAGGGATTAGCAAATACACCCAGTTGACCTTTCCGTAATATCCCCACGTAGTTTCGGGATTGCATACAGGCAGGTATCCGTTATAGTCGTCTATGTAAAGTCGCCAGGTCAATAACAACTGTTTCATATTATTCATACATGCTGCCTGTCTTGCCTTTTCTCTGGCCCGGGATAGTGCCGGCAATAGCATGGCTGCCAGAATGGCTATGATAGCCACAACCACGAGCAACTCTATCAAGGTGAAACCAATCTCTGTTCGTTCGCCACGGTTGACAGTTAAGGCTCCGGGAACCATGAAAAACTTACTGCCAACTTTCTTTCCTTTTCTTCTCATCTGGCACCTCCATTAAGAGTAATCTATCTGTAATCATCCACCGGCTCGGCCGATGAATGGCTGACCGGACGCTATTCTACCTTCCTTCTTATGTTGACTCCCTTACGATAAGTTCTGGCTCTAAATTTATGACGACTGGCTCAGAGACTTTGGCCTTTGTTCGCTGGATAATAAATTCAACCGCCTTTTCTGCCTGTTGTTCAAGTTTACTATCCACTGTTGTCAGTGGCGGCACTGAAAATTCTGTCTCCCCACGATTGTCAAAGCCGGTCACCGCAAGGTCTTCAGGAACCTTAAGGCCATTCTTTTCACAGTATTCAAGGACATTCATTGCCAGAACATCACTGGCACAAACAATGGCTGTGGGTTTCTTCTTAAGTGATAGAATCTTGCGGACGCTCTGCCAGGTTCTGGTGCGCTCCACATCAGGAGTAACTTTTATAAAATTTGTGTCTAACGATATACGATTGTCCTTTAATGCATCTATAAATCCCCTAAAACGGAGATAGAAAGTTGGGAAGTTTATATCCCTCGTGAGGTAGGCGATATTTTTATGGCCTTTGCTGATAAGATGCTCTACGGCCAGCCGTATCCCTTTTTCATAATCGGTTCTTGTCATGGAAAAACCTTCGTACTTTTCAAACGAGTGGATCAAAACAGGGGTGACATCTAATTTCAGACACTGGAAAATAGAGGGATGTTTTTCAAACCAGTCTCTGAAATCGTAAAGAAGTTGAGCCGCCATCAAAACATCCTTACTGATGAAACTCTGCAAGTGAGAAAAAAAGAACCTGTGTCCTATAGTGGTTATCTTTACATTGTAAAACTTCTCCTTTGCATGCAAGCCTTTAAGTAGCTGATTGATCACAAAATAGTCAGATGTTGCTGAAGAATGTTCTTCAAGAAAAGCAGAGCCAACAATGAAAAAAATATCCTTCGGGACGTGGCTACGGGTAACAATGGCCCCACGCCGGCGCACGGGTAATATCCACCCCTCGTTCTTAAGTTCCTGAAAGACCCTCCTGGCGGTAATCCGGCTTACATGAAACTTCTGACAGATATCATCCATGGTGTAAAAAGAGGTGCTCACCGGAAATTCTCCCCTCTCGAGGCGGAGCTTTAAATCATCAAAAATTTCTCGCCACTTGCTTTTTGGATATACCTTAATCTTCATTTTCCAATGATTGTATACCAAAAAGGAGCCGATGTCAAATCATTATCTTGCCTGCAGGGAGAGTTACCGCCGCGATTCACTGAGAGAGGGAAACCGAAGTATAGCCGGGGAGAGGAATAAGGAGGGGTTGAGAACGCCCTTTCCTCTTCCTGTCATTGCCGCGCTCGTTTTTTCTCTGTTTTTCCGGGCAGAATCTTCCTTAATATCTTCTGAGGCCAATGATTCGTCCGGTGTGGGGCAAAAGTGCAGGCACCTGAAGCGTGCGTTCGTAGTACAAAAGTTTTGTAGCCGGTTCCTTCGGGTCTTTCACTAAGTCCCTGACCCCGATAAACTCCTGCCAGGGTAGCCGGGGTACAAGATTCAGTTTATCCAGATCTATGGTGAACACGGCATCTTTGGTTTTTTCCCGGTTGTAGTTGAAGACCATCAAGGCTACCCGGTCAGGCAGTTTCCAGAGAGAAACAAGGATATCTTTGTCCTGGCAGGAAACATACGGATTGCGCCAGAAAGGAATGAAGATAACTTTTTCATCATTGATTCCCCAGTCCAGAACTGGTTCCGGTAATCGCTGGTAACCTCCGCCACCTGCCCAGCTGTCGTAGAGGCGCGGATAGTCAACAAAACCCCGCCAGG
Source organism: bacterium (assembly GCA_029551285.1). Lineage (GTDB taxonomy): Bacteria > Ratteibacteria > UBA8468 > B48-G9 > DSTR01 > JAMWDF01. The sequence continues at coordinate 19,421 of JAKPFT010000037.1, read as the reverse complement.
CCAGGGCTTTCTTTATCGGGTCCTTGATGGAGATGAGATTCATCCAGGAAATTACCGTGCCAAAGTTGTGAGCGACTGAGAGCGCTCGCATGCGCTCTATGGGATAACCGTCCACCCAGTCCATTCCGGAATCATCGGTGATGGCGTGGTACTCACCGTCCAGAATGGCGTCCATCCAGGGACAGGCCACCAGACAGTAACAGTTGGTGGCGTGGGAAACCTGGGAACCAGGGGTTAAGCCGTGTTTTTCCATCAGAGAGTAAAGACGCATCATGAAGCGACGCAGGTTGAAGCCGTTAAACCCGGGCTGTATTCTTCCGTCAGGCAACAGGTAGGGAAGACCGGTCTGTAAAGCGGTAAAGTCCGTTACAAAGAAAATGTCCCAGTAGATGGTACGCAGACCTCCTTCGCCAAAAGCCCGGTGAGCAATCCAGAGGAAATAATCCTGCTCGGTTTTGTTCCAGGAATCACCTTCCCAGTCCGGCGCAAAATAGTTGGTGACGCTTTCGTCAGGACTTTTCCAGCCGTAGCCGTGTAAGGGCAGAGAAGTATGAACGGTAGAGCCGTAACCGTTGCGCGCCCCGGAAGGGTCAAACGGCTGCAGTTTCCTGATTCTTTCGTCGGCGATTTTTTTATAGGAAGCCCACAGTTTTCCCCATTCCTGCGGGTCCCGGGAAGGCGGGGTCAACCAGTTCCAGCCATCAACAATTTTCTCCTTTGTCCGGGGGTCTCTGACCTCCTTGTTCGGCCCTTCAAAAGTTCCATCGGCTGACCAGATAGAGGCTCGCCAGCCTTTGACCAGCGGTCGAAAAGGGGAAGCCATATAGCTGAATATGATGGTGCGCGGTTTTTCCAGGAGGAACCCGGAGCCAATGATATTGTTCCGCAAAACAATCTCATTTCCTTCCCGGGTTACCTCGTGAGCCGGAATGCCATCCTGAGGCACCCAACCCCGGTCGCTGTCAGCCCACCACAAAAGACCCCGTTGTTCGTTGCCCAGCCAGACGCAGGGATAAAAATTGCCGAGAACCATTCTTGAGCCATTTTTTCCTGTGTCCAGGGTGGTCCAGAGCGTTCCGGTTTTTTCTCCAGGCAGAATCATGGTTGTCCGGGAAGCATAGTTTCCCCCGGAGCCCAGACACACCAGGCATTCTGCTTCTTCCGGAGAGAGAGGAAATTCCAGAGACAACTTTTCCAGGGGAACAGGCTTTGCCGTGGCTGGCTGGTAGGTCAGTTCTAAGTAGGTTAGGCCGTCCTGCTCCACCCAGCCGGAACTTTTGAAAAGAAGAGCGCCGGCGGCTGCCTGACCCTGGAAACCAACCCGCCACGGTTTCACTTCCGTGAAGACAGGACTGCCGGAGAAGGTAAACGCCTGTCTTTTCCCCCGGGAAGAAACAACAATTCTGGCCGGAGCAGCACTCACCGGTTTATTCCGGGAAACAATCTTTTCCGGTAACCCCAGTTGATTGAGGGTGTAACTTCTTCCCCAGACAGAAACCGTCTTTCCTTTCTGCTGCATGGGAGTGAAGGGTTTAATGACTCTTTCGGTATCGCCCAGTCTGGTATTCCACCAGTCGGCAAAAACTCTGGCCTCGTCAAGTTTAGTAAAACTGGTCTGGACCGGTCCCAGCGTCGTGCCGTCCTTTTTATGTAAAAACGCCTGGACGATGTATCGGCCGGGTGTCAACGGACCCAGAGGGATCAGCCGACGGAAGTAATAGGTTCTCACTTCACTGATGAGGCCCTCCGCGACAGGCCTGGTGCTGTTTTCCGGAAGAATGCGGTAACTCACCTGGCTGGCTTTTTCCGGTTCCGGCAGGTAGTAGCTGTCGGCGACAAAAAAGAGATTGTTCTTTACCGGATTGAAGGTCACCTTGAGGGGAAAATCTTCCTGCGAGACAACAGCAGGAGCCAGAGCTTCCCGGGGATATTCTTGTTTCAGGTAAGTGAAGTAACGGAAAAGCAACTGATTGGCCTGCTTCACTTCCACTTCTATTGTTCCCAGTCTGGGACCAAGTTTTTCTCCGAAGGGTTCATCCATCTGCCACAGGTATGACTGTCCCGGCTGCAGGCGGATAACCTCTTTCTTCTCCAGGATGGTTTTTGTTTCCATTTTCTCTGCAGCAACCAGCTTTTCCTGCCCCAGGTCAGTAAAGACAACAGAGAGGTTGAGGAGTGCTTCCCGGGGGCCAGGGTTGTAACTTTTTACTTTCAGGGCGGCTCGACCATCCAGCGGTCCGGGCAGTTCTTCCATGAAAAACTGAATGGAGGGAGTTTGCTCCACCAGGGTACCTACCGGATAACCGCCCGGGTCAAAGTAGCTGGTGATGGCTGGAATCCTGGCCTGCGTCCAGTTAAAGTAAAGGTGGTTAAAGCCCAGCATGAACTTCCACTGGTCACCAGGCTGGTTGGGTTTAACCAGTTCAAAGTCCTCAGTTGTCGCCGCGACTTCGCATTCCCACCAGGAGCCACCGGAAGGGGCACTCCCGGGCGGGGTCAAACGAAAAGCCCGGCGGAAATTGGGATTCCAGTTCTTAAACTGCTGGCCCACCGAAATTCTTTCCATTTCTCCGTCAACCCCCAGACAGTTAATCATGAACTTGAAGGAACTGTCGGTGCGGCCGGGGGGAACATTTTTGCCCATCGGCTTGAAGTGGAATTCGCAGCCATCGTCAAACGCGGAAGCCGAGTGAGGCTCTCTTCCGGAAACGCGCGGTTTGTAATTGGGTCTTACCCAGGTACGGACTGCCCAGTAGAGGTGGTGGTCATCCCAGGCCAGGTAATAGGTGGTCGGCCGGGCAATAAGAATGGCGCTGGTGCAGCCGCCCACTCCACTGACGGCCACTGACTCCTGCCATTCCTGCGGGTCAATCACGCCGTCAATTACCGGTGGCCGGGACATTTTGGGCACGGAAAAATAAGGTAGTTTCTCCCTGGGGACAGGCGCGGACCAGGCCGCCAGAAGGTCGCGGCCAGCCCAAAAGAGACAGATTGAAGTCAGCCAGATTGCCACTTTTCTCATTTGGCTCCTCCGGGTTGACAGATGCATCCTTTTTTTATACACTGGCAGGCAAAATCAGTCAACCAGGAGGGCAGATGAAGACCTTTATCGGGGTAGTAGTGGCAGGTCTGCTGCTGTCTGGCTGTGTCAGTCTGACGCCGGAGAGCCGGCATTTCAGGGAGCCGGCAGAGGTTAAGACCTATTTCTGTCCTTATACCGAGAAGCCTCCGGTGATTGACGGTTCTCTGGAAGACCCGGTCTGGAAAAGGGCCGGAGTCGTTCCGGTCAGGTATGCCTGGACGAAGTATCGGGGAGACAGGCCAGCCGAATATCAGCCAGACTGTCAGACAGTGGTCTATCTTCTTTATGACAGCAACTATTTGTACGTTGGCGGCCGGGTGGATGACCGGGATGTGATTGCTGACGAGGAAGCCGCCAGGGCCAGAGCAACCGGCAAAGAGCCAGCCATCCTGGAAACAGATGTATTTGAGGTTTTCTTACAGCCCTGGCCCGGCAAACCCAGCTATTTTGAACTTCATGTAAATCCCTTAAACACCACCTGGGATGCACGCTACCTGGCGCGGCGTTACGGCGTTTTTGCCCGGTGCGTGGACTGGTCGTCCGGGATGAAAACAGCCGTTACGGTTGATGGTACGCTGAACAAACTTGACCGGGACCGGGGTTATACGGTGGAGATGGCCATCCCTTTTTCTTCTCTCACGGACGAAAACGACCAGCCGGTGAAACCGAAGAAGGGTGACCGGTGGAAGTTTAACTTTTCTCTTTACGATTACTCTTACTACAACGATGACGGCGGAAATAACTGGGCCTGCTTTTACTATACCGCCGCCAGACTTTCCTGGCGCGACTTTCATATGAGAGGAGACTACCATGAACTTAGCTTTGAGTAAGCGTCGCTCGCCGGTGACTGTTCGGAACGGACTGCTTCAGTACGGCGAACTGAAGATTCCGCTTGTCTCTGGAGAGTTTCACTACTGGCGGGTTCTCCGGGAAAACTGGTCAACGATTGCCGACCGGATTAAGGAGATGGGGCTGGAGGTTGTCGCCACCTACATCCCCTGGAACTATCACGAACTGTCTCCGGGAAAATACGATTTTACCGGGAAAACCAGTCCCCAGCGGGACCTGGCTGGTTTCCTTGATTTGATGAAGGAGAAAGAACTTTTTGTCATTGTTCGGCCTGGCCCCTATATCTATGCGGAATGGCCCTGCGGAGGGCCTCCGGAAAGAGCCACCAGGCACGACCGGCTTTCCCCGGAATTTTTAGCCATGGCCAGAGACTACCTGGCCCACGTGTCCGAAGTTTTAGTCCCCAGACAGATTACCCGGTCTGGCTCCATCATTCTGTGTCAGGCCGACAACGAGCCCTACCCGCCGGTGGAAAGCTTCGGGGAAGAAATTGGCTGTTTCCAGAAACCTGGGATATTCAAGGAGTGGCTGGAAGCAAAATACCAGGGAGATATTACCCGGCTTAATCAACTGTGGCAGACAAACTTTACTTCCTTTCAGGAAGCCTGCTTTTACTTCCACGAACCGTATGTGGATACCAGCCGGCCCTTAGCCGACAGGCTTTTGCCAGAAAGAAGGTATCACCAGCGCTACGCTGACTGTTTTGAATTTATTGGCTGGTACGCCGCTAAGATTGTAGAGACCGTGGCTGGCTGGCTGCGGGAATCCGGAATAGAAGTCCCGATTTCAGCCAACAGTTGGTCCCCCCTTTACGCTGATTTTAGCAGGTTCTGTGAGGTCGCCGACCTTGCCGGGACCGACATCTATCCCGGCGCCTTCCTGAAAGGTGATTATCCCACCGGGGATAACTGGCTTTACAACCTGGATATTCTGAAGATGTCAGAAGCCAATGTGACAGAGGGCAATGTCTGGTCAGCGGAGTTTCAGTCCGGGATTTACCCGTTACGAGAGGTCGGCTACCTGCCGCCGAAGCACTTCTGGTTTGTGCCGGCCGCTCTCATGGCCAGGGGTTTGAAAGGCTGGAACTGGTACATGCTGGTAAATAGGGACAACTGGTACCACTGCCCCATCAACGAGTGGGGTCGGACCAACGAATACTTTCCCTTTCACCGGCAGGCAGTCAGTGCCTATAGAGAGATTGAACCCTGGAACTGTCAGCCGCTGTACGATGTTTCTCTCCTGGTTTATAAACCGCACCGGGTGATTGCTCCGGGAAACTTCACCCGGGTTTTTCAAACCCTGGAACAGGCTGACCTGTCTTATGCCTACTTTGATCCCCGGTGCGATTTTCCGCCGGCCTGCCAGGTGATGGTTTACAGCGGCAGTGACTGGCTAGAGAAAAAATGTGCGGACCGGCTGGCTGAGTTTGTGACCAGCGGGGGAACGCTGATTACCTTCTCCCGTTATCCGCGAAGCGATGAGTCTGAGCAACCCATTTCCGGGTTACCTTTTCTGGAACCGGAAGGCGCCAGACCGACCAACCTGCCGGTGAGCATTATCTACGGGCAGGAATCTTTCCTTCTCACACGGGGTGGCCACTGTGACTGCAAGGTAAACTTTGTGTACTTCCGGAAGGTGCCGGGCAAACCGCTGGTGGTGAGGCTGACCACCCAGGCTAAGGAAACTCTGGTGGACATCGGCGCGGCCAGGCCGAAAGAGTTTGTGGCTGGATACAGTCAGCCGGTGGGCAAGGGTAGGGTTATCTACCTGGGAACAAACCCCTCACCGGACATCCTGCGGATGGTCCTGAAAGAGGAAGGATTGTCTCCCTATGTCTTCTGCCAGAGACCTCTGGTCACGACTGACCTTCACCGTCACCGGAAGGGGCATCTGGTTCTTTTTGTGATTAACCGGAACGAACAGGCGGTAACTGTGGAGTGCTGTTTGAACTTGAAGCGGCTGGAAATCCGGGAGAAGCAACGTTTTTCGGTGGTGCCGGTGGGCAGTGCCGAAAAGGCTTTCCGGGTAACCGGAAAAGAACTGGCCAGTTTGAGGCTTTCTGTTGACGCGCAGGACCTCGGTATCTGGTTGCTCAATCCAGTCAAGAGTTGAAAAATTTCAACGGGAGCAGGTATGGCCAAACCAGCCAATGTGGTCGTGATTGGCTATGGATACGCTGGCCGGTGCTTTCACTCTTACCTGATTAAGCTGGTGCCGGGACTGAAACTTTACGGAGTGGCCAGCCGGCGGGCCGAAGTTAGGCAGCAGATTGAAAGGGAACAGGGCTGTCGCGCCTACCCTGATTTTGAAAGCGTGCTGGCCGACCGAGAAGTAGACCTGGTAGTCCTGGCCACACCTAACAGCACCCACGCCCAGTTAGCCGTGCAGGCGATGAAAGCCGGTAAGCATGTCGTCACCGACAAGGTAATGTGCTTAACCCTGGAAGAATGCGACTGGATGATAGAAACCAGCCGGCAGACCGGACGGCTCTTAAGCGTTTTTCAGAACCGGCGGTGGGACGGTGACTTTTTAACCCTGAAGAAACTGGTTGCTGAAGGAAGACTGGGCCGGCTGCGGTGGCTGGAAATGGCCTGGCAGGGTTTTGGTCCAATGCGGGGCTGGCGAGCCAGTGCCAAGCAGGGTGGCGGCCGCTACTATGACCTTGGTGCGCACCTGGTGGACCAGACGCTGCTATTTTTTTCTTCACCGGTGGAAACAGTTTACGGCAGACTTCAGTTTGATTTTGAAACGGCTGATACCGAAAGCAGTGCGCTGCTGGTAATTACCTTTGCGGAAGGTTCCACCGCAGTGTGTGACCTTTCCAGCCTGAACGCGATTACCAAACCCAGGTTTTATGCCTGCGGAACAGCCGGCACCTTCATCAAGTACGGCCTTGACCCGCAGGAAAAAGCCATGGTGGCCGGAGACATTGATGCGGCTGAGGAAGACCCAGCTTTTTACGGAAAATTAAAGAGGGCTACGGGTGAGGAAGAGTTGGTACCTACCCTGCCAGGCCGCTGGCGCAACTACTACGAGAATATTGCCCGGGTGCTGGCCGGCCAGGAAGAACTCCTGGTAAAGCCGGAAGAGGTCCGCCGGGCGATTGAAGTCCTGGTGGCTGGCCGAATTTCCGCACAAACCGGTCAGACGGTAAGCATAGAAAGGGGGAAAAAGTGAAAGGAAAAGCGTTAACCTTTGTTGTTGCTTTACTGGGAGGACTGGCTTCGGCGTTCAGCCAGCCGTGCCGGGTGCCACTGGTGGCAATGAGTAAGCCGCCGGTCATTGACGGTGTGATCGGGCCGGAGGAATGGGCAGGTGCCAGTAAAATTCTCGGTTTCGTCACTCTGGGGAAAGTGCCGGTCCTGGAGCCGCGCCAGGGTTACACCCTGGTCGGGTTTGACCGGGAAGGACTTTACTTCGGTATGTCAACGGAAATGGCGCCGGACAGCCATCTTATCACCACGGTGAAGCGGCATGATGAGAACACCTGTTACGATGATAGCGTGGAAATCTGGATTGACCCTAACCGGAAGAATAGACTCCGGGGAGAAGGCGATACCCGTTACTACCAGTTGATTATTAATCATCTGGGAACACTGCTGGATGTAGTTTTTGACCCCAAAAAAGGCGTACCGGATACCGGCTGGGACCTGAAAGGCCACCGCTTTGCCGCCACCGTCAACCAGAAGGAAAACGCCTGGCAGGTGGAACTGGCGGTTCCGTGGCGTTCCCTGGGGCTAACTCAATGTCCGCCACTACCGGCCGAGATTGGTCTGATGATGGCTCGCAACTGGAAAAGACCGTGGATGCAAATGCCGGTTCTGCCGGTGCCTGGTTTTGCCGACTGGGAAAACTATCCTGTCTTTCAACTCCTGTCAGAAGGTGTGGTCATTCAGGAAAAAAGCCTGGGACAGGTATTGGCCGGGATTTTTGATTACCGGGTAAATCTAACTAACACTACTTCCCGTACGGTGGCGGTGAAAGCCGCGGCCAGAGTGGAGTCAACGACCATGCCGGCTCTGGACAGGGAAGAGCAACTGCAAATTCTGCCCGGGAAAACTCTGGAGTGGCAGTTTTCTTCTCCGGCGGGCCGTTTTCAGAAAGAGGCGGAACACACCTTTCAGGTCAAGATTGAACAGGAAAGCCAGCCAATTTTTTCTCACCATTTTGTCGTGCGGCCGCCACGGAGAAAAATCTGGGAAATCTCGGCACCGTTGAGTGAAAGCCAGAACTTCTTTATTGCCTATTACCCTTCTTCTAACCGGCTGGCTGTTTTTCTTGACCTGAGCGACCGGCTGGCGAGGGATAAGACCCTAAAAGGCCAGGTCAAAATTCTTGATGCTGCCGGGAAGGAAATTAAGACGGTGAAATTGACGATGCCTGGAGGCAAAGGCGAAGCCCTGCTGGACCTTCCTGACCTGCCGGACGGAACCTATAAGGTGGTGGCCTCGCTGGAAAACCTGGCTGAGAAGACCTCCTTCCAGCGAGAATTTGTGCGGCTTCATTTTCCCTGGGAAGGTAATACACTGGGTCTTTGCGATAAGGTTTATCCGCCTTTTCAGCCGGTAAAGCACAGCGGGAAAACCGTGGAGGTCGTTCTCAGACGTTACACCCTGAACGCCTTTGGTCTCTGGGAAAACGTCATCAGTGCTGGCAAAGAAATTCTTCAGGGCCCGATGGAGATTAAGGGAGAAACCAGCCAGGGACCGCTTAAGTGGAAGACGGGGACAGTTAATCTTACCAGCCGGCCAACTGCGGCCCAATGTCTCGCCCGGGCTGAGTCAGAAGCCCTGGTGATTGAAACCAGGTCTCTGATTGAAGTGGACGGATGCATGCGGGTGGAGATGGCGCTTCTGCCCGGCCGAAAACCACAGGAGATTCGCTGGCTGGCTGTTTCTATCCCCCTGAAGGACGAACTGGTCAGTCTCTGGCATGTTATGCAGAGCGGAAGCATCAGACACAATCCGACCGGAGCCGTTCCTTCGGGGCAGGGGGTTGTCTGGGAAAGCAGCCAGACCGGCAACGGCCCGATGTTGGGCACCTTTCTACCCTATATCTGGCTGGGAGGTCCGGAAAGAGGGCTGGCCTGGTTTGCCAATAACGACCGCGGCTGGGTAACCGATGATAACAGGTCTGTTCAGGTTCTCACCAGGAAGGGCCGCACCCTGACGCTGGACATCTACCTGATTAACCGGCCGGTGACGCTTTCGGCTACGAGGAAAATCGTCTTCGGTTTGCAGGCTTCGCCCACCAAGCCGATGCCGAAAAACTGGCGTCTGGCTGAGGATATTCCCATGCACGGCGGCTCTAACGGTTACTGGGGCATTATCCCGCATTTCGCCGGCAAGTACCCGGCTGACCGCGACTACACCTTTGCCGACGAGTTGCTCATCGCCAGAAAAACAGGCAGGGTCAACCAGAAATTTCTCAAAGAGTGGGTGGAAAACAAGATTAAGCGAATCATTGCCGATAATCCGGAGCAGGTGGAAGACAGAACCAGGCATGTCTATTCAGGAATGAACAGCATCTCTCACCGGGGAAAGAAACCTCAGTTAATCTACTTTGAGGAACACGCCCAGGACATTACCAGTCCGGAATGGGAGGTTTTCCAGGATGAGTGGGGATTAAAGCAGTATACTGAGCGGGCCTGGTCCAGACAGCAGCCAGGCACGGGTGCGGCCATCAACGGGTGTCGCAGTTACCAGGACTTTGCACTCTGGCATGCCTTCCAGTGGATGAGCCGGGGCCTGGGTATGTACTGCGATAATACCTATCCGCGTAACTGGGAAAATGTGCATCTTTCTGACGCCTATGTCAGGGAAGACGGTCAGGTACAACCTTCAGCCTGTATCTGGGAACTGCGGGAGTACCACCGCCGAATGTGGTGTCTCCAGCAGGATTGCCAGGTGCTGACGGAGTTCCCGCTGTTGAAAAGCGTGCACATGACCAACGGAAACATTTTGCCGGTGGTCACCTGGGCGGACATCAGCCTGGACAACGAGTGGGCCTGGAAAAATGGGGAAGAGCCTTTTCCTCCGGAAGTGTTACTGGCAGAAATGATCGGCCGTCAAGCCGGCAATTACCCCCATGCTCTCTACCCCATCATCGGCACCAAGAATAAACCCGTGGGGCAGAAAGCTCCAGAAGGGGTTGAGCGGGCAGAATGGGGCTTTCGCTTCACGCATGAGATTCTTCGGGCCGAGAACAGTCTGGAAAAACTGGTGCGGGAATTTGGCTACGGCCAGCCAGGCTGTCTCGTTATCAACTACTGGGAGAAGCCGGAGAGAACCGATGTGCCGGAAGTTTCTGTCAACAACCAGGCGGTCAAATGGCTGGCGCTGTGGCGGCCCCGGGACAGGGCTCTGCTGGTCACCCTGATCAACTGGAACAAAAACCCGGAGAAAGTTAAGGTGAGCCCCGGGAAAAAATACCAGCCGGTGCGCTGGCAGGATGCGGAAACAGGAAAGGTTGTGGAAACTGACACCATCAACCTGTCCGGATGGGAAGTGAAACTGTTGCAGGCTCAACTTCTGCCTCTCAAGAAGAAAAAATGACCTCTGGTAGAAACAGAAAAGTTATTCTTTGCTCACTGGTAGTCTGGCTGCTGGCGAGTTCTGGCGTCAGGGCAGGCGATAACTTTGTTTATCAGAGCCCGGACGGTACCCGTTATGTCGTCTCCGGGAAGGGACTGTCTCAGATTGACCTGGGTGAGAAAACCGTTGCCCGGGGTCAGTGGCTTTTTCAGCCGGCTGACTGGATGTTTACCCGGGCCGGCAAGTTAGATGCTTCCTGGAAGATGACAGCAAGCACCTTCCAGCGTACTGGAGAAAACTCCGTCAGCGTGGTCCAGGAATATCCGCAGTTCCGGGCAGCGTTTGACTACTTTTTCCGCGGGGAAGATGTGCTGGTGAAGGTCAGGGTGGAGAATTTTTCTGAAAAAACTATCAGGGTGAGCCGGTTTGGCTCGCTGACCTTTGACTTTGGAGAAAACCCCGAGGGCATCATGCCTGTCTGGCACATCAGTTACCTGCAGGCAACAGAAGGGGGATGTTTTCATCCTTCGCACCTCAACAGGATAGGCGGGAGTTATGCTACCGGGAAGGACTTCGGGGTAGGCCTGAGTCCAGCTGGTCAGACCTTGCGGCGAACACTTTTCCTCTGGGATCTTCCTGACTGGAGCAAACAGGAAGTGAAAAATCCCAGGCACCTTTCCTTTTTTGTGGCGGAGGCAGTTCCTGCCGGAGGAGCCAACAGTTTTCAGTTCATCCTGCGCCTCAGCCGGGAGAAAAGGTGGTCACACCTGCTGGAACCCTACCGGGATTATTTCCAGAAAGTACTGGGTCCGGTGAGGTACCAGGCCGACTACCGGTTACTGGCAGTAGCCCATGTCAACCGGAATGTGGAATCCATCAGCCCGGAAAATCCTTACGGTTTCCACGGCGGCTTCCGGAGACTGGACCTGGCCGAAGGAGTTAAGGCTTTCTGTGATACGCTGGTGCCGGCGTTGAAGACGGCCAATGGTCACGGTGTCATTATCTGGGGGCAGTCCGGCACTGACCCCAGAGGTGCTATGTACCGGCCTGACTTTGATGTTTTACCACCGGAAGTGAAAAGAAACTGGACAGTGATTGACCGGCGTTTCCGGGAAGCTGGCTTGCGGCACGGAGTTTGTACCCGGCCGGGCGAAATGGCTGTCAGGATTGACTGGCAGAAGGACGGCACGGTCCGCATAAATCCTGAAGATGGTCAGCAACTGGAACTTCTCTGGCAAAGATTTAAAAACATGATGGAGTTAGGTTGCTCCCTGTTTTACCTGGACAGTTTCGGGGCAAGATGGGAAGATGTGAAGATTATGCAGTTTCTTCGCGAAAAGATGGGTCCGGGGATTCAGACCTTCGCGGAACACCAGTGCGACGCCATTATGCCTTTCACCGGCGCCTATACCGAGACAGACTTTTATGAAGCCGGCCAGGCTGCCTGGGCGAAGGAGTCAGGCTATTATCCCCGGGCTGGCTTGAGAAACTGGGAAATCTACCGGTGGCTGGTGCCGGGGGTGCAGATGATTTCCCGTCTTTACGATGTCCACGGTAGTATCCCGAAGGATTTTGAACCGGTGGAACGGTTTTTCTATCGCCACAGGATTACCCCCATGATTGAGGACTACACCTTGCCCGGACGTGCCGGTTTTTTAAGAGACCTTCAGGCTCAATATCTTAAAGAATCGGAGTTTAAGTAGTTCCGATGCGGACTAACGAGTGACAGGCAGCGGTAGCGCCCCAGTGAAAATAATCCCGTGAGGGTTTGTCTTGATGAGACAGGAGAGTGGAAGAAATAAACAGAAAGGAGAGACATGCTGATTGATGGCGACCAGTTGATAGAAAAGCAGTTGACGATTAAAACGACCACGGAGGTGGTTTTTCCTGATGGCCGCAAAACAGTCTTAACGCCGGTATCTTATACTCCGGTGCCGGACGGTTCTTTTTTAAGTCTCAACGGCGCCTGGCAGGTGAAACGCTGGCCCTTCGGTCAGTCAGAAAAGACCCTCGTTTCTCCGGAACTGGATGACCGCCGCTGGGAAACGGTAGAACAGCCTGGCAAGGTTTTCTACGCTGACCCGGAAGCCCACCGCCAGGTTATTCCGAACTGGAATCGGGTGACGCAGACCCACATCCCTGACCGGGATGGCGCGATTATCCGCCGGCGGGTTTACTGTCCGAAGGAATGGACCGGTAAGCGGATTTATCTTCGTTTTGACGCGATTTACCCTGCGGGTGAAGTTTATGTCAACGGAGAAAAAGTTGGTGGTCACTGGAGCGGTCTTACTCCGGTTGAGTTTGATGTTACCGATAAGGTTGTTCCCGGAACTGAAGTGCTGATAGCGGTTAGACTCTGGAGGAAACACCGGTTTCACAAGATGGACATGGTCAGGCATGCCGTGGAATTCTGCGGGCTGGCCCAGCCGGCTTATCTCTTTGCGACCGAGCCGGTTCAGTTATCCGGCTACCACCTGGCCAGCCGTCTCGGAGAAAATCTTAATTCCGGTGAGGTCACCGGCACAGTGACCGTTTGCAGTTACGCCGGCCCGGGCCAGGGCCGGGTGGAACTAACGCTATTAGACCCTCTGGGAAAACAGGTGGGTAAGATTTCCTGTCCCTTTAAGATATCAGCGAGAACTTCCCTGACTCTTCCTCTTTCTCTGCCGGTGGGAAAACCGCTCCTCTGGAATGACGAGCAACCCCATCTTTACACTGCGGGTCTCAAACTTCTGGTGAAAAATCAGCCGGAGCAACGTTTCACCTACCGGACAGGCTTCCGCCGGCTGGAACTCTCTCCGGCGGGGCCCAGGCTCAACGGACACTTTATTAAGTTTCGGGGAGTGAACCATCTTACCTACCACCCGGAAGGTGGCATGTACACTCCCCGAGAGTGGCTCAGACGCAATCTCAGTCTGATGAAGAAGGCCAATGTCAATGCCATCAGGACCCATTTTCTGGGTCCAGCCTGCCTGGCCGAGTTGTGCGATGAATTAGGTATCTACCTCCTTCAGGAATTGCCGATTGACTGGGGGACAGACTACATTCATGACCCGGAATGGGTTGGCCCGGCTTTAATGAGAATCCAGGGCGGAATACTCCGGGACCGACACCATGTTTCCGTAATGGTCTGGAGTGTGGGCAACGAGAATCTGCCACTGAACGCTTCTGTGGCTGAAGATGGGTGGAATCATCTCCGGATTTTCAATCGTTTCTGCAAGCGGCTTGACCCGGAACGGCCCACGATGTTTCCTCCTCCCGGTCCGGCCAATAAAATCAAAGCAATTTTTGAGGTGAGGGTGGGAGATATTGCCGACACCCACTACAACTTTTCTCTGGTTAAGGAGATGCACCGGACCGGCCGGATTGCTAATCCACGGTCCTGGGAAGGAGACATGGAAGAGGTTACCCGGGAAGAAGCCCTGGCGAAAGGCTGGAGCGGGGTCTGGTTCAGTTCCGAATACGGGATTTTCAACATGATGCCGGACCTGCTTAACGCGCCGTATCTTTCCGTGATTGATGAAAATCCTCCGGACCCGCTCAGCGGGAAAAATTCGCTCCAGGTTTTCATTGAAAGGCTGGAACGGGAGTGGGGTTTTATGAGGGAGGACCCCACCTGTCTCGGGGGGGCATACTTTCCCTGGATGTGTTCTGGTTCCGGAAGAAATCCCTGGGGCTGGGTGCGGTGGGCTGAAGATGCAGACTGGGGAGTGATGACTGCAGAGTTACTGCCCAAACCGTATTTCTGGGCGCTCCGGGTAGCCTTTAGCCCGGTAAAATTTCCTGGCCGTGTCTTCTGGGAGAAAGGGCAGGATTTTATTGAATTTCCGTTGACCAATCACTACAACTCCTACAACCTGAACCAGTGTCTTCTGCGAACCCAGCAAAGCGCCGGAAGCCGCTGGATGGGCATTAGCCGTGATTTCCGTGATTTTCGGATAGAGGCCGAGCCAGGAGAAACGGTCACGGCCAGAATTCCTCTCTGGGAGCCAGCCGCCCTGAAGTCACTTGAAGAAAACGGGGTGGCCTGCTGTCGGTGCAGTCTACTTGACCCGACCGGTTTTCGCCCAATTACCGCTGACATTCTCATTCTTTGCAGGGAGAAAGCCAGAACTGTGGAGGCAGAAATGCCCATCGGGCCTGACGCTCAAATGTAAAAGGAGTTGCATGACCAACCGGGAAAGATTTATCCGGACGCTGAAGTATCAGAGCGTGGACAGAAAACCTCTGCACACCGTGGGTATCTGGCCGGAGACGCTCAACCGCTGGCGGAGGGAAGGTCTGCCGGAAGGTATGGATGTTCACAATTATCTTGGGGTTAAGCCTCTGCGTTCCGTCTATGTCGGTCCGCACACCGGGCTGTGGCCTCCTTATGAAGAAAAGATTATTGAAGAGAAGGATGGGGTAAGGATTTCCGTGGATAGTTACGGTCGCCGGGTGAAAACACTGATTGACCACCCTTCGGTTTACGAATTTCTGGAATTTCCAGTAAAGAATGCGGCTGATTTGCGCCGGGTGATAGACGAACATTATCAGGTGGAGCCGATGGAGGCTCGTTCTGGTCCTGACCGGGAGAAGAAGATATCCGCAGCAGAAAAGGAAGATGTCATCACCGTGGTGGATGGTGGCTGCTATTACTGGACACTGCGTTCCCTATCCGGAGTTGAGGTAGCCAGTTACCTTCTTTACGATGCCCCGGACCTGGTGGAAGAACTTTTTGAACGTTATCTAACGGTGGTAGTGGCCGGGATAAGAGAAACCTCCCGCCGGGTAAGGGTTGACTGCATCGGTTTTGGCGAAGATATCGCCTACAAAGCCGGTCCTCTGATTTCTCCAGCGATGTTCCGGCGGTTGATTCTGCCGCGTTACCGAAAGGCTATGGAGACAGCCGCGGGCTGCGGCATCCAGCTGAGCTGGTATGACAGCGACGGAGATTTAAAGCCACTTCTTGAGGATATGCTCAGGGTGGGAATAAACACTGTGGCTCCCTGCGAGGTCGCCGCGGGCATGTCTCCGGGGGAGTTACGACGGCGCTGGGGAAAACAAATAAGAATAATCGGTGGAATTGACAAGAGAGAGGTGGCCAGCGGTCCGGCCGCGATTGACCGGGAGATTGAGCGCAACCGACCGCTGATTGAAGAAGGTGGGTTTATTCCGGCGATTGACCATTCAGTTTCTGCGGACATTTCTTTCCAGAACTACTGCTACTTTATTCGCCAACTGGAGAAGGTGCTGGCCGGGGTGTGAAAACAGGTCAGGTTGAAGCGGAAAAAGGGAGAAAAATTGGCAGAAAAAAGGCTGAATGTTGTTTACCTTCACTCTCATGATACCGGCCGATATGTTCAGCCTTATGGTTATGCGGTCGCCACGCCCAATCTCCAGCGACTGGCTGAAGAAGGGGTGCTCTTCCGCCAGGCTTTCTGCGCCGGTCCCACCTGCTCACCCAGCCGGGCAGCCTTACTTACCGGCCAGTATCCTCATCAGAACGGAATGTTAGGTCTGGCGCACCGCGGTTTCCGTTTGAACGATTACTCCTGTCATCTGGTAAACACCCTCAAAAAAGCCGGCTACAAGACTTTTCTAAGTGGTGTCCAGCACGAGGCCGGTGAGAATATGTTTCCTCAGCCCTGGAAAACTATCGGCTATGATGGTTTTCTGGGAGCAGCAGGGCCGGTGCACCTGCAGGCCGGTAAGTTTCTGAGTCAGAACCCTCCTGAACCCTTTTTCCTTTCCGCGGGCTTTTATGAAACCCACCGGCCTTTTCCCAGGGTTGAGCAGGAGCAGAGCCGCTACTGTCTTGCTCCGGAACCGCTGCCGGATACGCCGGAAACCAGAGCCGATATGGCAGGATTTAAACTTCTGGCCAGCCGGCTGGACGAGGAAATCGGGCACCTTTTAGAGATACTCCGGCAAACGAAGCTTCTAAAAAGAACCCTCATTATCTGCACCACTGACCACGGCCCGGCCTTTCCCCGGATGAAGTGTACTCTTTATGACGGTGGTATCCGGGTAATGCTGATCATGCGCGGTCCGGAACCTTTCCGCGGGGGCAGGGTGGTGGATGAACTGGTCAGTCAGGTGGATATCTTTCCCACACTCTGTCGTTACCTGCGCCTTCCAGAACCGGACTGGCTGGCAGGCGTTTCCCTTCTTCCACTGGTTGAAGGCCATGACCCTGTCCGTGAGGAAATCTTTGCCGAGATTAATTATCATGCGGCTTACGAACCTTCACGCTGTGTGCGCACCAGACGGTGGAAGTATCTGAAAAGATATCATAACCATGAAACGCCGGTTTTGCCCAACACTGACGCCGGACCGAGTAAGTCTCTCTGGCTCCAGCACGGCTGGGGAAGCCAGCGCCTGGCCCGGGAAGAACTCTACGATTTACTCTTTGACCCGAATGAAACCAGCAATCTGGCGGAATCGCCCGGAGCCAGGGAAGTACTGATGGAGATGCAGACCAGACTGGAGAACTGGATGAAGGCCACCGCTGACCCACTTCTGGCCGGAGACATTCCCTTGCCGGAGACGGCCAGGTTGAATGACCCGGATGGGCTGAACCCGGACGAGCCGCTGCTCCCGCCAGGGAGAAGGTAATCTTCAAAGGAACCATTTTCTGACAGTTGTATTCTTCTCATGGGAACCACGAACAGATAATACCAGGAGGTTGAGTGATGGAAAGCTGTAAGGTTACAGAAAAGTCAACCTGTTTTTATGTGGCGCCTGACGGTGACGACCGGTGGTCAGGGACTCTTCCGGAACCGAACGCTGAAATGACCGATGGCCCGCTGGCCAGTCCAGAAGCAGCCCTGGCGGCTATCAGAAAGTTAAAGCAGAAAGGTGAGATTTCCTGGCCGGTGTGTGTCTATTTTCGGCAGGGTACCTACTACCTGAAGCAACCCATTGTCTTTACTCCAGCAGATTCAGGCGCGGCCGGGGAGCGGCCGGCCAGAGGCGCCGGTCAGATTGACTATCCATTAATTTTCACCTCCTACCAGAACGAGGAGGTAACCTTGAGTGGCGGCCGATTGATTACCGGCTGGAGGGAAACCACGGTGAACGGGCAGAAAGGTTGGGTAGCGGAGCTTCCTGAAGTGAAGGAGGGTAAATGGTACTTCCGGCAACTCTGGGTAAACGGCCAGCGTCGTTACCGGCCAGGGCTTCCGGAAGAAGGAGAGTATCAGGTGGATAGAGTTCTTGATTCTGACCTGACCGGTGGCTGGGCCACAATGCGCCGGGGGGTAAAACGTTTCGGCTATCAGGGAGAACAGTTTCAGAGTAACTGGCGCAACCTGAAGGATGTGGAAATCACCTTTCTCATTCTGTGGGTGTGTATCCATACGAGGGTAGAGCGGGTGGATGAGCAGGAAAAAGTTGTCTATCTTGACCGGAGTACCGGAATGAGACTGACGAAAGACCACTCCACCGAAGGCGCACCTTACATCATAGAAAATGTCTTTGAAGCCCTTAACAAACCCGGACAGTGGTATCTTGACCGGAGCCAGGGCTGTCTTTACTATCTGCCTCTGCCGGGAGAAAAACTGAATGAGTGCCAGGTGGTGGCTCCTTACCTGGACACTCTGGTCAGGTTTGATGGTCAGGTTGAGGCTGAGGGGCTGAAGGTAGAGAACGTTATTTTCAGGAACTTGAATTTCGCTCACAACGAATGGCCTGTCCCGGAGGATTTTGCCGGTTCCGCCCAGGCTTCCATGGGTGTGCCGGCAGCGATCAGATTGCAGGCTGTTAGAAACTGCCTTTTCCAGAACTGCCAGTTTTCTCACCTGGGAACCTACGGCGTGGGCCTGGAGAAGGACTGTCACGACATCAGGCTTGTCCGCTGCCGGTTAAGTGACCTGGGCGCAGGCGGAGTGAGAATCTGGCACGGTTGCTGCCGGAATGTCGTTGCTGACTGTGAAATCGGCGATGGTGGAATTCTTTACCCGAGCGCCGTAGGCGTCCTGGTGGGTAATGCCAGCGGAAACCAGATAATTCACAACCATATCTACAACTTTTTCTATACCGGCATTTCCGTCGGCTGGACCTGGGGCTATCAGGAAAGCCACACCTACGGCAATATCATTGAGTACAACCACATTCACGACTTAGGTCACGGCAGACTTTCCGACATGGGCGGCGTTTATCTCTTAGGCGTCCAGGTAGGAACCAGAGTGAGGTACAACTTGATTCACGATGTTACCTGCCGGGATTACGGCGGTTGGGCTTTATACACCGATGAAGGTTCCAGTTATATTCTCCTGGAAAACAACATCTGTTATCGGACCAACCGGGAATTGTTCCATCAGCACTACGGCCAGGAAAACATTGTCCGCAACAACATCTTTGTTTTCGGCGGCCAGCAGATGCTTCGGTACTCCAGGATAGAACCACACACCGGCGTTATCTTTGAAAGAAACATTGTGGTTTCCCGGGGCCAGGCGATGTGGTCTGGAGACTACGGAGGGGAGACCCGGCAGATAAAGTCAGACTGGAACCTTTACTGGGATGTGGAAAATTCAGAGCCGGTCTTAAACGCCGGCGATGATGGTACACGAAGGTCCTTGAAAGAATGGCAGGCGCTTGGTTTTGACCGACACTCTCTAATTGCTGACCCGAAGTTTGCCAGCCTTGACTCCTTTGACTTTACTCTGGCATCTGACTCGCCGGCTTTCCGGATAGGCTTTCAGCCGATGGATTTTTCTTCAGTCGGACCGAGGAAAAGGGAATGAGCCGGTCAGGAGGTGGTTGGCTGTTTACTTAAATTTCAATCACTCTGAGGCCCGGGTTAGAAGGTGAAACCGGTATCTTTCCGGGAAGGGCAATAATTTCTGATTAAGCCAATTAGATAGTACGCGATTAGATTTTGGCACAATCCGGGGGGAGAAATTGACAGGGGATTTTTTTGTGTTTAAATCCTATATGATGTATGATATAAGGCATAAGGAAATGGAAGAGATAAG
>JAKPFT010000036.1 GCA_029551285.1 bacterium | reverse complement strand
CTTATCTCTTCCATTTCCTTATGCCTTATATCATACATCATATAGGATTTAAACACAAAAAAATCCCCTGTCAATTTCTCCCCCCGGATTGTGCCAAAATCTAATCGCGTACTATCTAATTGGCTTAATCAGAAATTATTGGATTAGTCCAATTCCCCTCGCCTGACAGACACTTGCAGTCACTGCTCGCCAGTTAGGTCTGGTTGCCCGGAAGTCAGCCCACCCGGTAGAGAAAAGGATTGGTTTTTGACGCCACTGCTGACCGGGGCTATAATAATTCTATGCCAGGAATCCTTTTTACCTCTGTTTATCGCCCTTTTGACACCTTTGAAGATGGCTCCAATATGATGGACCTGTACGCTGGTCGGCTGACAAAGGGCCAGGAAATTTTTACCTTTGAGAGTTACTACCCACCGCTTCCCTTGCACCTCATTGCCCAGAACATTTCTACCCCCTCAGTGGTTTTAGAGAACCCAACCCTTTCCGAATTCTTAAAGGAACTAAGGAAGGGCTACGACTATGTGGGCATCCATTTTGCTGCGTCAATTTTTTATGAGAAGGTCCTGACGATGTGCCGGCTGATAAAGCGACTTTCCCCGAAAACGAAGATTATCCTCGGCGGATATGGCGTGGTCTGTCTTGACCAGAATTTTGAGCAGGAAGCAGAATTGCGTTCTCTGGTGGATTATGTCTGCCGTGGAGAAGGTATCAGGTTCATGCGGGAACTGCTCGGCGACCCGGTGGACGCACCCATCCGACAGGATTTTGACCCATGTCCGCTGCGCATTCTGGGAGTTCGCTACTACTTCAACAACATCATTTCCGCCCTGGGATGTAGAGGAGCCTGCGAATTCTGCGCCACCTCTGCCTTTTTTCACTACCGTAAGGTGCGCCTGATTTCCCCTGCCGAACTCTGGTCTATTATGAAACGCCGCCTAACCGAGCGGCGCTACGGATTCATCTGGATTTTTGACGAAGACTTCTTTGACGACCCTGACTATGTCAGGGAACTGGCCAGGCTCATTGACCGGGAGAAAACGCTGACCCTTGACCGTATCCACTGGGGAGCCTTTGCCAGTGTGCGGGCTCTTTCGGCGTTTACTATAGACGAACTGGTGCGCATGGGCGTTCAATCGCTCTGGATTGGTATTGAGTCAAAATTCACCCATCTTCCCAAGCGTCAGGGCCGAGATATCGTGGAACTTTTTGATGCCCTGCATGCTGCCGGCATCACCACGGTCGGGTCCTTCATCGTCGGCTGGGACCATCACACTCCTGAAAATCTGGACGAGGACATCGCCCACGTGGTTCGGCTTAATCCCACCTTTTCTCAGATTTCCAGCCTGATGCCCTGCCCGGGCACGCGCCTCTGGAAAAAGCTGGAGGCGGAGAAAAGATTGCGCACCGAGGGCTTCCGCTGGAAAGGCTTCCACCTTTACGCTGCGATGCATGACCATCTTCGTCTAACTGATCAGGAAGTTTTCCGTGGCGTCAGGAAAACCCAGCGGCTTCTTTACGAAATTAATGGTCCTTCGGTGCTGCGTTCCTTTGAAGTCTACCTTCAGGGGTACCGCTGGTGCAAGAACCATCAGGACCCGCGTATTCGTGAGCGGACCGCCTACCACGAACGCTGGTGCCGGGAAAGCAGACCGGTGCTTACCGCGGTAAGACTTTTCTTGCCGACGCCGGCAGTTAGAGAAAAGGTGGAAAGACTGCGGCGGGAATATCTGCGGGAGTTTGGACCGTTAGGGTTTTCCAGCCGCGTCAAGTCTTACCTGCTGGTTTTAGCTTGCCTGGTGGGACTGGTGTTCAGGAAACTACCCCGGCCACCAAAACAGCCGCCCTACAAACGCAAAGTTTATCCCGGGATAAAGAGTTTCCCGAAACCAGCCGCTGCTGTAGCCGGAAAAGAATTAGAAAAACAGGCGGCTGCCCCTGAAACTGAAAAGACTGAACCACTACCCGTTATACCGGGAAAACCTGCCTGTTAGCTCCGAATAAGATGAACCCCTGTTTTGCCTGGATTTACGGGATAATGTCACTGGTTTGCCATCAGCAGGCCAGTCGTACATGGTCGCTTAACGGTGTTTTTCTGCCTCTCTGTGCCCGCTGCACCGGACTCTACGGGGGTTTTCTGGTCAGCCTGGTCATTCAAATTCTGACCAGTTACCGGAAAAACTTTCTTTCCCCAACCACACTTTCAACCTGGCTGGCGCTTCTGGTTATTCTGACGATGTCCGTGGAAGGCCTTGGTTCTGCTTCTGGATGGTGGCACCACAGCCACACCTTTCGTTTCGGTCTGGGGTTAGCCGCTGGCACCGCTATCAGTTTTCTGCTTCTACCGCTATTTTATTCCGCCATGAGAAGAAAACATGAAAAATTAGAAAACGATGGTCGGGCCAGATACTGGCACCAGGCGGCCGCCATTTCCCTGGTTTTTTCACTTTGCTGCGCTCTTAATCCTGGTGTGCCAGCAATGTTTTTTTTTGGCTGGTAGTCAGTGTCGCCGGTGTTTTCAGCCTTTATTTCATGCTTAATCTTACTCTGGCTGGTTTTATCCTGCAGAAATATCAGGGAAAGCGCCGATGGCTGGCGATTACTACCATGAGCATCTTTTTCCTCCTGGCGGAAGCCAGCCTGCTGTTCTTCAATCGCAGTTCCCACTGAAACGGAAGCCGGCGGTCAGAACCATCCGGTTGACCGGGCCGGACCAGGTAGGTTATCATAAACGGGGCCGGTCAGAGCCAGGCAGACAGTCCGGCTGAAACCGGAATCTATCTTCAAATCGTCAGTTTGCTACCAAAAGGCGGCATGTTAAAAAAGTTTTCCGTCAAACTCCTCCTTTTTTCCTGTTCGTTTCTCAGCCGCTCTGCCTTCGCGGCTGAGAGCGGGCTTTCCGCGGAAGAAATCATGCAGAAGATGGACCAGCAAATGCGCGGGCAGACCAATCGCGCCGTTGTGGAAATGACTGTCACGGCTCCTGACTGGAC
>JAKPFT010000031.1 GCA_029551285.1 bacterium | reverse complement strand
ATTACCAGTAGGAACCGGTTCCGTACCATCTCAACTTTCCTGGTATTCCTTTGTAGCCCAGAGCGCTGTAAGGCAAATCATCTCTTTCCAGTTCATCGTGGGTAAACCAGGCCACATGACCATCAAAAAACAGTACATTGGCGCCACCCCGGTGACGCCGGGAAACACTGGTGGCCTGACCGGTGCTATCCCAGCTGGTCTTTCCCGGATTGGCGTACAACCAGGAACCCCAGTACCAGACGTTCACACCCGGCGGGTCAATCTCCACCAGGTCAATCAGTGTCTCCGGGTCTCTGATAGTATCTGTCGGTGCGTAAGGATGCGGGTAGGCTTCCGTAATGTACCAGCCGCAGGCACAGATATTCATCCCGTAAGAAGAAATGGTGGGAACGCCGATGCCTGGATACAACTCCTGGTACTTCTCAAAAACCTGTCTATCCGTGGGGCAATAGAAAAGTCCGACATTGTTATTGGTGTAAGGCAAAAGCAGATACTTCCAGCCCCTTTTCCAGGAGCTTCCGGTGCCGCTATAAACTGCCATAATGTAGCCAAAGTCCTCCATGTACATCTTGTGCGCCAGACCTAACTGTTTCAGGTTGTTTATACAGATGGCTTCCCTGGCTTTCTCCCTGGCTTTGGAAAGGGCCGGCAAAAGCATCGCGGCTAAAATGGCAATAATGGCGATGACAACTAAGAGTTCTATGAGCGTGAAACCGGATGGTCTCTTCCTGAAATGCTGCCTCCTTAAATGCGATGGCGAAAAAGACACTCTCCCGGGAAAAACTCCATGGTTGAGGTCTTCAAAAGTCCAGGTTGAAGTCATTTCTCCCCTCTTGTATGAAAACATTGTACCACACCTGCTCCTTCGTGTCAAGCAGCAGGCTGGTCACTGGCAAAACCGAGTTTTGACAGAGAGGACCCTCTGCCATAAACTAAACCCGGAGGCGGCAGCTTTGAGCGAACAAAAAAACTACCTGAAGAAAAGAGCACGAGAATTCTGGGAAAGGGCTGAGGAAGACCTGCATAAGTTGAGATATAACCTGGTGGCTCTGGATGTGGAGCAGGCTGTCCAGCTATGGCTAAAGCACCTCTTATGGAAAAAAGTTGGTGACTTTCCCCGAACGCATTACCTGGAAAGGCTACTGCAGGAAATCTCTGAAATCTACCGGAAGGTAACAATCCTGAAATTTTACGAAAGGCATGTTTTAGAGTTCAGAATGATGGAGGACGCTTACATTTCCAGCCATTATCTACCGTGGGAATTTACCCGCAAGGAAGTGAAAAGTCTCTCGGAGTTTGCGAAAAAGTTCATCGCCTTTATGGAGAAAACCCTGAATGAAAAGTTTGTATAAGGTGATGGCGGAGATAAACCAGCAGGCCGAAAAGTATTTGCGAAACCCGCTGCCCTATGCGAGAAAGATGAAGCGCTGGCTTAAAAGGAATTTTCCTGAGGTGAGAGTGCTAATTTTCGGCTCAGCGGCAAGAGGCGACTACCAACCAGACAGCGATATTGACATTTTAGTCATCTCTCCAGACATGCCCGGAGATTTACTTTCTCAGGCAAAGATAAAGGTAGGCCTGAAGAAGAAATTTCCGGAGGCTCCTTTCCAGATACACTTAGCCACTCCTGAAGAATACGAAAACTGGTACCGGAATTTTATCAAACAGGATTTTCACGAGGTCTAACCAGCTGCACTGGCAGTCAGAGGATAAAAACCATGAAAAACACGTCACAATTTTTCCGGAGATGGACACTGGTCGGGCCCTTTTTTGCCGCCCAGGGTCAACCCCTCTGGTTCCCTTTTCCCCTGGATGGAGCCAGAGAAATTCCCCGGGTCTGTTCCTTTGAAGGTAGAGAAATACCAGTTAAAGAAATTACCCTTGCGGAAGGTCTTCTTGACTTAGAAAAACACCTTTCGCCGGTAGTTGACCGTAGCAGCACCGGTGTCCGCAACCAGGCCCTCGCTTTTACGCTGCTAAAAACTTCAAAAGATTTCACCGTTACCCTGGCCTATGATGCTGACTGGCGCGCGGTGTGGTGGCTGGATGGACAGGAAGTTTATGCCACCAGGGAAGGTAATAGTTTCCGTCGGGATAAAGCCGAACGACATCGCCTGCTGCTGGCTCTTCCGGCTGGCCGGCATGTTTTATGTGTCCGGGTCATCAGCAGTAACCGTGCCTGGAACCTGAAATTTGAGGTGGTAGAAATTCAAACGGGCATTGCTGACGATCTGAGAACAGACCGCAAAGCCCGCTGGCGCAATTATACCAGCACCGTGGTTCGTCTGGAAGAAAGACCTGTGCCGGATGGTTCCTGCGGGGGCTTGAAAACAGAGGACTACGAAAGCCTGATGGCCAAACTGGGAGTTCAGGCGCGCTGGATTTCGGTGGTCAACCAGGTGGAAGGACCGTGTTATCCTTCCAGATATCTGGGGATGTGGTCTGAGGCAAGGCCTGAGTACGAGCAGAACCTGAAAGCATGGGTCCAGTTTTTACACCACAAGCGGATTTCCGTAATGAGCTGGCTGGCGCTCATTCTGGCCAGGTCCGCGGCC
This sequence comes from bacterium, assembly GCA_029551285.1. Taxonomy (GTDB): domain Bacteria; phylum Ratteibacteria; class UBA8468; order B48-G9; family DSTR01; genus JAMWDF01. Next base: position 694 of record JAKPFT010000031.1, on the reverse strand, counting down.
AGAGAACACCCGGACTGGCGGCAGAAGTATCTGGTGATCGACCCGCCGGGTCTGGAGAAATACCGCGAGGTAGCCTGTTGCATCAATTCTCCTTACGGACAGGCGCTGATTAGCTTCTCCATTGAGGTCCTCCAGAAGTTTGACCTTGACGGGCTGTGGTTTGACGGCGCTTCCTTCAGCCCGATCTGGCACCAGCCAGCCATTATCTCCTGCGTCTGCCCCCATTGTCAGGAAAGGTTCAGGGAGGAGACTGGCCTGGAGATTCCGAAGGAGTATAACTGGTCTTTACCGGCCTTCAAACACTGGGTGAAGTGGCGCTATGACATGTACAGCCACTACTGGCAACGACTGGTGGACGAGGTTCGTCAGGCTGTCCCGGAAGCGACCATCGTTTTCAATCATTATCACAGGGAAAATGTTGGCTGGCACGGAGCCATTCCACTGAGAGTTTTCGGTAGAAACTTCGTCAGCGGGACAGAAGCGGACGGCGAGCCTCTCCGGGGTGCGTTTTACACAAGATTGATGCGGGCCTACGGCCGGCGTGACACCGAGGTCTGGATGGCCTTAGAACAGGGGCGAAAAGGTATTAGAAACAGCCGGGAAGTAGTTTTCAATCCCAGGGAAGTTCTTGACTTTGTCTTAGCCTGTGCCACAGCCGGCGGTCATGCCAGCGTGGGTGGAGCCGATTTTGATG
>JAKPFT010000077.1 GCA_029551285.1 bacterium | reverse complement strand
CGATGGCTTCTTTAACACCCGGATACCAGTAGGTCATGCCCGAAGTAATCAAGATTAAGTCAGGTCTGGCCAGCCCTTTCAGAAAAAGTCGGAAAACTTCTGCCGGAAGACCAAATCTCCGGTAACGGCGAGGAATACCCTGGTAGCAAACTGGTTTCGTCACTTCTTCCTGAAGAAACTTACCGCAACCGAACTGATTGCTCCTGGTGGTCATCCCGGGGTAGTGGCGGTCAAGAAAGTCGAAATAATCCACCTTCCAGCCGTTCTGCAGGAGAAGTCGAGCCGCTGACAGAAACCCCAGTGGCTTCATCCAGAGGTCGTAAGCGGCAAAGTCGTAAATAGCCGGGTTAATCAGCAGCGCCTTCATTTGGCAAGTGCTCCAGGCATATTATATAATGAAAATATGAAAGGTTTACTTTCCGCGGCGAAGGAGTACAAAAAGATTGGCAGGATTACCGGCCCGCTTTTACTGGTTGAAGGCGTGGAAGGAGCCAGTTACGGCGAACTGGTGGAGATAAAATCCCCTGAGGGGACAAGCCGAACCGGCCGCGTCCTGGAGATAAAGGATGACACTGCCCTGGTCCAGGTATTTGAAGGGACGACCGGCCTTGACCCTTACCGGACCAGCGTCCGTTTCCGGGGCCGCGGAGTGGAATTCGGAGTGAGCCCGGATATTCTCGGTCGGGTCTTCACAGGGCTGGGGCTGGTACGTGACGGCGGACCGGAAATCATTCCCGAACGGATGGTGAATATCAACGGGTACCAGATTAACCCCACGCGACGGGCCTATCCTTCGGAATTTATCCAGACTGGTATTTCCGCCATTGATGGCCTCAACAGCATCGTGCGGGGACAGAAATTACCCATCTTCTCCGGAGCTGGCCTGCCCCATAATCTCCTGGCCACCCAGATCGTCAAACAGGCTAGAATTCTTGCTCAGGAGGAAAAATTCGGTATCGTTTTCGCTGCCATGGGTATCACCTATGAGGAAGCCGAGTTTTTTCTATCCCAATTTCAGGAGGCTGGCGCCCTGGAAAGAAGTGTGGTCTTCATCAACCTGGCTGACGAGCCGGCTATTGAAAGAATTGCCACCCCCCGGGTCGCTTTGAGTGCCGCTGAATATCTGGCTTTTGACCTGGAAATGCACGTTATGGTGGTCCTGACTGACATGACCAATTACGCTGAAGCCTTGCGGGAGATTTCGGCTGCCCGGAATGAAATTCCCGGCCGTCGGGGTTACCCTTCCTACCTTTACACTGACCTGTCCACCATTTACGAAAGAGCCGGACGCATCAAGGGAAGGAACGGTTCCATCACCCAGATTCCCATTCTTACAATGCCCGAAGATGATAAAACTCATCCCATTCCTGACCTGACCGGATACATTACTGAAGGCCAGCTAATTTTTTCTCGCAACCTCCACTTAAAAGGCATCTATCCGCCCATTGATGTTCTGACCTCCCTTTCCCGATTGCGCGATAAAGGTATCGGCCATGGCTCCACCAGACATGACCACCCTGCTCTGGCCAGTCAGCTTTTTGCCTCATACGCTCGCGGAAAGGAGGCCGAAGAGCTGGCTATGGTCCTGGGAGAAGCGGCCCTGACTGAAGCCGATATTGCCCATCTTGACTTTGCCCGTCAGTTTGAAGAAAAATTCATCAACCAGGGTGAACAGGAAAACCGGACCATCACCCAGACTTTAAACCTGGCCTGGCAACTTCTCCGGGCGTTACCCCGCAACGACATTAAACGAATTCCGCCGGAAATAATGGAGGAATTCTGGGAAAAGGATTTACCAGTCAGGCCCTCCGTTGAACAGGAATGAAAATCAAGGCAAGCCCCACCCGGATGGAGCTACTTAAAACCAGAAGACGCCTGGCGCTGGCCCGTCGTGGTCATAAACTCTTAAAGGACAAGGAAGAACAGCTTCTGGTGGAATTCAGACGTTTGCTGGTGAGAATCAGGCAGGAAAGACAGGAGGTGGAAAAGACTTTTCTCGCTTTCACCGCTGCCGTTTTGAGTCTCAGAGGTAGCCTTACCACCGACGCCTGGGAAAGACTCCTGATGATGCCCGGGGTAAAGGTCAGCCTGGAGACCGGTGTGGAGAAAATTTTTAATGTCCCTGTGCGCCGCCTGCGTCTTCAAACCGAAGTTCGTCCCTGGCCGTTGCCCCCGGCCAACCCAGCAATCTCTCTTCTTCTCCGAGACGGCTGTTCGCTGCTGTCAAAATTAGCGGCTCTAACTGACCTGGAATCTCAGTTACGGTCTTTTTCCGCCGAGATTGAGAGGACGCGACGCCGGGTTAATGCCCTGGAATATGTTCTCATTCCTGGTCTCCAGGAAACAATCAGGTTTATTACTTTTAAGCTGGCCGAAACAGAAAGAGCGGCTATTATGAGGTTAAAACATCTCAGACTGCAGTAGCCGCTCCTGTCCGTTTTTCCTCCCTGCTTTTTCCCTGTTGGAGGTTACGTCTCCTTCTTCTGGTCGTCCACCTCTTTATACTCGGCATCAACCACCCGCTTTTTTCCCTGCTGGTTGCTTTCCTCAGTCTCCGGCGGGGGAGATGTCGGCCCGCCCTCCTGACTTCCGGATTGAGCCTGTGCTTGCTGATAGAGAATCTGCGCTAACTTATGTGAGGCTTGCTCCAGTTCTTCCATGCCCTTCTTAACCGCCTCCGGGTCTCGCGCTTCAATGTTTTTCCGCAGTTGCGCTATCCTGTCTTCTATCTCCTTCTTTTCCGCTTCGCTGATTTTGGCACCGTGCTCTTTAAGCAGTCTTTCCACCTGATAGATCAGATTATCGGCCCGGTTACATAGCTCCACCACTTCCCGTCTTTTATTATCCTCGGCCGCGAATTCCTCGGCCTGTTTAACCATCCGGTCAATCTCTTCTTTAGTCAATCTTTTGGATGCGGTAATTTTAATTGACTGTTCCCGCTTTGTCCCCAGGTCCTTGGCCGAAACCGAAAGAATACCATCACGGTCAATGTCAAAGGTTACCTCAATCTGAGGAACTCCTCTGGGCGCTGGCGGGATACCCGTAAGATGAAATCTTCCCAGAGTCAGGTTATCCGCTGCCATCGGTCGTTCCCCTTGAAGAACATGGACTTCAACTTCAGACTGATTGTCGGCCGCAGTCGAAAAAATCTGGCTCTTTCTGGTAGGTATGGTGGTGTTGCGTTCAATAATCTTGGTGAAAACTCCGCCCAGGGTTTCAATCCCCAGTGACAGAGGCGTGACATCCAGCAGGAGAATATCCTTGTCCTTCAGTCCACCGGCCAGAATCGCGCCCTGGATAGCCGCTCCGATGGAAACGCACTCCATGGGGTCAACCCCTCTTTCTAACTTTGTTTCCAGATAATTCCTGACAAATTCCTGAACAATCGGCATTCTGGTGGGACCGCCAACGAGAATAACCCGGCTAATGTCTTTCCGGGTCACTCTGGCATCACTCAGGGCCTGGTCAATGGGATGCTTGCAGCGTTCAATAATGGGAGCCACCAGGTCTTCCAATTTGGCTCTTCTGATTTTCATCGTCAGATGCTTCGGTCCGGTCTGATCCGCAGTGATAAACGGAAGATTAATATCTGTCTCCACGGTGGATGACAGCTCAATTTTGGCTTTTTCCGCCGCTTCCCTGATTCTCTGCATGGCCATCTTGTCGTTGCGTACATCAATACCTGTTTCCTTCTTGAATTCGTCGGCGATGTAGTTAATCAGCACATTGTCCATATCGGTGCCCCCCAGCTGGGTATCACCGCTGGTCGCCAGCACCTTAAAGGTTCCCCGGCCCATCATCTCCATTACCGTCACATCAAGCGTACCCGCTCCAAAATCAAAGACGATAAACTTCATCTCCTGGTCAAGCTTATCCAGTCCATAGGCAAAAGCAGCCGCGGTTGGTTCGTTAATGAGTCTGACCACTTCCAGCCCGGCAATGGTGCCGGCATCCTTGGTCGCCTGACGCTGGTTGTCGTTGAAATAGGCCGGCACGGTAATCACGGCCTTGCGAATACTGCGGCCAAGAAACGTCTCAGCATCTTTCTTGATCTTTTGCAGAATAAAGGCTGAAATCTGCTGAGGCGTGTAAGTTTTCCCGAAGATAACATACTTGTGGTCGGTGCCCATCTTCCTCTTGACGGCAATCACTGTTCCTTCCGGGTTCACCGCCGCCTGCCTTCTGGCCGGCTCACCCACCAGAAGCTGTCCGTCCCTGGTAAAAGCCACATAGGAGGGAAAGGCTTTTCCGCCAACAATCGTCGTTCCCTCAGCGCTGGGAATAATTACTGGTTTGTCCCCTTCCATCACCGCAGCTGAGGAATTGCTTGTTCCCAGGTCTATTCCGATAATCGTTTCCATAATCGTGTCCTCCTCCTTGGTTCATTTCCTGCTGTAAATTAGATGAATTGTTCATCTCCCGGTTTCATTTTCTATCGTCCGGGCAAATCTTCTTAAGAGAATACTGGTGGGCGGTGAGGGATTCGAACCCCCGACTTCCACCTTGTAAGGGTGGCACTCTCACCGCTGAGTTAACCGCCCCGGAAAGATACCCTTTTTGTGCGACAGGACTTCAGGAACCGGGCTTAAAATTTTAGCCGATGCCGCCGGCAGCGTCAATCAGTTGTTGGCCCCGGAGTATGATTTGACTTTTATTTCAGAAAAGATTTTAATAATGGGCAGGTGAAAAATTTCAGCACCCTTTCTCAGCACCAACAAGGAGGAGTGATGGCTGAGATTCTTGACACGATCAAGGAAAGTATCATCAAGGGAGATGCTAAGACGGCGAAGGAAAAGGTAGAAGCAGCGATTAAGCAGAACATTCCGGTCGGCGATATTCTCAACAAAGGACTGATTGCTGGCATGGAAGTTGTAGGCGCTAAATTCAAAGCCAATGAGTTTTATGTGCCAGAAGTTCTCATCGCCGCCAGGGCCATGAACCAGTCAATGGCGCTTCTGGAGCCATACATCGTCCAGGCCGGAATTAAACCCCTGGCCAGGGTAGCCATTGGAACGGTAAAAGGTGACCTGCATGATATCGGGAAGAACCTGGTCGTGATGATGTGGAAAGGGGCCGGTTTCCAGGTACAGGACCTGGGTATTGATGTTCCCCCGGAAAAATTTGTGGAAGCAGCCAAAGACGGAGCCCAGGTGATCGGTCTTTCAGCCCTTTTGACGACCACGATGGTGGCGATGAAAGACGTAATTGAAGCCCTCAAGAATGCCGGATTGAAGGACCAGGTAAAGGTAATCATTGGTGGAGCACCTGTCACCCAGAACTACGCCGACGAGATCGGAGCGGATGGCTACGCTCCAGATGCTGCCTCAGCCGTTGATAAAGTGAAGGCGCTGCTGGCCCTGTAAAGTGTCTTCTTACCTTATCTGGCTGGTAGTGGGTTATTTGCTGGGCAGTATCCCGACCGGGTATGTGCTCTGCGGGCTCCTGTTCAGGAAAGACATCCGGAGTTCTGGCAGCGGCAATATCGGAGCTACCAATGTCTATCGGACCTTCGGGCTTATACCCGGTCTGGTGGTACTGGTCCTGGACATAGGCAAAGGATGGTTGCCAGTATGGCTGGCCCGGCAAACAGGCAGCTTTAGTTCTCCGGTCTTGATCAGCCTCGGGTTAGCCACTGTGATTGGACATACCTTCCCCATCTGGTTGCGCGGTCATGGGGGTAAGGGCGTGGCTACCAGTTTCGGAGTGATGTTAGGTCTTTTCCCCTGGCCAGCCGTTTCCTGCTTCCTGCTGTGGCTGCTGGTGTTACTACTTACCAGATACGTTTCCGCTGCTTCCATCGCCGGCGCAGTAGTACTGGCCCCGCTGATTTACCACTTTCAGCATGACTGGACACTTACCGGCTGCGGACTGCTGGTAACCATTCTTATCCTCTGGCGGCACCGCGAGAATATAAAAAGACTGCTGGCTGGCACCGAAAATAGGTTCATCTTTCCATGGGAGCGTCGTTAGGCATTCTTGGGGCTGGCGGGTGGGGAACATGCCTTGCCCTGCTGGGCCATAGAAGCAACCACCAGGTAAACCTCTGGGAAGTTTTTCCGGAATACGCGGTCATACTTCAGCAACGGCGCGAAAACATCTATTTTCTTCCCGGGGTGAAACTTCCTTCCGGGCTGAGAATTTCCGCTTCCTTGAAAGAGGTGGTAACAGAAAGCCGTTTTTTAGTTCTGGCTGTTCCCTCGCAGCATTTTCGCCGCACCCTGAAAAAACTGAAAACTGTCTACCGGGGACAACCAGTGTTGATAGCGACTAAAGGACTGGAGGGACAAACCGGGCTGACCATGTCTTCAGTCCTGAACGAGATCATGGGCAGGATTCCCTTTGCGGTGCTTTCCGGTCCGTGTATCGCGCGGGAACTGGCTCAGGGATTTCCTTCAGCGGCAGTGGTGGCTTCAGCAAGACCTGAGGTCGCCAGAGTTTTTCAAAAACTATTGAGCAGCCATCTGCTTCGGTTGTATACTACTGAGGACGTTAAAGGGGTGGAGCTTGGCGGCGCCATCAAAAATGTAATGGCTATTGGCGCTGGTGTCATTGACGGCCTGCAGTTAGGGGTAAACACCAAGGCGGCTTATCTTACCCGGGGCTTGAAAGAAATGGTTCAACTGGGTGTTTCGCTCGGTGGTCAGGAAAAAACATTCTACGGTCTTTCGGGCCTGGGAGATTTGATGACCACTGCGTTCAGCCAGCACAGTCGCAACCGTTCGTTCGGTCAGGCACTGGTTGAGTCCAGTAAAGAAGCCTTCTTCCAGAAAACCAGGATGGTGGTGGAAGGTTTCTTCACTGTCAGGAGTCTTTACCGGCTTGCCAGCCGGAAAAAGATTGAGGCGCCCATTACCCGGGCTGTTTATCGCCTCGTTTACCTCGGAAAGAACCCGCAGGCAGAATTAAAAATATTGATGAGCCGAAGGTTAAAACCAGAATGAGCGAACTTCAAGGTAAGTTTTACCGGATTGGCGAGGTCAGCGCCATGACGGAGATCCCTGCCCACATTCTCCGTTACTGGGAAAAGGAGTTCAGTTTTTTGAAACCTGTTAGAGACCATCGCGGGCACAGATTGTATACCGAGCAACACCTGGCCAGAATTAACCAGATTAAGGAGCTCGTTTACCGGGAAGGCTATCGTCTTCAGGGTGCCAAACGGCACTTCCGTAACGGCCGCTCCCACACCAGAGAAATCCAGTCTTTCATTGCCTTTCTGCGCCAGGTGCTTCGGGAACTCAAGGAGATTGTTAGATGCTAACCATCGGGGTGCTTGCTTCCGGCCAGGGCACAAATCTCCAGGCCTTAATTGAGGCTATCAAAGAAGGAAGTCTCCCGGTACGGATCGGCGTCGTCATCAGCGATAATGCCGGCGCTTACGCCCTGGAAAGAGCCAGGAAAGCGGGTTTACCGGCTCACTACATTGCGCCTGGACCGCGGCTTACTTATCTGGTACCCGAAGTGGAAAAAAAATACGTGGCCTGCCTTCAACAGCACGGAGTAGAACTTATTTGTCTGGCCGGTTTTATGAGGGTAATCAAGAAGACTTTTCTTTCCGCCTTCCCCAACCGGATCATCAATATCCACCCTTCTCTGCTTCCGGCCTTCCCCGGTCTGGAAGCCTGGCGGCAGGCTCTTGAGTACGGCGTCAAGTTCACCGGCTGCACGGTTCATTTTGTGAACGAAAAGGTTGACGCCGGCCGAATTATTCTTCAGGCTGTCGTGCCGGTTCTGCCCGATGATACTCCGGAAACTCTCCACCGTAGAATCCAGGAAAAAGAACACCTGATTTACCCGCTGGCGGTGAAACTTATTGCTACCGGTCGGGTCAGTCCGGGAGGATAAAACAGCATGACGTCGCGGCCCGTGGTGAGAAAAGCCACATTGAAGGATGCACCGGCCATCCGGCGGCTGGTAAATACTTTTGCTCAGGATGGCAAGATGCTGCCTCTGTCCTACAATCAGATTTACGAACGCTTACGAGATTTCTGGATTGTGGAGTCCTGTGGCAGGCCAGTCGGCTGTGTGGCGCTCAAGATCATCTGGAAAGACCTGGGAGAGATTCGTTCCCTGGCGGTGAACCAGCGTTTTCAAAAACAGGGGTTTGCCAGAGTCCTGCTGAAAGAGCTCCTGGAGGAAGCCACAAGTCTCGGTCTGAAAAAGGTTTTCGCCTTAACCTATCTGCCAGAATTCTTTGAAAAATTTGGTTTTCAACGCATTCCGAAGACAAAACTCCCGCACAAGATCTGGCTTGATTGCATCAACTGCCCCAGGTTTCCCCGTTGCGACGAAGTGGCTGTGCTGAAACAACTGGGCCAGTAAGAAATGAAAATCACCCTGCTGACAGCAACTGTTTTCTTTGTAGTAGCCGCTTGTTTGGAGAGCAGGATTCACATTGGCGAATCATTCTGGCTTCAGCCTGACCAGCAGATAAGAGAAGAACTGGTGCTGTTAAGCGAGACAGTAAAACTCCAGGGAAATCTGACCAAGGAATTGCTTGTGGCTGCCAGGGAACTGGAAATCCTGGGTGAAGTTGGCGAAGACATTGTAGCGGCAGCCCAGACAGTCACCTTCCGGGGTAAATGTCAGGGGGACTTCTACCTGCTCAGTGACAGCAGCTTCCTCCACGGAGCCGTAAGAGGAAATGCTACCATCCTGACAAGAGAAGTCAACGCTGACCAGATTCAAGTGGAGAGAAATCTGCGCGTGGTTGCTGAGCAGATTTTCTGGAGCGGGAAGAGTAAAGGCAAAGCAGTTTTCTGGGGTAAGAAGGTCGTCCTGGGCGGTCAGTACGAAGACCTCATTGTTTCCGGCCAGAACGTCCATTTTTTGCCCGGAACAACTGTCAGGGGGAATTTAACCTATCACGCCAGAGAGCCTTTAATTTTACCGTCTGAGGTCCAGGTTCAAGGTCGGGTGGTCTGGCAGGAACCGGTGGCCAGCCGCTGGAAAACAAGACTGGACCGGTCACCTTTCAAACAGCTGTTGTGGTTAGGCCGAAGGGGATTTAACTTTTTCGGACTGCTACTGCCGTTTTTTCTTTCCGTGTGGCTTACGCCCAGGCTTCTTTCAGAGACAACTTCTTTGATTGGAAACAAACCATGGTCCTGCTTACTCACCGGCTTTTTAGGTTTGCTTGGCATCATCTTGCTTATTGTGATTTCCGTGGTGACGATTATCGCGGCACCGCTGGCTTTAATTAGCGCTTCTTTCCTGGTGCCTGTTTTCTACCTGGCCCGGGGATTTCCGGCGCTTTTCCTCGGCAGAAAGATTCTATTCAGGTTTCCTGAGACCCGCACTACCTGGTTACTGACAGTGTTTGTTGGCGTCTCTCTTCTAACAGCCATCACCTGGATACCACGGGTGGGACTTATCGTGAACCTGGCTTGCCTTCTTCTGGGTTCTGGAGCCTTTATTAGCGGACGCTGGCAGATGTTCTGCAGACTGCGTCAGGAGGGTTTAATCTGAAGAGCAAGTTCCCCGATTACAAAGGAGCGAAAGATGAAAGTTGTTCTGGCCTATTCTGGTGGACTGGATACTTCTGTGATTATTCGCTGGCTGAAGGAAAAGTTTCAGGCAGAAGTGGTTGCCTACACTACCAACATCGGACAACCGGACAACCCGGAAAACCTCAAGGAGAAAGCTCTACAAACTGGCGCCAGCGCCTTTTATTGCGAAGACTTACGCGACAAATTTGTCAGCGATTACATCATTCCTGCCCTGCAGGCTGATGCTCTTTATCAGGAAAAGTATCCGCTGGCGACTTCCCTTTCCCGACCATTGATTGCCAGCGGAGTGGTGGCCACTGCCAGAAAGGAAAAGGCCGATACGGTCGCCCACGGTTGCACCGGTAAAGGCAATGACCAGGTCAGGTTTGAACTGGCTTTTCGTTATCTGGCCCCTGAGTTAAAAGTAATGGCCCCGGTAAGAGAGTGGGAGTTCCACTCGCGGGAAGAAGAAATGGAATATGCCAGAAAGCACCACATTCCTGTGCCGACAACCAAGAAAAAACCTTATTCCATTGATTGGAACCTGTGGGGCATCTCTATTGAGTGCGGTCTGCTTGAAGATCCCTGGAAGGAACCGCCTGAAGATGTCTTCCAGATTACAGTTTCTCCCGACAGAGCGCCCCGCAAAGGCGAGTCCATCGTGGTTGGTTTTGAAAAAGGGGTTCCTGTTTCCATCAACGGCCGGACACGTTCACCCCGGGAGATTATTGAGAAACTGACCGAGATTGGCGGACGCAACGCGGTCGGTCGCATTGACCTGGTGGAAGACCGGCTGGTCGGAATCAAATCAAGGGAAGTCTATGAGGCACCCGCGGCGGTTATCCTGCACACCGCCCATAAGGAACTGGAAAGACTGGTCATGACCAGGGAACTTTTTAACTTCAAACTCTTCCTGGCACCCTGGTATGCCCAGCTGATTTACTATGGCCAGTGGTTTTCTGATTTGAGAGAGTGTCTGGACGGTTTCATCAAAGAAAGCCAGAAATACGTGACCGGCGAGGTAAAATTGAAGCTGCTTCGTGGCCACTGCCTCGTAGCCGGCCGGCGCTCCCCCTTTTCCGTTTACGAAGAAAAACTGGCCACCTACAGCCAGGGTGATATCTTTGACCATTCAGCCGCCAGAGGGTTTATTCAACTCTTTGGTCTGCCGGCTCTCCTGGAGGGACAAAGATGCAGAAGAAACCGGAAGTAGCCAATTTCCTGAAGGCAATCACCTTTAACCGGCCAGAGTGGATACCCGCCTCGGTCTCTTTTCTACCCGCCACCTGGCTGCAGTACGGAAAATCCCTGGAAAAAATTGTGTTAGCCCACCCCGGGTTATTTCCTCAATATCAATCAGGGGACTTCCTCAAAATAAAGCTGCCCCGTGACTATCAGCAAGGCCGCTGGGTAGATGTCTGGGGCGTTACCTGGGAAGGACTGAAAGATGGCCTGGCTAACGCCCCCGTGGAATCGTTGGCGCCACTGAGGGACTGGGCGGCTTTTGATTCTTTCCGGACACCCGACCCGCTGATGTTTGACTGGTACGGCCAGAAGATTGACTGGGAAGAAATCAGCGGAAACCTGCAGCAGGCAAAAAATGACGGCTCTCTGGCCGCTGGTGGACTGCCCCATGGAGCCATGTATATGCGGTTATACTACCTGCGCGGTTTTTCTAACTTCATGCTGGACATTGCTGAGCACCACCCGCGTCTGGAAACACTTATTTCCTCGGTTACTGATTACAACCTGGCCCTGGTCAAAAAATGGTTGTCGCTGGGGGTGGAGATGATGTTTTTCGGGGACGACCTTGGCTTTCAGAAGTCTCTGCCCATGAGCCCGGATGACTGGCGCCGTTATCTTAAACCCTCCTTTTTCAAACTCTTTCAGTGCTGTCGCAAGGCCTGCGTTCTGGTCAGTCTTCACACCGATGGCTACATCCTGGATATTATCCCGGACCTTATTGAGTGCGGCGTCTCTCTGCTGAACCCGCAGGTGCGACCCAATACCCTTGTCGGGATAAAAAAATTTTGCCAGGGTAAAGTGGCTGTTAGACTTGACCTGGACCGACAACTGTTTCCTTTCGCGACACCAACTGAACTGAGAGAGCATATTGAGGAAGCTGTGGCTCAACTCTTTCTGCCAGAGGGAGGGCTCCTTCTGAGCGCGGAATGCGGACCCGATGTACCCCTGAACAATATCGCGGCCATCTGCGAAATCTTAAAGGAATTAGGATGCCGGGCGATTTAAACTACAGAGAGGACTGGCCGGCCTGGATCAGGGAAAGACTTGGCCGCACCTTTAACTGCCCTTTCTGCAAAAAGCGACACCACCTGCCCATCAAGAAAATTGTAGAAGCGCCCGGGGCCATCAACAGGGTTGACCTGCTGGTCAAAGAGCTCGGCATAAACCATAAGAAAGCGCTGGTGCTTTCGGATGAAGTCACCTACCAGGTGGCTGCAAAAACCGTGGCTAAAAATTTGAGTTCCCTGATGCGGGTAGTCTCTCTGGTACTCAGGCCACAACAGGAGAAAAGACTTTCGGCCAGAGAAGAATACATCAACTCTATTTTACAGGCCGGAAAAGACTGTGGCCTGCTAGTTACTGTGGGGACCGGAACCATTACTGATCTGGGCAAATACGCGGGTCATCTAACTGGAGTACCGGTCATCACCGTGGCTACGGCAGCTTCCATGAACGCTTATACTTCTCCGGTGGCTGCCTTATTCCAGGGTGGGCTGAAAGTGGCCCGGCCGGTCAAACCAGCCCTGGCGGTAGTAATTGACTCGGAAATTATCAGGTCGGCTCCTTTAGCTCTCACCCGGGCTGGATTCGCTGACAGTCTGGCCAGAGGTAATGCGAACGCTGACTGGTATCTCGGTTGTCTTCTCAGCGACCAGAAGTACTGCCCGCTGTCTGCTCTTCTGGTGGAACAGGCTGAAAGGAAGTATTTCCACGCCGGACGGAAGCTGACCAGGAAAGATGCCTCTACCATCAAGGCCGTGATGCAGGGCCTGACTATGGGCGGATTTTCCATGCTTCTGGCAGGAAGTTCCGCGCCGGCTTCCGGAGGGGAACACCTTATCTCCCACTTCTGGGATATGTACGGTCACTATCATCGCCGGCAGGTGTTTGCTTACCACGGATTACAGGTGGGGCTGGGAACACTGGTCACCGCTCATATCTACGACCGGCTAAAAGTTCTCTCCCCTGAGGAAATGAGGGCCAGACTGAACACTTTTCAGCCAGACACTTCGGCCGAATTATCCCGGATCGGGTACCTGCTGCCTTTCAGCAAACAGGCCATTGAGTGCCAGTGGCGCCAGAAACGAAAAAAAATCGCCTTCGCCCGCCGCCGATTAGCCAGAAATTGGGCCAGAATTGTGCGTGACATTTTTCCCGAGGTTCACTCTGCGGCTGAGATAAAACAAGCGCTGGACCAGGCCGGTTGTCCCACTGCTCCTGAGGAAATCGGCATCTCTCCGGCTCTAACTGTTCAGGCGATAGAACTTTCCCGTTACCTTCGAGACCGGCTCACCATCCTGGATATTGCCGCGGAGTCAGGAATTCTCCAGGAAATGCTGCGGGAAGACCTGAAGGAGTGGCTTTGAACGAGAAGGAACTTTTGACCGTTATTCAAAAGGTTGTTAGCCGGCCGGCCGGCCGGGTCATCATCGGCATCGGTGATGATGCGGCAGTGATTCAATGGACAAAGACCTGTTATCTTCTGGTGACCTGTGACGCCCTGGTGGAAGGTGTGCACTTCCTCCCCGGTAAGGTAACCTGGGAAGAGATTGGTCGGAAGGCTCTGGCGGTGAACCTCAGCGACATCGCAGCCATGGCCGGATTGCCCCTGTACGCTACTGTTTCCCTCGGTTTGCCGGCTCCTGACAGGAAAAGGGTACAGGCCCTTTACCGGGGAATGAACCAGCTGGCAAAATCTTACCGGGTGGCCATCATTGGCGGAAATCTCACCTGTGCACCCAGGGTTTTCGTTGACATTACCGTGCTGGGCCAGGTAGAGAAAAAACGCGTGGTTTTGCGCTCCGGAGGTTCCCCCGGTGACAGATTATTTGTCACCGGTACCCTGGGCGGAAGCCGTTTTGGTCACCATTTCTCCTTTGAGCCAAGAATAGGGCTGGCAAGGCGTTTGACCTCCCTGGTTCCAGTAAAGGCTATGATGGACCTTTCCGATGGTCTGGGAGCCGATCTTCCCCGCCTGGCTGAAGCCAGCCGGACTGGCTTTCGTCTTTTTGCGGACCGGCTTCCGATCTCTCCGCATTTGCTTTCGTCTAAAACTTCCAGTCAGGGCGCTCTCTGGCATGCGCTTAACGACGGCGAGGATTACGAACTTCTTTTTGCTGTCCCGGAAAAATACTGCCACCGGGTACCCCGCTCAGTAACCGGAGTTCCGGTAACCTTTATAGGAGAGCTGACCGATGGAGAAAAAGTTTTGATTGCTTCCGGCAAAAGAATGGCCTTCCCGACAGGTGGTTTTGACCACTTCCGCCGGGTTTTGTGAAATAATCTCCTTCACTCAACCTACTCTCCTACCAGGTCTCATCCTCAGCGCCAACATCTTGCTGAAAGCCACCAGCTGAGAGGGATAGACACTTCTGTTGCCGGTCACCAGAAAACTGATAAGACAGGTCAGGGAAGCGTAAGGAGCAATAGCCGGTCCGAAAAATTCCATCGCCATAACACTGGCGGCCAGCGGCGTATTGGCGGCTCCAGCCAGAAGTCCACATAATCCCAAACCTGCCGCAACTTTTGTTTCCATCCCCAGCAGTGGTGCCAGAAGATTACCGGCTGCCGCCCCGGTAAAAAAAATGGGCGTTAACACCCCGCCGCTTCCCCCGGAAGCCAGAGTGAGGCTGGTGAAAACAGGCTTCAGCAGAAAAGCCGTCCAGCTAATTTTCTCTCCACTGAGGCAACCTTCAATGGTTTCTGTACCCAAACCCAGATACTGTCTGGAAAAAATCAGTGTCAGAACAATCAACAGGACTCCGCCAGCCACAGCCTTCCAGAAAGCCGCTATTTTCAAACTGTCGCTCACTCTCTTTCCCCGGTCAAGCAGTTTAATGAAATAAACCGCCACCAGCCCAAAAAAGAGCCCGGCGCCCACCGCCTGAAGAAAGAGAAGGTAACCGGGCGAAAAACTGGTCAGTATCTGGGTGTGCAAATATCTCACCTTCAAAGCCAGACAGACCTGGTAACTGGTAATACCGGCAACGAAAGAGGGAAGTAAAACTTCATACAGGAAATCATCAATAAAAAGCACCTCTACCCCGAAAATGGCTCCGGCGATCGGTGTTCCAAAAACTGAAGCAAACCCCGCACTTAAACCGCAGATGACCAGTTTTTTCCTGTCATCGCCCTTCAATCTCAGGACTCTTGCCCACAGGGAAGACAGTCCTGCTCCTATCTGAGCACAGGGACCTTCTTTCCCCACCGAACCACCGCAGGCCACGGTCACTAAGGTGGTCACCATTTTTACCGGAACAACCAGTGGCGATATTTTCCCTTCCCGCTGGTGGACAGCTTCTATTACCTTCTCTGTACCGTGTCCCTCTGCTTCAGGCGAAAGATACCGGCTCAAACAGCTGCTGACAACCAATCCGGCTGGCAACAGCAGAAAAAACCACGGATACCGGCTGGCTAATTGACCGGCCAGGTTCAAAAGGTGCAGAAAGACTGCTGCTCCTGCTCCGGCACTGATACCAGAAAGAACAGCCAGGGCGACCCATTTCAACACATTTCCAAAAAGAAAGAGATGCTGCGCCAGGCGCTTTTTCATTTTTCCCCTTTGAATCCTGCGGGTAATTTATGATAGCATTTCTTCTCTTTCTGGAGAGAGGAAAAAATGAAGTCCTGGATAAAGATAGCGGCAGCGTGTTTTCTGATAATTACCGGGCGGCTCTTCGCGCAAGCAGGAGAACAGGAGTTTTCTTTTACCAGCAGTTATGATGGCAGCAGACAGCTGGCCTGCGCCTACATCCCCCAGAACTACCAGGGTCATCCCGCCCCGTTGCTGGTTGTTGCTCATTATATGAATGGCAACCGTTATACCGCTAGAGCTTCCAACTACTATCAGGAATGCGACCGACGCAACTGGCTTCTGGTCTGCCCTGAGTTGCACGGAAAGAAAACCGACGGGAAAACCTCTTTCGCAGCGCTGCCGGCGCAGCATGACCTTCTTGATGCTATCACCTGGATGAAGGCTAACTACCGGGTGGACACCAGCCGAATCTATCTAACAGGCCGTTCCATGGGAGGCCTGCTGGCAGCGCTGATGGCGGCCAAACATCCCCACCTTTTTGCGGCGGTGGTGGCTGGCCAGGCCATTTCCGACCTGAAACTCTGGGTCAGGGAAAATCCCCATCTGGGAGTCTCTGTTGAGAAGGAGTGCGGTCCCCTTACTCCGGAAAATGAATTTGAGTATGCCCGGCGGTCCCCGATTAATTATGCTCCCAACTTTCGGTATGTCCCGCTCATCCTCTGGCATGGCACAGAGGACCGGGTAGTTTCTCCCAGTCATTCGCTCTCCCTGGCCGAAGCCATCAGGAAAATCTGGGCTTTTCAGGAAAATATTTTCTGGATGGTGGGTGGTGGTCATAATGCCACCAACTTCCCCGCAGCCTGGGTGTGTGACCGTCTTCAGTACTATCAGAACACCTCGGACGTGAAAACGGCAGCGGGCACAAGGTTTTATGAGGAATTAAATTTCGTCACTGACGAAGCCGGGAGTTTCTTCTGGATAAAGGTTGAACCGGCCACGGGAGAAGATTTTGTCAGGGTGCGAGCCAGGCTTGATAAGGAGAAACTTTTACTGGAAACAAATAAGGCTGCCGGCATTGAAGTCGATTTTTCCGCTCTGCCGCGGGGAACTCACCTGAAGGAAGCCCTTGTCAGCAATGACCTTGACCTTAAAGTGGACCTGGTTTATAGTGAAAACGCTAAGCAGTGTTTCAGGATTAAGCCTGGCAATCAAAACAAACTGAACCTGAACAGTGGAGGAGGCCTGTGAAAAAATTGAAATGGGGGATTCTCAGTACCGGTCGTATCGCAGGAGTTTTTGCCCGGGGACTGCAGCATTCTCAAAGAGGTGAACTGCTGGCAGTGGGCAGTCGCACCCAGGAGCAGGCCGAGCGGTTCCAGAGGGAGTTTAATGTTCCAAGAGCTTACCGGTCATATGAAAGCCTGCTAACTGACCCGGAGGTGGAAGCAATTTATATCGCCACCCCTCACCCGGCCCACGCGGAGTGGGCGATTAAAGCCATGAGGGCCGGCAAGCATGTGCTGTGTGAAAAACCACTTACCGTCAATCACGCCGAAGCCATGGCGGTTGTGGAAACCGCCATAGAAAACAGGGTTTTTCTGATGGAAGCGTTTATGTACCGATGTCACCCGCAAACTATTAAGGTGGTACAACTGGTTAAGGAAAAAGCCATTGGCGAAGTCAGAATGATTCAGGCTACCTTTAGCTTTCAGGCTGGCTTCAATCCAGAAAGCCGTCTTTTCAAGAATAGTTTAGCAGGGGGTGGTATTCTTGATGTTGGCTGTTACCCTGTTTCCATGTCCAGACTGGTGGCCGCCGTGGCGCTCGGTCAGGAAAGCTGTGAACCAACCGAGGTATACGGCGTGGCCCACCTGGGGACTACCGGTGTGGATGAATGGGCCGCGGCCGTGCTGAAATTTCCAGGAGATATTCTGGCCCAGGTAGCCACCGGGGTTAATCTCACTCAGGATAACAGCGTTCGCATTTATGGTTCCGCGGGAAACATCCACATCCCCTGGCCATGGATACCTTCCCGCGAAGGAGGCACAACCAGCATCATTCTTACCCGCACCGGTCAGCAACCGGAGACGATCCCCATTACCACGCAACAGTGGCTTTACGGCCTGGAAGCTGACACCTTCGCCCGCTCCGTAGAAAAAGGAAAGGCTATCTTTCCGGCGATGTCCTGGCAGGACACCTTAGAAAACATGAAAACCCTTGACCGCTGGCGAGCCGCGGTCGGCCTGGAATACGAATTTGAAAGGATTAACTTTTGTGTGCCGACCGTTGACCGGGAACCTCTGAGGGTAAAAGAACCCAACCCCATGACCTACGGCCAGATTCCCGGACTGGAGAAGAAAGTTTCCCACCTGGTTATGGGTGTGGACAACCAGCGAACATTACCTCACGCCTCGGTAATGTTTGACGATTTCTTCCGCCGTGGTGGCAACACCTTTGACACTGCCTACATCTACGGAGGTGGAGACTGCGAAAGGGTTCTCGGACGCTGGGTGGCTAACCGGGGTTTAAGAGACCAGGTGGTGATTATCACCAAAGGAGCGCACACTCCCTTCTGCGCTCCCGAATATGTCACCAGCCAGTTGAAAGAAAGCCTGGAACGACTTTCCATGGATTATGTGGATATTTATCTCCTTCATCGTGACAATCCGAAGATTCCAGCGGGTGAGTTTGTTGATGTGCTGAACGAACATCTTCGGGCTGGCCGCATCAAAGTCTTTGGCGCGTCCAACTGGTCTTTACAGCGGGTGGAAGAAGCCAACACCTATGCGCGTTCCAGAGGTCTCACAGGCTTTTCCGTTCTCAGCAATAACTTTTCCCTGGCCAGAATGGTCAATCCGGTCTGGGCTGGCTGCATCGCGGCCTCTGACCCTGAGTCGCGGGCCTGGTTGCAGAAAACACAGATACCGCTGTTAGCCTGGTCCAGCCAGGCCAGAGGTTTTTTCACTGAAAGAGCCAGACCGGACGACCTTTCCGACCAGAGTCTGGTAAATTCCTGGTACAGCCCGGACAACTTTGAGCGTCAGGCCAGGGCTAAGAAACTGGCCAGCGAACTCGGCGTGGAAACCATCAACATCGCCCTGGCTTATGTGCTGTGTCAACCCTTCCCGGTCTTCGCCTTAATCGGGCCCCGCACGCTGGAAGAAACCAGAATTGCCATGAAGGCTCTGGAAATAAAGTTGACCCCGGGTCAGTTGCGCTGGCTCAATCTGGAGGAATGAAACAGCCGACGTCGGGATTCGAACCCGAGACCTGCGGTTTACGAAACCGCTGCTCTACCGCTGAGCTACGCCGGCAACAGTTTCAGGAAGGTAAAGACGCTATATTTTACCCAAATTCCGGGGGCTGGTTCAAATCACCCACGATAAGCCCGTGACGTTGAGACTTGTCTCCTTACTGGGAATGCTGGTGTTAACCGGACTGGCCTGGCTTTGCTCCAGGCAGAAGAGACAGATTCGCTGGCGGCCGGTTTTCTGGGGGATAACGCTGCAGATGCTGGTGGGCGTGCTTGTCTTTCTGGTGCCACTCTCCCGGCGCTTTTTCCTTTACCTCAATCAACTGGTGCTAACTATCCTGGAAACTTCCAGGGAAGGAATCCGTTTCGTCTTTGGACCTCTGGCGGCTTCTCCGGGCGAGCCTGGCTCCATCGGCTTTCTCCTGGCCTTCCAGGTATTGCCGGTGGTAATTTTTTTCTCGGCGTTTTCCGCGGTTCTTTATTATCTGAAGATACTGCCGCCGGTAGTCCGCTTCTTTGCTAAGATTTTCCACCGTTTTATGTTGTTAAGCGGAGCCGAATCCCTTTGCGGAGCAGCCAACATTTTTGTTGGCGTGGAATCGGCTCTGCTGGTCCGACCCTATCTGGAGAGTATGACCCGCTCAGAACTGGCCATGGTTTTAACCTGCGGGATGGCCACCGTAGCCTCCAGTACCCTGGGAATGTATGTCAGTCTTCTCAGCCCGATTTTCCCGGGAATCGCCGGCCACCTGATTTCGGCTTCCATCCTTTCTATCCCGGCGGCCGCGGTGATCTCTAAAATCCTGGTTCCGGAAACAGAACGCCCCTTGACTTCACAAACCGTACCCAGGGAAACCAAACAATCTTCTTCAAGTTTTATGGCCGCGGTGGTAGAAGGATCCCAGGACGGGTTGCGTCTGGCTGCCTATATCGGCGCCCTGCTGATTGCCCTCCTGGGCTTGCTGAATCTGGTTGACAGGATTGTCACTTTTTCAGGAAAGGTTTTACGCATCCCCTGGCCTCTGTCCTTTACCTTGATTTTGCAGGTCCTCTTCTATCCCCTGACGGCCCTGTTAGGTATCACTCCCGCTGACCTTCCGGCAGCGGCCAGGCTCCTGGGAGAAAGAATTGTGCTCACCGAGGTTGTCCCTTACCAGCAACTGGCAGAACTGGCCAGTTCCGGTGGTTTTTCCGACCCCAGAAGTATCGTAATTTTAAGCTACGCTCTGTGCGGGTTCACCCACGTGGCTTCTATTGCTATCTTTGTCGGCGGCACGGCTGCCTTAGCGCCAGCACGCCGCGATGACTTAGCCAGACTTGGCCCTGTAGCCTTGCTGGCAGCGACGCTGGCCACGCTGATGACCGGCTGTGTTGCTGGAATTTTCTGCAGCCACGAGGGTATCCTTCTAAGCAGCGGCTCACTTCGTTGAGCGAAGGTTTCATGAGAATTTTTGTGGGCACCAGCGGCTGGTATTACGACTGGAATCCGGAAAAGAATCTGGACTGGTACCTGCTCCATTCCGGTTTGAACTCCGTGGAACTGAACGCTTCCTTTTACCGCTTCCCTTTCCCCGGCCAGGTCAAGAAGTGGGCTTTGCAGGGCAGTGGTCTAAAATGGGCGGTTAAGGTTCACCGTCTTATTACCCATCAGCACCGTTTCAGCCCTGAAGCCTTCCCTGTCTGGCAGAATTTTCTTTCCCGCTTCCGTCCGTTAGACCGGTTCGTCGCCTTTTATCTTTTTCAAACACCGCCTGATTTTCAAGCCCCGGAGGTCTTTGTTCAGTTTGTGGAAAAGACAGACCTGGGTGGCCGGGCGGCTCTGGAGCTGAGAAATCTTTCTTTGCTCCAGGACGAGAGAGTTTGCGCCAGGTTGAGGGAGAAATTCACTCTTGTTTCTATTGACTCCCCGGACATCCAGGAGAAAATCTTTCCCGGAGAATGTGTTTATCTGCGGATGCACGGTCGTTCTTCCTGGTACAACCATGACTACGGCGAAACTGAACTGGCCCGACTTGCTGATAAACTTCTGCAAACGAAAGCCAGAGATATTTTCGTCTTTTTCAACAACAACCACGCCATGTTGAAGAATGCACAGATGATGTATTCTTTGTTGACCGGGAGAAAAATATGAAAGCAGGGTTATGGGAAGAAGACATTACTCCCTGGGTAGGGACTGAACGACCAGGGGGTTACGGAAAGTCTTACAACAGAGAAGTCCATGATCCCATTAAGGTCAGAGCCCTGGTTCTGGATGATGGCAGGAAAAAAGCAGTTCTGGTCGGACTGGATTTGCTGGTGGTGCCGGCTAAAATTGTCAGTCTGGTTAGACAGAGAGTCAAAGCCCGGCTGGACATTCCTGGGGAAGCGCTGTTACTGGCTGCTTCTCACACCCACAACAGCGGCCCTGTTTTTGGCTTATACCCGGAAGAGTACGCTGACGCTCCGGAACTTATCAGGGAGTTGATTGTAAACCATTCCACCATACCTGATCCGGACTACACTACCCTGGTAATAGAAAAAATTGTCTCCGCGGTCTGGCGCAGCCACCAGAACCTCCAGGATGTTTCTCTTTCTTTCTGGCGCGGTCAGGAATCCAGTTGTGTTTTTAACCGCCGTTTTCGGATGAGAAACGGGCGCACCTACACCCATCCGGGAAAGGGCAATCCGGAGATAGTCAAGCCGGCCGGCCCTGTGGACCCGGACGTTAATGTCATCGGTGTGTGGACCGGGGAAGGTAAACTCCTTGGTTGCCTCGTTAATTACGCCTGTCATGGAACCACCGGACCGGGTGGCGTCAGCGCTGACTGGATTTTTTATCTGGAGAAGACCATCCAGGCAGTCATGGGGTCAGACTGCCGGGTCGTTTTTCTCAATGGTGCCTGCGGCGATATCACCCAGGTAGACAACCTTAACCAGGGAGAAGTGGAATACGGAGAAAAATACTCCCGCCGCCTGGGCCAGTGCGTGGCCGCAGAGGCTTTAAAAGGACTGGTTTACCCGACAACTGATGTCGCAGAAATAGACTACCGAACCAGCACCGTTATCATTGCCCGCCGTAAGCCCTCTTCAGCCCGGGTGGAGCAAAGTCTCCGGCTAATCAAAAGGGAGAAACCGCATTCCTCGGCTGACTGGACCTTTGCCAAAGAACTTCTCCTGGCGGATTACTTAACGCGACGTCAGCCAGAAGCGGCTGTGGAAATCCAGGTCATCAAGGTCGGTCCGGCTGTTTTTGTGGCTAACCCGGCCGAATTCTTCTGCCGGCTTGGCCTGGAAATCAAAAAGGGTAGCCATTTTCCCTATACTTTTGTCGTGGAACTGGCCAACGGCGCTATCGGCTATGTCCCAGACAGGGCTGCCTTCCGGCCATCTGGCGGAGGCTACGAAACGGTTCTCACCAGTTACTCCAATCTGATTCCGGAAGCCGGTGAAATCATTGTCAGGGAAAGCCTTTCCCTTTTGAAACAACTGAAACCCGACCCCTCTCCGGTTCCTCGCCGGGATAATCAAACTTCTTCCCCGTGGGACTACGGAGTAAGAGGGCCTGACCTGAAATGAAAGGAGAAAAATGGAAAAGATGAAAGCCGGAATTATCGGCCTGCACATGGGGCTGGCTCACCTGGAAGCCTATCTGAAAAACCCCCATACCCAACCAGTAGCCATCTGCGACATCAACGAAGAACTGCTTAAGGAAGTCCAGAAGAAGTATGAACTACCCTGGGCGAGCACCGACTACCGGGAGTTGCTCAGCCGGAAGGAAGTCCAGATTGTTTCCGTCGCCAGTCCTGACTTTTACCACAAAGAACATTGTGTGGCAGCCCTTTCGGCCGGCAAGCATGTCCTCTGCGAAAAACCGCTGGCCCTTACTCTGGAAGACTGCCAGGCTATTGTTTCCGCTGCGAGAAAAAGCACGGCTAGCTTTATGATTGGCCAGGTAGCCCGTTTTTCGCCAGGTTTTTCTCTGGCAAAAAAAATTATTGACTCCGGTGAAATCGGGGAACTGTTCTTCGTGGAAAGCGAGTATGCCCACGATTATCGGGTGGCTCCCGGAGCCGGGGGGTGGAGAAAAGACCCGAAGCGACCGCGGGAACCATTCATCGGTGGAGGTTGCCATGCGGTTGACCTCCTGCGCTGGATAGCCGGGGACCCGGTGGAAACGTTTGCTTATGCCAACCACAAGTGTCTCCCTGATTGGCCGGTGAACGATGCCTTAATTGCGCTTTACAAGTTTCCCGGCGACATCATGGGCAAGGTTTTCTGTTCCATAGGTTGCCGCAGACCATATACCATGAGAAGCGTTTTTTATGGCACCAGGGGTACCATCATTGCGGATAATACCTCCCCGGCCATAAAACTTTCCTCTCTAAGATACTGCCAGCAGGCCGGCCTTTATGACTTTGCGACCATTCCGGTGACCACTGCCTCCCATAATGTAGAGCAGGAAGTCGCTTACTTCGTGGACTGTATTTTGAATAACCAGCCGGTGGCTATGGACGCCATTGAGGGCAGCAAAACGGTCGCTTCCTGTCTGGCCGCGGTTATCTCTGCCAGCAAAGGAGAAAAGGTTGCCCTTCAACCTCTCTACCAGACCTTTTTGCAAGAGGAGGCATAGTGGAAACAGCCATCATCATCAAACCTCACCATTTCGTGGATATCATTTCCAGCCTTGGTTCCCGAAAACTTTCCTTAGAACCCCATCCTTATGGCCACGCTGTGGCCAAGGTAACGGCTCTTATCCTTACCAGCCCGGAAAGGCACCTGGTGCTTACACCTGGCGCTGACGATATCTGCCGTCCCTGTTCTCACCTGATCCACGGTGTCTGCAACGATACGATTGACACTTCCTGGCGTCCTCTAATTTCGCCTTCCAAGTATCTCTGGAACCTGACGATTGACTGGCGCTGGTTTCACCTGCTTGGACTTAAACCCGGGGATTCTTTGACCGTTTTTGAATTCTGCCAACTATTAGAGCCACATCTAAATGACCTACCGGTTGTTTACGAGGAACTTCCTGCGGAGAGATTGGCCCAGAGATTTCAGTATTTGAAAAACGGACTTAAATTTGTCCGGGACCGTTACACTTGAAGATTTCTCACTCTTAAAATTCGCTCAGCTTCCGGCGAGCCTGCTTCTTCTCAGAGTGGTGGCGTTTGTCCGCCAACATCTTGAGCTTAGCCCGACGACTGCGGCGTCGCTTCTGCCGTCTTATCTTCTCTATTTTTTCTCGTTCTGCTCTTAACTGCCCCAGGCGATGCTCCTCAATTCTCTGAAGCAGACGTCGCCAGGCCAGAAACCGGTTAAGAGCCTGGGAGCGTTCCTGCTGACAGCGTACCGTAAGACCGGTCGGCCGGTGTCTCAGCAGCACACAACTGGCCCGCCGGTTGACGTTCTGCCCACCGGGTCCACCTGAGAGAATAAAACTTTCTTCCACCTCGCCGGGAGAGACCTTTAACCTTTCCACCCTTTCCTGGAGAGACCTTTGCTTGCTCCTGGAGACAGGAAATGGCGGCAACACCAGAACCGGCTTTTTTTGCTTCTCCGTTGACGCTTCCCGGCAGGGTAATCTTTCTTTCATCACCGGCCCTTTCCATTGAAGTTACAGGCAACAAACGCTACAATAAAACAGTCAGCGAGGGTGGCGGAACTGGCAGACGCGCTGGACTTAGGATCCAGTGCCGCAAGGCCTGGGGGTTCAACTCCCCCCCCTCGCACGGTTCCTCCTTTAGCCATGTTTATCGTACTACAACTGCAGCCGGACGAGAAATGAGGCCGCGAAGGGAGAAACTGGAAATGCCTGCCCTTAAAAATTTCCTGACAAAACTTCGTGCCGGCCAGAAAACCACCCTGGTAGCCCTGGGAGACTCCATCACCGAGTTAACCTGGCACACGCGCGGACACTTAAACTGGGTGGGACTGCTGCAGGAGGCTTTGTTTGAGACCTACGGCCGAAACTGCTGTCTGGTAATTAACGCCGGCCGTTGCGGGGAAAAAGTCCAGGACAGCCTCAAAAGGGTCCAGCAAGATGTCTGCCGCTTCAGTCCGGACCTTGTCTTTATCAGTTACGGCCAGAATGACGCTGTCGGCGGCCAGGATTATCTGCCTGTTTTTCGCCGGAGTCTGCGAGCACTGATTCAGCAACTCAGGGCCAGCACCACGGCCGAACTTATTCTTCAGACACCCAATCCCGTGGTGGAACAAACAGGCAGAGAAAAAAAAGGAACCCACAACGCTATCTACGCCAGGGAGATTGTCAGGCTTGGCCGGCAACAAAATTGTCTGGTAATTGACCACTACCGACACTGGAAAAAAATAGAGAAGTTGTCTGAGTCCTTGAAGGAAAATCCAAATCGCCTCTGGCTTTTGATGTCAGATTCCGTTCATCCCGGTCCGCTCGGACACCTGACTTTTTTCCGGAGACTAGCCCCGTACTTTCAAGTTCCGGCTTTTTTCCCCTGGGAGCAATAGCCGGAAAAAACACCGGGCCGACCATCACCGGTTAAGATAGGCAACCCTGGCTAAGGGAAAGCCATTAAACCGGCTGGCTGAAGCCAGGGTATAGGCGCCCATATTCATGGCATAAAGAAGTTCTCCTGGTTCCATCCTGGGAAGTCTGGCCGCCGGATAGGCAGCATCGTTCATGTGGGGAGAGACTGTGTCCAGACCGTCGCAGGTTGGTCCAAACACAGTACATTTCTCCACCGGTCCTGGCCTGAAAGCCCTGAGGGTATAGATCTGGTGGTCAAAAACCTGCCCGGAGAAGGTGCCGTAAAGTCCATCGTCAATATAGTAGGAAACCTTCCCGTGGCGGAAGGCACGGCCAATCACCGAGACCACCAGCGTTCCGGCATTGGCCACCAGGAACCGACCGGGTTCAGCAATAAATTCCGTCTCCTCAGGAAAAAGTTCCTTCATCATTCCCTTCAAACTTTCCGCCAGATGCTCAAAAGAGATGGACCCTGGTGCATATTCTTCAGCCGGGAAACCCCCGCCAATGTCCATGATGCGCCGACCGGTTCTGGAGTTCCCTATGCGGATACCCCTTCGGGAAACCTCCTGAAAAACCCGGGACGAGAGAGAAAGCGCCCGCCGGTAATTATCAAGATTGGTGCACTGGCTGCCCACATGAAAGCTCAATCCCTCAACCGTGAAACCCATCTCCACAGCCCGGACCACCATGGCCACCGCATCCTCATAACTGGCACCAAACTTGGAAGAAAGGTTAACGACAGAACCCTCATTGGGCACTTCTAGCCTGAGTATCAGACCGGCACTGGGACAGTGTTTTTTTATTTTATCCAGTTCATCGTAGTTGTCATAAACAACCAGGGGTTTGTACGGTTCCAGTTCGTGAAGGGTATTAACCATCTTCACTGGATGGGCATAAATAATTTTGTCCCAGATAAACTCCTGCTGCTGGGCTGGCAGAAGATGCTTGATATTTTCCCTGACCAGGTGAAATTCCGGCAGAGAAGCCACATCAAAACTTGCTCCTAACTGATACAGCGTTCTCACCACCTCAGGGTCAGGATTGGCTTTAACGGCGTAGTAAATCTGGACCCGGGGAAGAAGTTGCTGAAAGCGTCGGTAGTTTCGCCTCACCTGCTCCAGGTCAATAACCAGCACAGGGGTACCTGTCTCCCTGGCCACTGCCTGAAGTTTCTCCAGAAAATCCTTACCGACTCCTTCCATAAAACCTCCGTGTCCCTTTTCACTGCGGGAAACTTCTTGATGAAAAATTCTGCTCGGCAACTCTGAGGCTAATATGATAAACTGAAACCGCCAGCAGACAAAAATGGAACAGGCAACATCTGGTTTTGTTTTAGCCGCCGGTGAAGGCCGCCGGCTCAGACCTTTAATCGGCCAGCGAGCCAAGGCGCTGGCTCCGGTTTGTGGAATACCCCTTTTAGAACTTGCTTGCTCTTATCTTTCCCTGTTCTCCGTCACAACACTCATCGTCAACACCTGGGCGCAGAAAAAACAGGTGGTGGCGGCCTGTGGGAAAATAGCCAGAAAGTACCACCTCAGACTCAGGTTATCCCCGGAAGAACAACTTTCAGGAACCGGCGGCGGTTTAAGAAAAGGCGTTACTCTGGTGCCTGAATCCAGCCATTTTCTGGTTCACAACGTGGACATTATCCTGGATTATGACCTGTCTGTCTTGCTCCAGCGGCATTTTGAGGAAAAGGCCGACGCCACTTTATTACTCGTTCCCGGGACCGGGCCGCTGACCGTGGACACTGACAGCCGCAACCTGATTGTCTCGCTCACCCGGCCTGCCGGAAAGGGGAAATACACCTTCTCCGGAGTCCACATTTTGCGGCGGGATATCCTTGACTTTTTACCGGCGACGGAACCGTGTTCCATTATTACTGCTTACGAGAAAGCCATCCAGGCAGGATTGAAGGTCATCGGACTTTCCGTGGAGAAATCTTTCTGGGCTGATACCGGAACACCCACAGATTATCTAAATGTCCATGCCAGAATTGCCGATGCCGGCCTGAGATACCACCGGCTGCTGCAGCAGGCCCAGTTGGAACAGGCCAGACGAAGGGCCACTCTGGAACGTTCTGGCGTCTGGTGCAGTGGAGCCATCGGACTGGGGAAAAATATCAGGGTCGTTCCGGGAACCCAGTTACACAACATCGTAATCTGGGACAACAGCAGGATTACCAGACCATTTTTTTATACTCAGGGCGTTTTCACCCGTACTCTCCAGCCAACACGGGTTCCCTGGAATAAGAGAAAACCCGATAGTCGTATCCTCAATTATCTTGGCCTGAAGGAGAACGAGGTTATCTTGAAATTGCTCCGGCAGCAGGGCAGCGGTCGGCGCTACTGGAGACTAATCAGCGAAGACCAGACCTGGGTGTGGTGTGTCTACAATCGCGACAGAAGGGAAAACGGTACCTTTGCCAGCCTGAGCGATTTTTTAGAAAAATTGGGTCTCAATGTTCCCCACGTCTATCTCCACTTAGTTGATTCCGGAGAAATACTCATGGCTGACTTAGGGGATACCTGCCTTCTGGAAGTTAACCACTCTGAAGAAACAGAGCGCCTCCTGAGAGTCGTGCTGGAGCAGATTGCCTGCCTTCATGTAGAGGGGACAAGGCAGGCGCGGCTTCTGGAGGTTCCCCTTCAGAACGGATTCACGAAAGGTCTCTACGACTGGGAACGGGACTATTTTCGGGAGTACTTTCTGAACCGACTGCTGAAAGAACCCTGGCTGTGGTTTCCTGTGGCTGAGGAGTATCAACTCTGGCGCACCCGGCTCCTGTACCAGCCCCTTTGCGTGCTTCACCGTGACTTACAGAGTGCCAACATTATGGTAAGCGAGAACAAGCCTTATCTGATTGACTTTCAGGGCATGCGGCCAGGCTGCAGTTGTTATGATGTAGCCAGTCTGCTCTTTGACCCCTACCGCTGTTACCCTGCGGGACTGAGAGAAAAACTCTGGAATTTTTACTGCGACCGGGTAGACCGTCTTCACAGCCAGCCCCCGGAAAGCAACATTTTTTATACTGCGGCCTGTCAGCGGCTGCTGCAGGTCATCGGCGCCTTCAGCAAACTCTGGCTGGAAGATGACCTTCTCTGGTACAGACAATTCATTCTGCCCGGTCTTTCTCTCCTGAAAGAAGCAGCTGCCGGCGCCGGCTATGCTAACCTTGTTTCCCTGACAGAAATGGCACAGGAAAAAGCCATCAGAGTTCTTTCCCGGGGCTAAAAAGCGCTAACGGTGGCGGTAATGCTTCTCTGACTGCGCCCGTAACTGGCTGGCAGCCTGTTCCGGTGTAATGTCCCGTTGCGGCTCAGCCAGCATTTCGTAACCCACCATGAATTTCTTTACGGTAGCCGAACGAAGCAATGGCGGGTAAAAATGGGCGTGAAGTTGCCAGTGAAATCTGGTGTCTTTTTTTCCGAAAGGCGCTCCGTGCCAGCCCATAGAGTAAGGAAAGGAAGTTTGAAAAAGATTGTCATATCTGGTCAGCAACCGTTTGAGAATATCAGCCAGGTTTTCCCTCTGGCGGTTAGTTAAATCAGGCAGCCGGCTGACCGCCTTTCTGGGAATAAGCAGGGTCTCAAAAGGCCAGACTGCCCAGAAAGGAACTATAACTATCCAGTCTGAATTAGCCATGACCACCCGCTCACCGGCGGCCATTTCTTCTTCTCCATATCTGAGGAGAAGCTTCTTGCCGTGGAGCCGGTAATAGTTTTTCTGGCTTTTTTCCTCTTTGGCCGGTTGGTTGGGTAAGGAAGTGGAAGCCCAGATTTGCCCGTGGGGATGGGGATTGGAACAACCCATGAGACTGCCCTTGTTCTCAAAAACCTGCACCCAGCGGTACCGCTGCCCCAGTTCACTCGTCTGCTCAGCCAGGACATCTATCACCCTCTTGATTTCCTCTGGCTTCATCTCCGCCAGCGTTAAGTCGTGCCGGGGAGAAAAGCAGACCACCCGGCACTCCCCAGTGACCGGCTCACTCCGGAAGAGGTTGGAGAAAGGTTCATTTCCCTGGAAAGAACTCCCGGTTAGGGCAGGAAAGTCGTTTTCAAAAACGAAGGTGCTGGTATAGCTGGGATTACGCTGGCCGCTGGCTCTCAGATTTCCCGGGCACAGGTAACAATCAGGCTCGTAACTGTTCCTGGCCGGCTCCTTTGCCGGCTCCTGCTGGCCCAGCCACGGTCTTTTTGTCCGGTGAGGTGAAACCAGAACCCATTCCCCGGTCAACGGATTGAACCGCCGGTGCGCAAACTCCTGCAATGTTTTCCCGACCTTCATCAGCTTCCCCCGGCGACAAACTTCACTTCTGACCAGACGGCCTGGTCATTACTGGTGTTGAACCCGCCGGGTCCGCAGTCCACAGCCAGGCTTATCAGTACCGTCTGGCCCGCGTACTTGTCCAGAGAAACTTTTCCCGGTGTCCAGCCCTGTTTATCAGGTTCGCTGAAGTAACGCCAGACTTCTTCCCCGTTTACCCTGACGACAAAGTTCACCCCATCCCCTTTGCCGCCATACCGACCCAGATTGAAACTCAAAACCAGTCCTTTAACCGCGGGCAACTGCAGAAAGCCATCCAGCGAAAATTCTGACTCTTTCCCGCCGATAGGCGGAAAAACCTGATACCCGGTAGCCTTTTTTCCGGCAAAGGAAAGTAGCCTGGGCTTGGGGGCTTCTGCCACCCTTAACAGGTTGCCACGGTCAATGTAGCCCCCCTGCCAGGTTTCTAAGGGCTGATTCTCCCCGAGAACAACCTGCCGCGGCTGGTTCCCGAAAAGAAGCCTGCCAGGCACCTGAAGCGTCGTTTCTCCCTGAGAATTTTTTATTGGCCCTGTCTCAGAAAAAAGAACCCACTCTGGCCGACCCAGTTTCCAGGAGACACTCCCGGCTTCTTTCCCGGCCACCTGCACCAGACAGTACTGACTGGTTAACCTGGTCCCTGTGATAAAAATACCATCGGACAACCGGTCAATCCTCACCGGCGTCTCTGGTGGTGGCCCCGGAAAAATACAGTACCACTCTTGCGGATTCAGACCAATCGGACCCTGCCCATCATAGGCCAGCCAGCCGTCAATGGTAACCGGCCATTTAAGTCTCACCCGGCCGGTTCCGGTCACCCGACCATAAATCAGTTTCTCCACACCCCGGCTTTCTTCCAGACAGTAGCTGGAATCTTCCGGCCGGTAATACTTGACTATTTTTCCCTGGCCGTTGCGCAGGTAACTTACCACATTTTTTTCCCATTTTTCAGGAAAATAGGGCCGAAAACCTTCACTCCACAACCTTGCCCTTTCCAGAAGTACTCTGGCTTCACTGGTTCGGTCATCAACCGCCGTCGTCCAAACCGGGATGCCGCCAATCACTTCCTCTATGTTTTGAGACTGGTGAAACTTGCCCTTATCCCTGACCACTACATGGTGCGGCCAGTGCACACAGTATTCAGAAAAAAGGTAGGAAAGCAGGGGATGGGGCTGATGCGGTCTGGAGATAAACTCCCGATGTTTCTCGTCTCCCCAAGCTAAGTATCCGGTGATGCCGAAGTCCTCCTGGATAGCATTAACCATCGTCCAGTATTCACCTCCCAGGGCAGCCTGCGGCACCTTCTTTCTGATTTCTGCCTCACAGGCTACCACGGCTTCGTGAAATGTTTTCCCTTCCACCAGACCGCTGTTTCCTAAGATACCGGTAACATCCTGGTAGAAGTAGTCAATCCCGTAAACCTCGTGGAGTTTAGCCATCTGCGAGGAATAAAACTCGCGCCATTTACTGCTTCCCGGATGGACATATACCAGCCACCTTTTTTTTCTTTCTTCCTCCGTCTTCGGCGGCTCAGGTTTTTTCTGCCAGGGAGCACGGTAGTAATACTCCAGTCCGTAGTCCTGCATAACCGTCGGATGCGTTTCCTGGTCCACCAGAGCCAGACTGGTGTAGATTCCATACCGGTAGCCAGATTCGTGAACCCGTTTGATGTACTCAATATGTTTGGTGCTGATCTGGCCGGTGGGCGGCAGGCGATATTCAGGTATCCGGCGGTTGAAATTGTCCAGGAACCCCCAGTTCATAATTAAAACCTTTTTCGGGTCAATCACCTCCGCCATCTTTTTCATCTCTTCTTCACCCGGTGAGGCTGGCCAGATTAGAGAAATCTCGTCCACCCAGGAAGAACTTCTTTTCGCCCTCGGCACCATCTTAAAAGTCGTCACCATCCAGTCTTTATACCTTCTGGCTGGCTCCAGCCAGGACCTTCCGTAGGTATTGAAGTGCCAGACACAGGAAACACTCTCGGTATTATTCTCATAGGGCGCGTCTGACAAATATTCAAAGTTTAAGGCCTGCGCCTCCTGGCCATTGTACCTGCGGAAAAACTTGGCTCGCAGCCTCGGGTCTTCTGCCCAGACAACGAAATACCCGCCTTCCGGAATCTCGCCGATAATCAGTCCTGCGCAGTAAAAAACTGAGCCACAGGCCAGGCTGATGATTTTCCCCTGGCCGTAATCAGGGCTCCATCTCTGCCCACTGAAGTAAGGAGTAATGAAAGAAATGTCCTTTCGCAAATTCAAGAGGGAAAATGCCGTACCAAAAACACCGGGAAAACTGCTTATTCCGGTCAACTTGACACAGAGGTCTCCGGTGTTCTCTTCCACGGTAATTTCCTGAATAATCCTGCCCTTCTCGTCTCCCTTCAGGCCGTGAAAAATCAATCTCACCCCGCCAGGAATTTTCTCAGCCACTGGCTCGCCGGTGGCAGGATGCTGAAGCGGAAACTTCGCCGGAATGTTTAGAGAACCCCAGGGAAAATGCTGGCTTTCCCGGGAATTATCTACTTCGGTCTGGTAAAGCGAACCAACGCCTTCGGGCAACTGGCCAGTCTTCATCGGTTCTTCCCGCAGAGTGCAGTCCAAGGCTCCGGGAAGAAAAGACCTCACCCGAACGATATTTCCCTGGTAGAAAGTAACCTCATACCGCTCGGTGGTAACGGTTAATCGGCCTGTGTCAAACTTGAAGTTAGCCTTCGCCAGAAGACAGGTGCTCCAGACAGAAAAAACAATGGCTACCAGCAGAAAAAATTTCCTTATCATCCCTTCTCCCTTTCTTTACCTGTGTTCCCTCAAAAACTTCCAGTTGTTTTCAGTCTTTTCTGTCAATGGTTTTCAGAGTCCTTCTGCCCCCTCCCCCTGTCAAAAAAGGAAGGGGACAGCTGGCGAACGATTTGCGAAGGCACAGTTACAAGACAAGACGAAAAGCGCACGCGTTCGGTGAGCGGACCGGAGAAGCACATCCGGGACGCAATACCTTACTCGGCGGTGTATGAATTCGCCACCTGGCGAATGAGTTCGCCGAGCAACCGATTTCGGCGTAGTCCTTGTCTGTGCCGAAGCATTCTGAGTGAGCCAGTTCGTTCCCTTTCTTTTCATTCCTCTTTATTCCTTTTTTGGTTCTGCCTGTCCTTATCTCTCTCCCTATCCTTCCCACTGTGTCAAAAAAGGAAGGGAATAACTGGCGAACGATTTGCGAAGGCACAGTTACAAGACAAGACGAAAAGCGGCAGCGTTCGGTAAGCGGACCGGAAAAGTACATCCGGGACG
>JAKPFT010000034.1 GCA_029551285.1 bacterium | reverse complement strand
ACCTTACTCGGCGGTGTATGAATTCGCCCCCTGGCGAATGAGTTCGCCGAGCAACCGATTTCGGCGTAGTCCTTGTCTGTGCCGGAGCACTTTGAGTGAGCCAGTTTGTTCCCTTTCTTTTCATTCCTCTTTTATTCCTTTCTTGACACTACCTCCCATCTTTTTCATGCCAGCCCATCAATCATCTCGTCCAGGGAAGCGCCGGCTGGCACCATCGGGAAAACGTTTTCCTCTGGTTCCACCCGACAATCCACCAGCACCGGACGTTCACGCTCGGCCAGGGCCTTCTTTAAGGCGGGCTCCAGTTCTTCCACCGTCTTTATCCTTAGGCCCACAGCCCCGTAAGCCTCAGCCAGCTTCACAAAGTCTGGCTGTGTCCCTTCAAGGCAGGTAAAGGCATAACGTCTCTTATAAAAGAGTTGCTGCCACTGTCGCACCATACCTAAGTAGCAGTTGTTGAGGATAATCACCTTCACCGGCAACCGGTTAGCCACTGCGGTGGCTAGTTCCTGAATATTCATCTGAATACTGCCGTCACCGGCAATATCAATCACCGTGGCCTCCGGCCTGGCCACCTGGGCACCAATGGCCGAGGGGAAACCAAAGCCCATTGTCCCCAGACCACCGGAAGTAATCAGTGTCCGCGGTTTCTGAAACTGGTAGAACTGGGCCGTCCACATCTGGTTCTGCCCGACTTCTGTGCAGATAATAGCTTCACCGTCGGTCAACCTGGAAATTTCCTCAATCACCTTCTGTGGTTTCAGTCCGTTGCGTTCATAACTGATGGGATACTGTTTTTTCCACTGGTTGATTTTGTCCAGCCACTCCTTCAAAGGAATGGGTTCAGCCACCTCGTTCAATTGCTCCAGCACTTTCTTCACATGGCCAACAATAGGAATATCAACTTCAACATTTTTGCTAATGGCTGACGGGTCAATGTCAATATGGATAATCTTTGCCCGCGGGGCAAACTGGTCCAGTTTGCCGGTGACGCGGTCGTCAAAGCGACATCCCATCGCAATCAACAGGTCAGACTCCATAACGGCGTAATTGGCATACCTTGTGCCGTGCATCCCTAACATTCCCAGCGAAAGTGGGTGATTCACCGGCAAACTGCCCAGCCCCATCAGGGTGAAAGTCACCGGAATGGAGGTTTTTTCCGCAAAAGCGCGCAGTGGCTCACTGGCGTCAGCCAGAATAATCCCACCACCGGCCATAATCACTGGCTGGCGGGCCTGCCGGATAGTTTTCCAGGCTTTCTCTAACTGAAGGGGATGGCCCTGGTAAGTGGGACGGTAACTGCGGATTTCCACCTTTTCCGGAAAGAGCGGTTTTCCTTCAGCCCTCTGAACATCCACGGGAAGGTCAATCAGCACCGGCCCGGGGCGACCTGTGGACGCGATATGGAAAGCTTCTTTAATGATGCGCGGCAGGTCTCTGACATCCTTCACCAGGTAGTTATGCTTGGTGATGGGCCTCGTAATCCCCGTCGTATCAACCTCCTGAAAAGCGTCGTTCCCGATCAAATGGGTGGCTACCTGTCCGGTGATCGCCACTACCGGAATAGAATCCATGTAGGCCGTCGCAATCCCGGTAACCAGATTGGTAGCGCCAGGGCCTGAGGTTGCCAGACATACCCCCACCCGGCCTGAGGCCCTGGCATAACCATCAGCGGCATGGGCTGCACCCTGCTCGTGTCTGACCAGGATGAAACGTAATCCGCAATCGTAAAGATGGTCGCACAGAGGTAAGACTGAACCACCCGGGTAACCAAAAATTACCTCTACCCCTTCTCTTTTCAACCCTTCAATCAGAATTTCAGAACCGGTCATTTTTTCTCCCAGCCGCTGCGCCTGCACTGGTAGGTGCTTTTACTACTTTTTCCTTTCAGCGGTGGTCGGTAAGATTATAGTCAATCTTCTCACAGGAGGCAAATCAACTTGAAAAGACCAGACACCAGAACTGAGAGTAATCGCATGAATCAACACTGACGCGACAGAATGTCCTTTCGCCCGACCCCAACAGACACAAGTTTTATTGGCGTTTCCACCAGCTCTTCAATTCTTCTTAAATAGCGTCGGGCTGCCCCCGGAAGGTCCTGCCACGTTCTCACCCGGGAAAGGTCATCCGGCCAGCCTTCCATTTCCTCGTAGATGGGTAGCGCCTCCCTGAAAGTCCTGGTGTGGAGAGGATACTCGGTGATGAGGCTCTGCCCGTGGCGATAAGCCACGGCCACGCGAATTTTTTCCAGGCCGGAAAGAATATCCAGTTTGGTAATTACTATCTCGTGACAGCCATTCAACCGGCAGGCATACCTCACCAGTACAGCATCAAACCACCCACACCGTCTTGGTCGGCCCGTGGTTGCCCCGAATTCACTTCCTGCATTCCTCAGCCTTTCAGCAAGGTCACCATGCAGCTCTGTGGGAAAAGGGCCCTCACCGACCCTGGTCGTATAGGCTTTGGCGACGCCGATGACCCGGCTGATGAGATGGGGAGGCAGACCCAGCCCGGTACAGGCTCCACCGGAAATAGGGTTGGAAGCAGTTACATAAGGATAGGTTCCAAAGTCAACATCCAGAAATGTTCCCTGCGCGCCTTCAGCCAGAACATTTTTCCCCTTTTTTATCGCCTGGTTCAGGTAGGAAGCCACATCTGTAGCCATGGGCCGGATAAAATCTCTTAACCCGGAAGATTCTGCTTCCAGTACCGAAAAATCAAGCGGTTTTTGCCCGTAGTAGGTCTTCAGGAGATAATTTTTTATTTCCAGCGCCTGGCGCAGTTTCTCCCGAAAGACAACTTCATCCAGAAAATCGGAAACGCGGATGCCTATCCGGCTGTACTTGTCCACATAGGTGGTTCCAATACCCCGTCCGGTGGTGCCAATGGCACCGTTACCTTTCTGTTTCTCTTCGACTCTATCCAGCAGTTTGTGATACTCCAGAGTGACATGGGCATTCTCGGCGATCAAAAGTCTTCCCCGGACACTGACTCCATTTTTCTCCAGCGTTTCCACCTCTTCCGCCAGGCAGACAGGGTCCACCACGACACCGTTTCCAATGACACAAATTTTGTCCGGGTGAAGAATTCCTGACGGCACCAGATGAAACACGTGTTTACGTTCTCCGACGAAAACCGTGTGGCCGGCGTTGGCTCCACCCTGATACCGGGCAACAATGTCCGCCTCTTCCGCCAGGTAGTCAACGATTTTCCCCTTGCCCTCATCACCCCATTGGGTTCCGACCAGAACTGTCACCATTTTTTTCACGGAATATTCATCTTACAGGTTAACCATTCAAAGCCTGGAAAGAATCGCCTCGCCCATTTCCCGGGTGCCAACCGCTGAAGAATCTCCGGGCTCCTTCAAGTCATAGGTCACATACTTACCTTCCCTCACCACGTCAGCCAGTGCCTGCTCCAGTCTTCTGGCTGCTGCTGCTTCACCCATATACTCCAGCATCAGAATTGCCGCCAGCAGCAGCGCCGACGGATTAACTTTGTTTTGCCCTTTGTACTTCGGGGCACTACCGTGCGTGGCTTCAAAAATAGCCACATCTTCGCCAATATTGGCTCCGCCAGAGAAGCCCAGGCCGCCGACCAGTCCGGCACAGAGGTCTGAGAGGATGTCTCCGTAAAGGTTGGGACAAACCAATACATCATACAACTCCGGCTTCTGCACCAGTTGCATGGCCATGTTATCCACAATCCGGTCTTCAAACTCTATCTGGGGGTACTGGCTGGCCACGCGCCTGGCCACCTCCAGGAACAGTCCGTCGGTATACTTCATAATGTTGGCTTTATGGACAGCCGTTACTTTCCTTCGTCTGTTCCTTAAGGCATATTCAAAGCCAAACCGGATGATGCGTTCCGAATTAGTTTCAGAAATTGGCTTCAGGCTGATGCCGGAATCTGCAAGTATCTCCTGACCGGTGGTCTCCCTGACAAAGTCAATCAAACGTCTGGTCTCAGGCTGCTGGCATCGGTATTCAATTCCGGCATAAAGGTCCTCCATATTTTCCCGGACCACCACCAGGTCCACTTTTTCAAACCTTGTGCGTACGCCTGGATAGAGTTTGAATGGCCGCAGGCAAACATACAGTTTGAACCGCTGTCTCAGGTACACATTTATGCTTCGGTAACCGCTACCGACCGGCGTGGTCAACGGTGCCTTCAAACACAAACCATTACGCTCAATAGAAGCAATCGTGTCTTCCGGCAAAGGGGTACCATATTTTTCCAGAGCCTCTTCACCGGCAGATTTGACATCCCAGTCAATACCAACTTTAACTGCCTCCAGACAACGAACTACTACTTCGGTGATTTCCGGACCAATGCCGTCACCCGGAATAAGAGTCACCCTGTACTTGCCCATGTTCTTCCCTTTCCGCTAAATTTTAAACTGGCCATACTTACGCAGGTAGGCCACCACTCCACCTTCTCGCGCAATTTCCACCAGAAATTCAGGCAGGGGCTGAGCCGAAGTCTGGCTTCCCCGGCTCAAATTCCTGATGATGCCGGTAGTGAGATTAACTTCCAGAAGGTCACCACCACTGATGCTCTCCGTGTCTGCCTCCAGCAGAAAAAGTCCGACGTTGAGCGCGTTGCGAAAAAAAATCCTGGCAAAGCTCCTGGCAATCACCAGGGGAATCCCGGCAGACTTAATAACCAGTGGAGCCTGCTCCCGACTGGAACCACAACCGAAATTTTTCCCGGCAACCAGGATATCGCCGGGACGAACTTTCTGACTGAACTGTGGGTCCAGGTCTTCCATAAGGTGACTGGCTAATTCTTTCATGTCCAGAGTTTTAAACTTGTACTTTCCTGAAATTATGTAGTCAGTGTTGATGTCATCGCCAAATTTATGGGCCTGGCCTTTTAGAACCATTGTCCCCCCTTTAATTTTTTGGTCCGCACTCTTATATGTTATCACGGGGCAGGAGAATTCACCAATTCCTTCAGTTCCTGGATAATGTCCCACTTCCCGGGAAAATGCCAGGCTGGAAAGATGGAGTTATTATGGAGCAACGGCTCCTGGAGAGAAAAACCCGGGTGTAACTTCTGACACAGTTGAAAGGTAGCCGTGGAAGGTACCGGAGAATACTCCGCCAGTTTGATACGACAGGGATACTCTTTCAAAAGATGGATGGTTCTGGCCACCTGCGATGGTAACTGGCCTGGCCAGCCAACCATAATATAAACCCCGATCTCTTCCCTGGTGAAACCGGCTTCCCTCAGCCACATCATGGCCCTTTCAAAATCGGCAAAACTGACTTTGTGGGACGAAGCGACCCTGCCGGGCTGCTCACTTTCCAGAGATAACCTTATTGTTCTAAAGCCTGCCTCCTTCAGAGCGAAAGCAACTTCACGATTGAGCAATCTTATGTTCAGTCCGTTGGGCGCATGAAATCTTAACTGTCTTCTTTGCCAGTCCGGAATCAGCTGCAGTATTTT
This sequence comes from bacterium, assembly GCA_029551285.1. GTDB lineage: Bacteria > Ratteibacteria > UBA8468 > B48-G9 > DSTR01 > JAMWDF01. The sequence goes on along the minus strand of JAKPFT010000034.1, from coordinate 407 downwards.
CTTCAGATGGCGCTCAAAATTTAGAAGCAAGGCATCGTCGTAGAAAGCCACATCCGTCACCTGAAACCTCTCCGTCCAGAAACTTATCTCCCTTGCTACCAGCTGTGGTTCACGCTGATAAAGTTCCGGGTCCAGGAAACTGCTGGCGCAGTAGGAACAGCGAAAGGGACAACCGTTTGAAGTTCTCACACAGAGGTAGGACAGACGCCCATACAATTCCCAGGCAGGTTCTAACTGTTCCCGGGGGAAGGCCTGCAACCTTTTTCCGGCGATACTTGAAATCAAACTTGAAATTTTAATCAAGTCTTTCCCGATAAAAACAAAATCAGCTCCAAGTGCCCGGCCGTGCTCGGGACACAGAGAAGCGTAAATACCACCGAGAATAACTGGCACTCCAGGCAAATGCT
>JAKPFT010000032.1 GCA_029551285.1 bacterium | reverse complement strand
ACCTTACTCGGCGGTGTATGAGCTCGCCAGATGGCGAGCGAGTTCGCCGAGCGACCGATTTCGGCGTAGTCCTTGTCTGTGCCGGAGCAGCTTGAGTGAGCCAGTTCGTTCCCTTTCTTTTCATTCCTCTTTTATTCCTTTTTTGGTTCTGCAATTCTTTATCTCTCCGCCATTACCCCCAGTGTGTCAAAAAAGGAAGGGGACAGCTGGCGAACGATTTGCGGAGGCACAGCTACAAGACAAGACGAAAAGCATAAGCGTTCGGTAAGCGGACCGGATAAGTCCATCCGGGACGCAATACCTTACTCGGCGGTGTCTGAGCTCGCCAGATGGCGAGCGAGTTCGCCGAGCTACCGATTTCGGCGTAGTCCTTGTCTGTGCCGGAGCACTCTCCAGTGAGCCAGTTTGTTCCCTTTCTTTTCATTCGTCTTCCCTTTTTGACACTACCTCTTAACTCCTGCCGGCTCTGGCTATCTCTTCTCTGACAATCTGAACCCAGTGGCTCATCCGGTGGGGCTGGTGGCGACAGGTATGGGTATCCTTCATCACTATTTCCAGGACGCAGTCTGCCGTTACCTTCAGCGTCTGCCGCACCATTTCTCTGGCCACCTCCGGTTCCCATTTTTCGCCAGCCAGCACTGCTGGATTTGGCTTCCAGGAGAAAATAAATTTCCGGCCAATGGCAGCGGCCGCTTCCGCCACGTCCACCCAGGGACTCATAGAAACGCGACGCAGCCGGGGAATCTTTTCCACTTCCTTCAGTTTTTTGTGGAGAGGTTCGCAACACCCATAACAGTTGAGACCAAAACGGGAAAGAACCATTTTCTCGTACTGGAGGGCAAATTCTTCGTGCATCGCCGGCGAAACCAGGGAAAAAATCTGGGCGGTAGCGTGCCCCCAGAGGTCCTTTGTCCGGACATGCTGGCCATCAAAATCTTTGCCGGGAAGTTCGTCGGTAAACCCGAGGGCTCCAGAACCCACGTAATCGTTTCCATTATTGAGTGAAAGAAGATTTAACTGCTCATACTGTTCCAGCATCCGCAGCGTCCCCTCCGTTATTTTTTCCATGACCAGATGCACCCACCGGGGCCGTTCCGTTAAGTCCAGGAAAAGACGGTCAAACCCGCGCCAGGTGGCGAACCAATCCATAGGAGAAAACCACAGCCCCTTAATACCCCGCGGTTCTACCCTGAGAATTCCGCCGAAAATATCTCTGACCAGTTGCAGCCTTTCCGCAGTTGTCCTTTCCTCTTCGCTGACGCGTGGAAACACAATTTTCTCCACATCTTTTTCTTCCACCAGGACTGGCTCGTAATGGCAGGCCCCGCGCTTTTCCTCCGGTCTAACCGCCTTAACTTCCACGCCCCAGCCAGTATTCTCAATCGCCCTGGGTACCCAGAGGATATCGTCAATCACGCTGTCATCGCGCAGGTGGTCATGGTAGTAGAGACGCCATTTCAATTCCCTCTCCAGACCCCGCAGGAACGGTTCCGTCACCCTCAGACTTTCTTCCGGAACCAGTTCTCCCCAGGCCCCTTCAGGGAAGATAAGCACCAGCGGCACTCCGGGCTGGAGCCGGTTATGCCTTTTCCAGGCTTCAGCCAGTTTCTTCTGCCGGGGTAGACAGGCTACTTCCGCTACCCTTCTGGCCAGTTCCCTCAGGTAGTTTTTTTCCTCCAGGGTGACCCTCATTTTTCCCCCAGTCTTTGAGAAACTCAGCGTAGACGCTGACAATCGCCTCAAAAATCCTTCTGCCTTTCTCTGCAGTAGCCGCGGTGGGAGCGCCGTAAGCGCCGGTGATACTTTTCTGTAAACCCCAGGTGGAGATGAAAACCTTTCCGTAGAATCGCCAGTCAGCAATCCGCAGGGTGTCAACATCAGTCAGTTTATCCTGTCTCACCGACTCTCCGGAAAGATAAAGCATCAACGAAGTTTCATACTCACCAGCGTGGCAGCTTCCCTTTCTTCCTTTTTCCAGAAAAGATTCAATTTCCTTCCGGGCAATAATGGTGGGTACAGTAATCGCCAGGTAGACGCCATAGCGGTCCGCAATTTTTCTGGCTACGACCTCCAGCGCGCCGGTATGGTTACCGTGGGTGCTGACCACGGCGATGCGCCTGAAACCCATCTCAATCAATGACGCGCAGAGGTCCTCCATCAGTGCGAGGAAGGTTTCCATCCGGAGATTAAGGCACCCTGGCCAGCGGGTAACTTCCCGGGTAGAATAGCCTGACCAGACCGTGGGCGTCACCAGCACCGGCATTTCCGCCGAGACCAGTTCGGCTACCCGTCTGGTAATGGCTTCCGCCAGGAAAGCGTCAGTGTCCACCGGCAGGTGCCAGCCATGGCCTTCCACCTGACCGACCGGGACAAGAATGATGGTTTTCTTCTCCACGGCTTCCTTCAGTTCCTGCCAGGTTTTTTCCGCCAGAAAAAGAGACATCTTCCTCCCCTGCAGTCACGTGGCCCCGGCTCTTCTTCAAACGACACCTAATTTTTTATCCTCAAAGAAATTATCGCCTTTCAAGGATGGCAGTGACACTTCCAGAATCAACGCGTCGGTCAGAGCCGTAAAAGTGTGGATTGTCTTCTGAGGCATCGGTAAAACGTCACCCGGCTTCATCAGCAGTTTTTTCCCCTTCACCCGCATCGCCACCCGACCTTTGACAATAAAAAAGGTCTCGTGCTTTTTGCGGTGATGATGCGCCAGGCAGGTCTGGCCCTTAAACATGAAAAGAAACTTGCCGCAGTACCAGTTCTTCTCATCATTGGCAATCCAGTACTCAATGTGCCCCCAGCGGGAAAAGTCATTACGACCAAAGTTAAAGACCAGCGGAGAAAATACCCGCGGCATCCTCAGGCCCCACCGGCGCAGACGCTGCGCCGCCCGGCGCAAGGCTTCTTTTCTTTCTTTACCCTGGAGTTCCACGCTTCTGGTCCAGTCCATGCCCCCTCCTTATGGTTTTTTTCCGGAAAAACCAGCCCCGGTCTTTCTGGAACCAGGCCAGGACTGCAGTTTCTTCATCGCTTGCTTTCGTGCAACCTTCGGATTTCCTTCAAGCCACCCAGGGAAAATGCCACCACATGCTCCACATAAGCAGCCAGTGCTTTCCTGTTCCGGGACCAGAATGGTTGGCAGGAATGTCTGGAACTCCGGCCGTGCCGGCCAGCCATCGGTCCCAGACACTGGGCCATGACACTCATCTGACAGAAATGGATTTCCTCCTCGGAAACTTCTGGCCCCAGTATCTCTCTGATTAAAGCCTCCATATTTTTTCTCAGCGGCGCCAGAGCCTCGCGCTGCACCTCACGGAGTAACCCGGTGGGCTGAGCCAATTCCTTCTGCACGATTTGAAACTCCAGGTTGTTTCTGTCGGTAACCCGACAGATGAGGGCTCTGATTCTGCCTCTAAGTCGTTCTTCCACCGGAGCCGTCTCCGGAATTTCCCCATCCGGATGATGCCTCTGAATTGACTGTTGGAAAGCGTACCGCCAGGCTTCCCGGTAGAGTTGCTCCTTGCTGGTGAAATGATAGTTAACCGCAGCGATATTGGCGCGGGCGTGCCGGCAGATATCCGCAATGGTGGTGCCCCGGTATCCCTCAGTGGCAAAAAGGCGGGCCGCCACCTTCAGCAATCTCTCCCGGGTCTGCAGTGTTTCCTTTCCCCCTGGTGTCATGTTCGCTTTTCCCTCTAACATATATTTTAATTGTCTGTTTGAAGACGTCAAACATCTGAGAGTTTTGCAGAAAATCCCGGGCGGTAACCAGATCAGGTCAGGTACCGCCGGTCAAGAAAAAACTGGTAGAGACAGAGTTGGTGGCGCAACTGCCTGATCTCTGGAAAATACCGGTTCATCAGGGAACGAAAAGCCCGGCCATGCCCCCGAAAGCGCAGGTGGGCCAGTTCATGGCAGACCAGATAACTGACCAGAACCTCCGGCAGAAATTGTAATCGCTGATTGAAGGTAACCTGACCGGAAGAAGTGCAACTTCCCCAGGTACTTCTCATCCAGCGCCATTTTATCCTGGTCGGTTTAACCCTGAGTTGCTCTGACCACTGATGTATTAAGCCAGCCATCAGAGTTTCCCACTGCTGTCTGTCGCGCGGCAAGAGCGTCAGGGAACTTGACTCTTCCACCAGCTGTCGGTAGCGTCTTACCTGTTTGAGAACCCAAGGGGTATGACGCCGGATCAGTTCCTGGCCATCAGTGCCGCCAAAAGGTAATACCAGCCGGAGATATCCCTGCCTAAACTCCAGCCTGGCCGCCTTCACTTTCTGGTAGAGGCGCTGGCAGGGGACCTGCTCTCCGCTAAGAGAAATTATTTCCACAGTGAAATAAGAGGTTGGTTACAGCCCGCCAAACTTACGCCGACGCCGGCGGTACTCTTTTAAGACAGCGAGGAAATCCTTCTGATCAAAATCAGGCCAGAGTTTTTCGGTAAAATAGAACTCGGCATAGGAAGCCTGCCAGATGAGAAAATTGCTCAACCGTTGTTCGCCAGCGGTGCGCACGATGATGTCCGGGTCAGGCAGGAAACTACTCTGGAGGTAACACCTGAAGGTTGCCTCGGTAAGACCTCCGGCTGGCCGGCCTTCCTTAAGAATTTTCTGGACCGCTTCCAGAATCTCCTGCCGGCCCCCATAGTTGATGGCAAAGGTTAAGGTGAGCCCGGTATTTTTTTCTGTCAGGGTTTCCACTTCTTTCATTATTCTCTGGAGCGAATCAGGTAGCGCCGGCCGAAAACCGATGAACTTTACCCTCACCTGGTGACGATGCAGTTCGGCCGCCTCCCTCTTGAGACGTTCCCTCATCAGGGAGAAAAGAAATTGAACCTCGCTTCTGGGCCGTTTCCAGTTTTCTGAGGAAAAGGAGTAAAGGGTGATGAAGGGTATCTCATACTCCCGGGCTGCTTCCACCACGGCCCGAATTGCCTTCAAACCCTGACGGTGGCCCATAACCCTGGGCAGGCCCCGCTGGCTGGCCCACCGCCCGTTGCCATCCATGATGAAGGCGATGTGGGCTGGTTTCTCAGCTTCCGGTTTCATAGGTGGAAACGTTCCCCCAGATAGAATTTTCGGGAATCAGGATGCTCCAGAATTTCCCGGGGTGTACCTTCCAGCAGAATTTCACCGTCATAAATCAGGTAAGCCCGGTCTGTGATCCGCAGGGCATCCCGCACGTTATGGTCGGTCAGCAGAATGCCGATGCCATCGTTTTTCAGCGTAAGAACTATGTCCTGTATTTCCGAGACTGTTTTGGGGTCAATCCCGGAAAACGGTTCGTCCAGCAGAAAAAAATGCGGTTGGTTGATGAGACTGCGCGCTATCTCCAGCCGCCTTTTCTCTCCTCCGGAAAGATGGCCAGCTGTTTGCTGTCTCAATTCCCACAGCCCAAGTCTGGTGAGAAGCTGCTGGCACTGGTTTTCCCTTTCGGCGCGGTCTCTGACGAAACTTTCCAGGATAATCAGCAGATTTTCCCTGACGGTCAGTTTCTCAAAAAGGGCCATCTCCTGAGGCAGGTAAGCCAGGCCCGAGCGCACTCTTTTCCAGACCGGCAGACCGGTAATCTCCCGCTCACCCAGGAGAACCTGTCCGGCCGTAGGCCTCAGAAAGCCGGCTATCATCTCAAAAGTCGTGGTCTTTCCGGCTCCATTCGGTCCTAACAGACCCACGATGCTGCCAGGACCCACTGTCAGAGAGATGTTCCGGACCGCCACTTTGTTCCGGAAGACTTTGCGCAGATTTCTGGCCTGGAGCAAAAGCCCCTGCCGGGCCGTGCTGCTTTCGGATTCAGGTACCGTCATGGTCAGAGAAGCCGCTGGTCATCGTCCGGGACGGCCAGCCCTAAATGTTTGTAAGCCAGAGGAGTGGTTACCCGCCCCTGAGGTGTCCTTTTCAGAAATCCCTTCCGCACCAGAAAACTTTCATAAACCTCTTCAATCGTGTCGGTCTCTTCGCCCACGGCAATGGCCAGACTCTTCAGGCCTACCGGACCCCCACCAAACTTGTTAATGATGGTGGAGAGAATAGTTTTATCCATTTCATCCAGCCCTTCACCATCAACGTCCATCATATCCAGCGCCAGGCAGGCCATCTCGTGGGTGATTACCCCGGTGCCTTTGACCTCGGCATAATCTCTCACCCGGCGCAGCAGCCGGTTGGCCACCCGGGGCGTTCCCCGGGCGCGACGCGCTATTTCCTCTGCACCCTCACGTTCAATCTTCACCTGAAGGATGGCACTGGAACGCAAAACGATCTGGGTTAGTTCTTCCGCCGTGTAGTAGTCCAGCCGATGAAGAATGCCAAAACGATTCCGCAGGGGCGAGGTTAAAAGTCCGATTCTGGTCGTGGCTCCGATAAGGGTAAAAGGTTTGATGGGAATTTTTACCGTGCGCGCCTTCGGACCTTCTCCCAACATGATATCAATGGAAAAATCTTCCATGGCACTGTAAAGATACTCTTCAATGGCGCGCGGCAACCGGTGAATTTCATCAATGAACAGGATATCGCGCTCGTTAAGGTTGGTCAGGATACCGGCCAGATCTCCGGCCTTTTCAATCACCGGCCCGGAGGTGGCTTTAATCGTCACCTCCATACTTTCGGCAATAATGTAAGCCAGTGTTGTTTTGCCGATACCCGGCGGCCCGTGGAAAAGAACGTGGTCTAAGACTTCGCCCCTGGCCCTGGCCGCGCTGATAAAAACCTCAAGGTTTTCTTTAACCCTGGTCTGGCCCACAAACTCGGCAAAACTCTTCGGTCTGAGGGCGAGTTCGTACCTGATATCCTCTGGAGTAGCCACGCCCGCGGTGGGTCGGTTTTCTTCTGAACGTTCCCTTCTTTCCTGATGGTCCATGCTTTTTAGGCAGGTTAAATTCTTTTCAGCGCCTCCTTAATCAAGACCTCCGCGGTCAACCGCTGACCCCGCCATTCCCTGGCAATGGCGTTGATACACGCTGTGGCCTGGCTCTTCTTATAGCCAAGGATCACCAGGGCCTCAATGGCATCGGTCACGACCTCCGGTGAACCGGCTCGTACTCCGGCTCCTTCCACGGGTAAGCGGGCAATCTGTTCTTTCAGTTCTGTCACCAGACGGTCCCCGAGCTTTTTACCGATACCCGGAATTCTGGTAAGCAGGGCTGTATCCTGGCGCAGGATGGCTTCCTGCAACTGGGCCGGACTGACCCCGGAGAGAATTCTTAAAGCTACCCTGGGACCAATGCCGGGAATGGTGACCAACAGTTGAAACAGTTGACGCTCCTGCTGGCTGGCAAATCCGTACAACTCCAGTTTCTCTTCCCGGACAAAAAGGACGGTATAGAGTCTGACATTACTACCACATTCGCCCAGGGTCTCGTAAACCGGCAGCGGTATCTGGAGAAGATAACCCACCCCGTTGACATCTACCATAACCTGGGTAGGTCCTTTCTCTATCAGTCGCCCTTCAATCTGGCCGATCACCCCACCTCCCGGGAGAAAGCGCAGGCAATAGCCACCGCCAGAGCGTCACTTTCGTCAAGGGTAGCAATCTGCCTGAGTCCGGTCAAACGTTCCACCATGAACTTCACCTGCTCCTTCTGGGCAGCACCGTTACCCACCAGACTTTGCTTTACTTCTCTGACCGGAATCAGGCGCAAGGGGATCTTTCTGATTAAAGACAGCCCCATCACCAGGCCGATAATCTGACCGATTTTCAGGGCCACCGCGGCATTCTTTCCCAGGTAGATTTCTTCAATCGCGATTTTCTGCGGCTGAACCCGGTCAAGCAGGGCGTTTAATTCCCTACACAGGAAGGAGAGTTTTTCTTCAAAAGATTTCCCGGAGCCGGGGCGCAGACAACCGCTGGTCACTACCCTTAAAGCACCTCGTTCTTCTTCAATCACCCCGTAGCCTAAGTTGTTGACGGCCGGGTCAATTCCCAGGATTGTCAAGGCCCGGTTCTCCTCCTCTGACTGCTCAAGCAGGAAGATTACTCTCTGGAAACCGCTTCCAGAACTTCATCAGCGATGTCAAAATTAGCAAAGACATTCTGAACGTCATCGCATTCTTCCAGCTGGTCCAGCAATTTCAGCAGCTGCTCCGCCTCTTTGCCTTCAACGTGAACGGTGTTTTTCGGAATCAGGGTGACGGCGGCCTGGTCAAGACGCAAACCCCGTTCTTCCAGTGTTTTCTTCAACTTTTCAAAGTTCTCCGGAGCCACGGTAATTTCGTAATGGTCATTCGCACTCTGCAAATCTTCAGCCCCGGCGTCCAGCACCATGGTCATCAGCTCATCTTCTCCAATCTGGTCTTTTTTCAGGGTAATCTGTCCCTTCCGTTCAAAAATCCAGGCGACGCTTCCCGCACCCGCCATGTTGCCATTATGCCGGGAGAAGATGGAACGAATTTCTGCGGCACAACGGTTCTTATTATCGGTCAGGGCTTCAACATAAATGGCCACACCGCCAGGACCGTACCCTTCGTAGGTGACTGATTCCAGAGTAACGCCACCCTCTTCTCCACTCCCTTTCTTAATCGCCCGCTGAATGTTGTCGTTGGGCATGTTGATAGCTTTGGCCCGTTCAATGGCAATGCGCAACCGCGGGTTAGAGTCAGGATTGGCCCCCCCCATCTTGGCCGCCATCATAATTTCGCGGATTAACTTGGTGAAAGCCTTGCCACGTTTGGCATCCGTGGCCATCTTCTTGTGTTTAATGCTGGCCCATTTGGAATGTCCTGACATAGTTACCTCCCCGGCCGGTCTCACCGGCACTTCTTAAGTTTCTTCAGTTTCTGACTCGCTTTCCTTTTTAAGTTGTTTCCAGAAATCCCTGGCGCTTAAGCCCTCAATAATCTTTCTGAATTCTTCTGCCTCCCGGGCATCAATCGGCTGGTCAAGTTCGTTAGACTTGAGAAATTTCTTGCCTTCGTACTCTTTAATCGTGTCCGCATTCTCTAACAGCTCCTCGGAAGCAAAAATGGGCACCTGACACCGCAGCGCCAGCGCCAGGCCGTCGCTGGGCCGACAATCAATCACTTTTACCTCGCCCTGGTGCTGGACCACCAGATGGGCATAGTAGACGCTCTCCTTGAGGCTGTGAATCTCCAGACGTAACAATTTTCCTCCCAGTTTTTCCAGGATGATGCGCATTAAATCGTGGGTTAACGGCCTGGGAATGGCCGCCTTCTCCAGCCCGAGGAGAATCGCCTGAGCTTCAAAGAAGCCTATCACGATGGGTAAAACGCCACCATCTTCGCTCCTCAAAACTACCACCGGCGCCAGGGTGGAAACGTTCACCACCAGCCCCTTAATCTCCACTCTCACCATGGTCTCTCTGCCCTTTGCTCCTGGAGTTTACGACGCCTTGGCTTCCCTTTCTTTCCGGCGCTCCTCAATAATCTTTTCCGCCAGATTTGACGGCACTACCTCGTAATGGGAAAAAGCCATCACATAAGAACCCTTGCCGCTGGTAATGGAGCGAATCTCGCTGGTATAGCCTGACATCTCGGCCAGGGGTACCTGAGCCTTAATCACCTGGGTGGAGCCGGTACCGGACATATCCAGAACCCGACCGCGTTTGGCGTTGATACTGCCAATAATATCCCCGACGAATTCCTGGGGTACCCTGACTTCCACATTAACAATCGGTTCCAGAAGAATTGGCCTGGCCTCGGAAACAGCCTTCTGAACAGCCAGGATACCGGCTAACTGGAAAGCGATATCCGAGGAGTCCACCACGTGATAGGAACCATCGTAAAGACGAACCCTGATATCCACAATGGGGTATCTGGCCAGCACCCCCCTTTGCAATCCTTCGCGGACACCCTTTTCCACCGAGGGGATGAAATTCCGCGGAATGGCTCCGCCCACAATCTCGTCCACAAACTCATACCCGGCCCCCCGCGGCAGAGGTTCCACCTTAACAAAACAGTGGCCGTACTGTCCCCGGCCGCCGGTCTGTTTCTTGTGTTTACCTTCACCCTGGGCAGCCACGGTAATCGTTTCTTTATAGGCTATTTTGGGAATACCTTTCTCCACCTCCACCCCGTAACGATTCTTAAACTTATTGATGGTTACATCCAGGTGAACATCACCCATCCCGGAAAGAATAGTTTCTCCGGTCTCCGGGTCTCTAAACACCTTAATGGTGGGGTCTTCTTCCGTAATTCGGCCGATGGCGTTACCCAGTTTGTCCTCGGTACCCTTCACTTTTGGGGTAATGGAATAGGAAACTGCGCCTTCCGGAATAGCCGGCACCGGATAGATAATTGCCGCCCCCGGGTCACTGAAGGTATCAAAGGTTCTTGATTCCATAAGTTTAGCCACTGCCACCACCTCACCCGGCAGCGCTTCAGTCACTGTCTCCTGCTTCTTACCCTGAAGTCGCAGGAGGTTGCCCAACCTTTCCTTAACATTCCTGGAGGAATTGAAAAGGGCGTTGTTTGCCACCAGTTTTCCGGAGCGCACCTTCAGATAGGAAAGACGACCCACAAAAGGGTCAGAGATGGTCTTAAAAATGACCCCGCTCAAGGGCTGCTCACTGGAACGCTCCCTGACCAGCGGTTCACCGCCCGGCGCCTGGCCAGCCACCGGCGGCAACTCCTCGCTTCCAGGCAGGTACCTGCTGATAAAATCAAGAAGTTCTTCAACGCCAATGGAATTAAGCGCCGAACCACACAACACCGGCATGACCTTCCCCTCAAGAATTCCCTTCTTCAACAGAATGGAGATGTCTTCGGGACTTAATTGTCCTGTTTCCAGATACTTCTCCATCAGGCCGTCGTCAAGCTCGGCCAGACTATCCAGAGCCTTCTGCCGGTAATCAGACGGCCCTGTCTCGCCGTCCAGAAGTCGACTCACCCCTGACAATTGTTTATCCTTAAAGACAGGATAGGTTACGAAAACCAGCCTTTTCCCGAAGCACTTCTCCATCTCCTCCCATAACTGATTCAGGTTAATCTCCGGCACATCCAGTTTATTAACGAAAACTACCGCCGGTATCTTTCTCTGGTGAATCAACTCCCAGATGCGTTCTGTTCCCACCTCAATTCCGCCATCAGCCGCCACATTAATCAGAGCGACATCGGCCGCTTCCAGAGCGCCTAATTGTTCTCCCACAAAATCCATGTAACCGGGACTATCCACGAGATATATCCTGGCCCCGTTCCATTCGAAAAATCCCAGAGAAACGCTGACACTCATCTGCCTCTTGATGGCTTCCTCATCGTAGTCCAGCGTCGTCGTCCCGGAGTTAATATCTCCAAATCGCTCAACGGCTTTTGCCTTAAAAAGAAGTGCCTCCCCCAGAATTGTTTTTCCTGATTTATTATGTCCAAAAAGACCAAGGCTGAGAATTTTCGCCATTCGCTCCCCCCAGGCAAGTCCTCTTGCCATCGTTGTTGGCTATATTATACCGGAAACAGAAACGAAAGGCAATCAGCGATAATAGAGCACAGATGCCGGAAAAGAAAATGTCTCTGGCAACACCTACTCTCCCACCTCCTCTCAGAGGCAGTACCATCGGCGCAGGAAGGCTTAACGACCGTGTTCGGGATGGGAACGGGTGTTTCCCTTCCGCTATGGTTGCCAGAGACAAGCATATTATACCCCGGGTGAAAAACCGGTGTCAAGAGCAAAAAAAGAGACCGATTTGACGTCTGAAAGAGCCTGCCGTAATATCGTGGAAAGGTAGGTAGTGTCAAAAAAGAAAATAAAGAGGAATGAAAAGAAAGGGAACAGACTGGCTCACTCAAAGTGCTCCGGCACAGACAAGAACTACGCCGAAATCGGTGGCTCGGCGAACTCGCCCACTACCCGTGGGCTCAGACACCGCCGAGCAAGGTACCCTGTCCCGATTGATTAACAGACACTTACCCGGGACAGGTACCGAACGCTACCGCTTTTCGTCTTGTCTTGTAGCTGTGCCTTCGCAAATCGTTCGCCAGCTGTCCCCTTCCTTTTTTTGACAGTGGGGGGAGGGAGAATAAAGACATAGTTAAAGATTTTTACAGAACCTGCCGGCATAACAGGAGAGAATATGGACAAGAAATTAGAGCAACTTCACGAGCTGTGGGAGTCAGGCGTGGTGGCGGTGATGAGAGCCGATAATCCGGCCCAGTTGAAAGACGCCGCCCTGGCTCTGAACGAAGGCGGCATTATTTTTATTGAGGTCACTATGACCACACCCGGCGCCCTCCGGGTAATTGAGGAAGTCAGCGGCAGTTTGAAAAACTCCACCATTGGAGCCGGCACCGTCCTGGATGCGGAAACGGCCCGGGCCGCCATTCTGGCCGGCGCTGAATTTATCGTCAGCCCTCACCTGAACCTGAAGGTAATTGAAATGTGCCATCGGTATTCAAAGATAGTGGCACCCGGCGCTTTCACACCCACAGAAGTGGTCACAGCCTGGCAGGCCGGTGCCGATTTAGTTAAGATTTTCCCTGCCTCGGTGGGCGGACCGGATTATATCCGGGCACTTCTGGCACCGTTGCCCCAGGTAAGGTTGCTGCCCACCGGCGGGGTGGAAGTCGACAACGCTGGTGACTTCATCAGGGCCGGCAGTTTTGCCGTAGCCGCCGGCAGCAACCTCGTCCCCAAAGGTTACCTCAAAGAGAAAAACTTCAGCGGTATTACGCAACTGGCCAGGAACTTGGTGGAAGCCGTAAGAGCTGCCCGGACCAGATAAAGCTTCACCGCTCATCTCCTGACTCTTCCCATAATTTTCTTTTTTTTCTGCCCGCAACTTCTTGCCCGGGCTGCGTGTTTCAATGGTAGCGGGGTAACCAGGCTGAAAATATTGACTTCATCAACAAGGAGGGGCAAAATACAAATCAGACCTAGCCGGAAAAAAGATCAAGTTGATTAGAAGTTTTGCGGGATTTTTACCTGGAAGGAGGCAAGATGAAATTCTTAAAGGTGAGCGCGGTAATATCTCTTCTGACTCTGGGCTGCTTAACAGTCTGGGCGCAGCAGCAGCCAGGGGCTCAGCGGCCGGGAAGACCTGAGGGACAGCCAGCCGGCCCGCGAGGCCAGTGGGATCCTCAACAGATGAGACAGCGCTGGATGGAAAGAATTAAGGAGAATCTTCAGGCTACGGATGATGAGTGGAAGGTCATCCAGCCAAGGTTAGAGAAGGTGATGACCCTATCCCGCCAGACGACCGGCCTGCGGATGATGGGTGGCCGCCGCGGCGGGGAGCGTCCTGGTGGCCCCGGGCCAGCCATGAGCTCTGCTGAGGTGAGCCCGGTTCAAAAAGCAGCCTCCGAGCTGGAAAGCGTCCTGGCCAACAAAGAGGCCAAGCCGGCTGAAATAAAAGCCAAACTGGACGCTCTCCGGGAAGCCAGACAGAAAGCAAAGAAAGAACTTTCAGAAGCCCAGGCTTCTCTGAAAGAGATTCTGACAGCCCGTCAGGAAGCCCAGCTGGTGCTGATGGGACTGCTGGAATGAGAGCCGGGTTAGCGCATGGAAGACCTTCTCAGTAAATTACACGAGGAGGGACACCTGGAGGCAATAGCGGTGGAAAAAGTTCGCTCGGCGCTGGCTTCCGGTGTCCCTCCGGATGACGCCCTGCGGACCGCAGCGGATCTACCGGAAAACAAACTCCTTCAGATACTGGCTGCGGAACTGGAACTGGATTATGTGGAACTGGAAAACAACCTGCCCTCCCTGGAGTTTCTGAAAAACTTTCCTGCCCGCATCCTCTTAGAAAGAAAAATTTTGCCGCTGAGGGAGACCTCCGGCCTCATCCTGGTAGCCACCAGTCGCGTCTTTGACCAGACCGGTCTGGACGAACTCAGGGTCTATCTCAACCAGGAAGTGAAACCGGTTCTGGCGCCAGGGACCCAGATTGAACGGGCGCTGAAAAAACTTCTGGGCGTGGGCGCTGACACGGTCCAGTCCCTTATTTCTGACGCCGAGGAAATGCCTATTACCGTGCTGACAGATGAAACCGAAAATGGGCTGGACCTTTCCGTAGCCGCGGAAGATGCCTCAATCATCAGATTTGTCAATCAGGTCTTGAAAGAAGCGATTGAACTGCGAGCCACTGATGTTCACTTTGAACCGTTTGAAAATGAATTGAGGGTGCGTTATCGCATTGATGGAGTGCTGCAGGCTGCCGCCATTCCTGCGGAAATCCGCCGTTTCCAGGCCGCCATTGTTTCCCGGTTGAAGATTCTCAGCTCTCTGGACATTGCGGAAAAACGGCTGCCCCAGGACGGCCGGATTAAACTGATGGTGGCCGGTCGGGAAATAGACGTGCGGGTTTCGGTTATTCCCATGCTTCACGGGGAAGCGGTCGTCTTAAGACTTCTGGATAGAGGTGCGGCCCTGTTAGGACTGGCGGAACTGGGCATGTCCGAGCGTGACCGGAGTTATTTTGACCGTTTGCTGGACCTACCCCACGGCATAATTTTGGTAACCGGCCCCACCGGAAGCGGAAAGACCACCACGCTTTACGCGGGCCTGTCCAGGATAAACACTCTGGAAAGAAAGATTATCACCATTGAGGACCCGATTGAATACCATCTGCGCGGGATCAACCAGATTCAGGTGCAGACCAAGGCTGGTTTAACCTTTGCCCGGGGATTGCGTTCCATCTTGAGACACGACCCGGATGTAATTCTGGTGGGCGAAATACGGGACCTGGAAACAGCCGAGATTGCTGTCCAGGCTTCCCTGACCGGCCATCTGGTTTTTTCTACCCTGCACACCAACGATGCACCCAGCGCGCCTACCAGACTGGTGGATATGGGTGTGGAACCCTACCTGGTGGCTTCCTCTCTGGAGGCGGTGATGGCTCAGCGACTGGTGCGGGTCATCTGCCAGGAATGCCGTGAAGAAATACCGTCTGGCGAGGCCGATGTGCTGCGGAAACAGTTCGGGGAAGAACTGCCACCGAAACTTTACCGGGGCCGGGGTTGTCCGGCCTGCCAGGGAACCGGCTACCACGGCCGCACCGGTATCTTTGAGTTTCTGCCCATTAACGACCAGGTGCGTTCCCTGATTCTTTCCCGGGCCTCAGCGCAGCAGATTAGAGCCGCCGGGGTTCTGCAGGGGATGCGCAGTTTAAGAGAGGACGGGTGGCGGGTGGTCCGGGAGGGAAGAACCACAGTGGACGAGGTCCTCCGGGTGACCAAGGATGAGCGGGTTAACCACCAGTCCTTTGACGCCGGACCGATCCCGGTTTAATGAGCAATGGATGAAGAATGCCTGTCTATGATTACCACGCGCTCAATCAGGAAGGCAGCCTGATTTCCGGAAGGGTAGTGGCCACCAACCAGTCCCTGGTCCTGGAGCAACTCCGGCAACAGGGGTTACGGCCGGTGGAAGTGGAAGAAACGGTTGCCGAAAATGTTGTCGCCCGAAGCGTCCGGGCTGGCCGGCGGGTAGCCCGGGCGCAAATTGAAATTTTTCTCCGGCAGCTGGCAAACCTTCTCACGGCCGGGGTACCGTTAAGCCGGGCCCTGGAGATTATCACCCGGGAAACCACCTCGGCCTCAGCGCCTCAACACTGGAGCGCTATCCGCGATGACGTCGTTGGCGGGTCCTCGCTGGCGGCTGCTCTGTCGCGCTGGCCTGAGCTTTTTTCCCGGGTTTGCCTGGCCATGGTCCGCGCCGGTGAAACCGGTGGTTTTCTTAATCTGGCCCTGGAACAGGTGGCTGATTTTCAAGAAAGAGAAGAGGATTTAAAAGGCAGGGTGAAGGCCGCCCTGATTTATCCAGCCTTACTGGCGGTTCTGGCAGGAGCGGTGATGATTTTCCTTCTGATCTTCTTCATCCCCCGTTTCTCCGCCATTTTCGCGGAATTTGGCGCTTCCCTGCCGGAGTTAACCCGGCTGGTGATTGCCCTCAGCCAGTTTCTCGTAAGGTACGGTTTTCTCATTGTCGGGGTTCTGGCTGTCCTGATTGTTTTTCTGCGGGGATTGCTGGCCACAGAAAAAGGTCGCCGCGGGTGGGAGAATTTCCTTCTGCGGATACCCCTCTGGGGACCGGCCATCGCCCAGCTGGCCCTGGTCCGCTTTTGCCGGGTTTTAGGCACACTGTTAGGAGCCGGCGTCCCCCTGGTGACGGCGCTGCATGTGGCTAAAGAAGCTGTCGGCTACAGCCTTCTCTCCGACGGCGTGGCTACGGCCATAGAAGAAGTAAAGTCGGGTTCCAGTCTGGCGAAGGGACTGGCCCACCAGGAAAAACTTTTTCCGGCAACCGTCTTAGAAATGGTGGCGGTGGCTGAAGAAAGCGGCCAGTTAGACAAAGAACTGTTACGTCTGGCCACGACCTACGAAAGAGACCTGGACAGAAAACTGCGGGCACTGGTGGCGGTGATTGAGCCGGCTCTGCTCTTTCTTATGGCCGCCATTGTGGGCACAGTGGTAATCGGAATGTTGCTGCCCATTTTTACCCTTCAGGAACTTATTCGTTGAGACTTCCCTCAGCGAAAGGAGGCATGATGAAGCGGGATAGGTCTCGGCAAAAACTGGGCTTCACCCTGATTGAGTTGCTACTGGTGCTGGTAATCCTGGGTACGCTGGCCGCGATTGTTGTCCCGAAGTTTACCCGGCGTTCAGAACAGGCGCGTCTGACAGCCGCCAGAACCGATATTGCCAACCTGGAGGTCGCGCTGGACACTTTTGAGGTTGATGTCGGCCGTTATCCCACCACCGAGGAAGGTCTCCAGGCTCTGGTGGAAGCGCCCCCGGAAGTGACTGGCTGGAAAGGGCCGTACATCAAGCGGGGTGTGCCCAAAGACCCCTGGGGCAATCCCTATCACTATAAGTGCCCCGGAGACCATAACACTAACGGCTATGACCTCTTCTCCGGTGGTCCTGACGGGAAAGAAGGCGGCGGGGATGATATTGACAACTGGTCAACTTCCTGAACTGAAAAAGGGGTTCACCTTACTGGAAATCATGCTGCTGATGGTTACGGTGGCTACCATCCTTGCCATGGTCACACCTTCTCTCCGCACTTTCCTGATCACCAGACAAGTAAAACACACGGCCGCCCAACTGGTGGCGCTGACAGAATACAGTCGCACCCGGGCGATGGCTGAAGGACGCACTTACCGTCTCAACATCAGTGCCCGGAAGCGTCAGTTCTGGCTAACGGCCCAGGAGGAAGGTTCTTTTGTAAATCTGCCGGAGGAGCCCGGACGGATATTCACCTTTCCTGAGGGGACAGAGATAGAATGGCTCAGTTTCCCCGAACCGGCAGTTTCTGGAGAAGTTCCGGGACTGTGGCTACCTGGTTATACCCGGGCACAGCCGGAAACCGAAGAAAATGAAGATGTTGTCTTCATCTCTTTTTTCCCTGATGGTCGCACTGAACCGGCCAGTTTAAGACTCACGGACCGGCTCGGCCAGAGGTTAATCATCAGTTGTCAGTCACCCCTGGAACACTTCTGTGTCCTGAAAGAAAAAGACGAGAAAAAACCGTCATGAAGAAAAACTCAGCCTGGAGCAAGCGTGGTTTTACGCTCGTTGAAGTTCTGGCTGCCTTAACTTTTGCCGCGATTCTCCTGCCGGTGGTGATGAAAGGATTCTCTCTGGCCAGCGCTGTTACGGCGGAAACCAGACGGCGGGAAGAGGCACTCACTCTGGCACAAAATTTAATCGCAGAGATTGTCTCCCTGAATTCTCTAAAAAATGTGGAACCAGAAGGCGATTTTTCTCCGGAGCATCCTGAATATCGCTGGAAGGTTAACTTCAACCAGTGGGATGTGGCCGGCGTTAGGGAGATAGAAGTGACAGTTATGTGGTCAGCGAGAGGACAGGAAAGGAAGATTGTTTTAACCACCCTGGTCTACCAGGGAAATTCTCAGTCATGAACAGGAAAAGACGCCAGAATTCGGAAGGTTTCACCCTGGTGGAACTGCTGTTAGCCTTAACCCTGGCCGGACTATTAAGTCTCTCACTTTACACGAGCCTTTTTACCGGATACCGCAGCCAGCAGAAAACAGAACAAGCCCTCAAACCTCTCCGCGAAGGCCAGCTGGCTCTGGAAGTTATCGTGGCTGACCTGAGCGGCGCCCTTCCGCCCAAAGGTGTTCTGGCCGGACCATTCATCGGGCTGCAGCAGCAAAGTTCAATCTCCGGGCAACTGTCCAGTTTCCTGAGTTTTTTTCTCCGGCCCGCGGCTGACCTGGAGACAGCCCCGGGAATAGTGAAGGTGGAGTATCTCCTGAGTGAAGAACCGGAACCGAAATTGCTCCGGCGGCTGACCGTCAACCTTCTTTCGCCGGAGGAACCGGAACCGATTGAAGAACTGCTGTGCCAGCCGGTGTCTTCTTTTACCCTGCGCTATTTTGATGGCAGCCAGTGGCTGGAAACCTGGGATTCGACCACCCGGGGAGATTGCCTCCCGGTGGCTGTAGAAATCACTATAGAACGACCTGTGACCCAGGATTCCGCAGAAAACAAGGAGCACCGAATTTTCCGCCGGGTGGTTAACCTTCCCTGCTGGAGTGCGCCCTCTGACATCTCTGTGGCGGAAAGCCAGTTCTCTTAAGGGGGAAAGGGTGAACAAGTCTCAAAAAACGCGGCATCAGGGTAGCATCCTGATTGTTACGATCTGGATTTGCCTGTTTCTGGCAGGTCTGGTGCTGGTCGCCGCCAGAAGCGCCCGTGTCCAGGCAATGGCTACCGCCAATCGTCTGGCAGGCGCCCAGGCAGAGTGGATAGCCCGCGGCGCTCTGGCCCTGGTTTTAAGTCAGATTGACGGTACTGACGGACGGCGCCGGGTAGGAGAAGAGATCAACTGGGAAGCTGTCCCCTCAGGACCAGGCTATTTCTGGCTGCTGAAACCTGACCTGGAAGACGAACACCAGTATGCCTTCGGCGTGATGGATGAAGCGGCTAAAATTAATCTCAATGCCGCCGATGAGGACATGATGCTTAAACTGCCCGGAATGACGGAGGAGCTGGCGGCGGCTATTATTGACTGGCGCAGCAGTCAACCGGCCGCTTCTTCACAGCTGGCCGGCGATGAGTATTACCTTCTTCTGAAGCCACCTTACTACTGCAAAAGGGCGCCGCTGGAAACAGTGGAAGAACTTCTGTTGCTCAAGGGAGCCAGCCTTTTTATCCTCTTTGGAGAAGATATCAACCGCAATGGATTTCTGGACCTGACGGAGAACAACGGTGAGGAAGCTCCGCCCTCGGACAATGCAGACAACCATCTTGACCGTGGTCTTTATCCCTTCGTCACCGTGGTCTCCAGCCAGGCCAATGTTACCCTGTCGCAGGAGCACTTGATTGATGTCAACAGCACGGACACAACGGAGCTGGTTTCTCTTCTCCAGTCAGTTGTCAGCAGTGAACGTTTGTTCTCCGTCCTGGAAAGAGTAAGGCGGGGACGACCTTTTCGCAGCACTCTGGACTTCTTCTTCCGGGCAGGCCTGAGCGTGGAAGAATTCAAAAAGGTGGAACCAAGAATTACCGTGGGACGAAGAGCACGGCAGGTCGGCCTGGTCAACCTGGTCACTGCTTGCCGGCAGGTAATCGCCTGTTTACCGGGCCTGGAAGAGGCTGATGTAGAAGCCTTGATTAACAAGAGACAGGCGCCGGATACGGACCTGACCAGCCTGGCCTGGGTGGCAGAAACTTTGCCTGGAGAAAAAGCCGCGGCCATTGGAGAGTGGGTAACCACCCGCTCCTTCCAGTTTTCCGCCGACATCGTCGCTGTCTCTTCAGACGGCCGGGCCTTCAAAAGATACCGAGCCATTATTGATGGACGCAGCCGTCCGCCCCGGGTTCTTTCCTTTCAGGATTTGACCGGTCTGGGCTGGCCCCTGTCCAGAGAAATTCTGACAGCCCTGCGCTCTGGAAAGACCCTGCTGCAACCAGAACTTACCACTGGTACTGGAGGTAACCGCTGATGTTTCCCGAGAAAATCTTCCTTGGTTTAGCCCTGGGACAGCACTCAGCCTCTGTGGCCGAGATAACTTGCCAGAGAAAAAACATCCAGGTGCGGCAGACCGCTTGTTGGTCCTACCCCGAAGGCGGAAAATTCAGCCCCTCCTCCGGCCGCAGTTTCAGAGAATTTCTTCGCCAGAACCATTTTCGCACCACCAGGGTTATCGCGGGATTACCGCTTTCCTGGTTGCTGGTGAAGGAAAAGGAAACCCCGCCGGCGGAAACACTGACTCTGGCCAAACTGGTCCGTCTGGAAGCGGAAAAAGATTTTACCATTCCCGCGGAGGAACTCTGTCTGGATTTCATTTCCAATTTCTTATCAGGAGAAAAGCCCTGCTTACTGGTGATAGCCTTGCTCCGGCAACGCCTTCAGGAAGTCACGGTGTTTATCCGGGCGGCCGGCCTGACACCGGTCGCCGTGGTGCCTTCTTTTCTTGGCCTGAGCAATCTTCTTTCCGGGGATGGGCCAGAATTGTTTCTCTACCTCAATCAGGAGGAGATGCTGTTGGCGCAGGTGATGGATAAGGCTGTGGTCCGGGTGCACCGTCTGGAGAGGCCAGTCTTGAGGAAAGAAGATGACGAAATCGCTGCCTGGAAAAATTACCTCCTCGCCCGGTGGCGCCGCGTTTTCCTGCTGGCACCGGAACAACTTCAGAAGCCGGCTGCGGGAAAACTGACGGTCTTTGATGACCTGGGCGTAAATCCCTCAGTCTGGTCTGCTCTGGAGACCTCCTTGAATATTCCTGTCATCAAGGAGGACCTCCCGCCAGGTACTGCCGCGGCTACCGGCCTGGGAACGCTGGGAAATTCACTGGCCAGCCTGCCGGTAAACTTCCTGCATCCTAAGACTTCCCTTCCGAAGAAGTCTGGCCGCTTCCGAAAGATGGCTTACCTTTTTTACGGCCTGGCGGCAGCAGGGCTGCTGGCAGCAGGAGCCTTATGGTCGTTAAAGCAGGAGGAAAAAACAGTGCTCCAGTTAAAACAGCGCCTTAAGACTCTGGAGGAAGAAACAGCCGGTACCAGAAAAATTATGGAGCAACTCCAGGGAGTTCAACGCTGGCAGAAGACCCGGCCAGGCTGGCTTGATTGTTTGCGAGAGATTACTCTTTGTTTTCCCCCGGAAGGTGGTCTCTGGGCTACAAGTTTGGCTTTCCAGGCTGACCGCCGCGGACTGCTGACCGGCAAGGCCGAAAACGAGATGCTGGTTCTGGAACTGCTCAACCGCCTGCGAACCGTCCGGCTATTTCAGGAGGTCAATCTGGTTTATCTAAGGCAGGCTGGAGGCCAATCGCGACAGGTAAGTTTCGCCTTCAACTTTCTTTTGAAACAGGCTACCCCATCGGAAGAGAAGGCTGAACCGAGAGGAACCCCGTAATGTTGGTTAGAAGGGAAAGGACAATGGCGCTGCTGGCAGCCACGGTGGTGGGGCTGTTACTGGTTGACCGTGTCCTGCTGACCCCTTACTGGAACCGAAAAGAAAAACTGGAAACAGAGAAAAACCTGCTGCTTGACCGGTGGCGACAGCTTCAGAAGCTGCGCTCCCGGGAGAAGGAATTCGCGACAGAGTGGAATGCGTTGATTAAATCCGGGTTCAACGCCGACGAGGCCTCAGCAGCCGTCACGGTGCTTTCCGCCGTTCGTGACTGGGCGCAGAGCAGCACTCTTTCTCTGGCCTCCCTCAAACCCGAACGCGGCCGACCGCAGGGAGCGCTGAAGGAAGTTTCCTTCCAGATAAGCGGCAGCGGCCCGATGAAAAGTATCACCGCTTTCCTCTGGCACTTAGAAAACGCTTCCTTTCCCCTGAGAATTACCGAATTGAGGCTAGCTTCAAGAAATGAAGGTAGCGATGATTTAAGTTTGCAGGTGCGGGTGACGACCCTGTGTCAGGCACCCAGCGTTAAACAATCGCCGCTGCCTCCCGTCAAAAAGGTGGAGGCTGAAGAATGAAAAATTTTTCGGACTGGCTGATAGCTCTGGCCGTGGTGAGTTTTTCTACGAAACTGACTTTCGGAGCGGCGGAAAAACCGCTCCAGCACTACGAGATTCTTTACCAACGGAACATTTTTTTGCCCCAGAGAAGCAAACCCCGGCCACCGACAAACTTTCGCTCCATCCTCAAAGAACCACCGTCAGACCCGGCTCAAAACATCGTTCTTACCGGCATCGTCAGGCACGGCCAAGAATACTTAGCCTTCTTTGAGGACCGCAGCCAGGGAAGAGTTCTCCGGCGAAAAACTGGGGACCAGCTGCTTCAGGGGAGAATCAAGGAAATCACCCTGGACTTTGTGGAGTATGCGGTCAATGAAACTACCATCAAGGTGGAAATCGGTAAAACCCTGACCAATACCACACCGGTGGTCACTGCCAGAGCGATAGGCTCTGTGGTTTCTTCATCTGTACCCTCAACCCTGGCTGTCCCGGCCAGCGGCCCTGCTGCCGCGCCGGTGCAGACCAGTACGCTTCTTGAACAGTTGAGACGGCGTCGCCTTCAGGAACTCGGTCAACCTTAGGAGGCACAATGGAAAGACTAAAAATCATCGTTGCCGCTGGTTTAGTTCTTCTGATGTTGCCTGTAATTACGGCCTCTCAGGAAAACCAGACAGAGACATCGGAACCAGCAGTAATCATTGTTCCGGTTCCGCCTGAGGAAGCATCCCCGCCAGCGCCGGCTGTCTCTCCGGCTGCGACGGCGATTACTGAAGGGCCGGGGCCAGCCACACCCGGCAAGGGCATCCTGCTTAACTTCCGGGACGCTTCGCTGGACTCCGTCTTAGAATACCTTTCGGAAGTGGCCGGCTTCAGCGTTGTCCGGGAGACACCGGTGGAGGGACGCATCACGGTTATGAGCCGGCAACCCCTTTCCGTGGAGGACGCGGTTTCCTTACTTAACGTCGCCCTGAAGGAGAAAGGCTATGCAGCCATTGCCATGGGCCGCACCTTAAAAATTGTGCCCCTGACAGAAGCGAAAAAGAGAAACATCCCGGTGCGCACCGGCAACGACCCGGCGGCTATTGAACCCACGGATATCGTCATCACCCAGGTAATTCCCATCAGGTATGTTGATGCCGTCAGGTTAAAACAGGACCTGGCGCCCCTGATTCCTTCCTACGCGGAACTGGCCGCCAACGCCAGCAGTAATTCCCTCATTCTGACTGATACCCAGGCCAATATCCGCCGGATTGTGGAAATCGTCCGGGCGCTGGATACCGCCATGGCCAGCGTGGCGGAAATCAAGGTCTTCGCGCTGAAGTACGCTAATGCCACCAATACTGCCAAACTGATTAACGACCTTTTCCGGGCAGAGCAGCCAGGCCAGGCCCAGCCGGTTGGTAGTCTGGCTGCCGGAATAAGTCGTTTCTTCAGAGGTGCCGGGCAAACGACCCCCGCTGGACAGGAAACCGCTCAGGGAAGTAGCAGACTGACCAGGGTAGTGGCTTCGGCGGATGACCGAACCAATACCATGGTGGTCAGCGCTCCCCCGGATGCCTTGAAGGTGATAGAAGAAGTGGTCAAAGAACTGGAGTCCAGCCAGGAGGCTGACCAGGCAGTTTTTATCTACAGTCTGAAGAACGGAAAAGCCAAAAACTTAGAGACGGTGTTGAATAATCTTTTCGGTACCCGGACCACAGGGACAACGACTGCTGCCCGGCAACAAACCGGCCGAACGAGCAATCCATTTGTAGCCACTGCAGCCGCCGGTGTTTCTGCCACTACCACCCAGGCTGCGGCTGGTCTGGCCGGTCAGGTCTATGTTGTGGCCAATGAAGATACCAACTCCCTGATGGTCATGACGGCTACCAAGAACTTTGAGGTGGTCAAACAGATTATCGCGGACCTGGACCGACCGGTCCCGCAGGTGCTCATCAAGGTTTTGATTGCCGAGGTGACCCTGGATAAATCCCTGGACCTAGGCACGGAATTTTCTGTGCTCAACCTGAGCGCCAGTGGCCAGTACGGGCTTCAGGCCACAACGACTTTTGGTAAACCGGCTGAAGGCGGTCTGGTAGTTTCGGTACTGCAGAAAGACATCACCGCGACGCTGGCCGCCTTAGAAAAGGTGGGCAAACTTGATGTCTTATCCCGGCCCTATATCTTAAGCAGCGACAATCAGGCGGCCTCCATCACGGTAGGCCAGCGGGTCCCTTTCATCACCAATACCCGCACCACCGAAACCGGTCAGACCATCAATACCATCCAGTACCAGGACATCGGAATTATTCTCAAGGTGACCCCCCACATCAATCCTGACGGGCTGGTCATCCTTGATGTCAGCCCGGAAATCTCCGCACTCACCGGAACCACGGTGCCCATCTCGGAGACAGTAAAAGCCCCTGTCTTTGCCAAGCGCTCTGCCAGCAGCCGGGTGGCTATCCGGGATGGCCAGACCATCGTCATTGGCGGATTGATGGAGGATAAGAAGACGGAAGATACCAGAAAGGTACCGGGCCTGGGCAGCATCCCTCTGTTAGGCAACCTTTTCCGCCGCAACACAACTGAGGGAACGAAAACAGAACTGTTAATTTTCCTGACGCCCCATGTGGCCACGGAAGCGGAACAGCTCAGGGAGCTTTCTTCGCTGGAGGTGGAAAGAAGTCCTGGTGTGCGTCAGGCCGTAAAGCAAGGTACCTTTCAGGAATATATGAAAGCCATGGAGAAAAAAACACCGGCGAAACCGGAGAATTAAAGAATGTGAAAAAATACCTGTTCTGTTCTGCGGTAATACTACTGCTTCTCAGTCGGCTGGCCAGCAGCCAGCGCCAGATTTCCGGGCAACAAGTTTTCCGCAGGAATCTGGAGCAACTGATGGAAGTGCTCCAGCAACTTGACCTTTCCCTGGAACAACGCACTAAACTCCAGACTCTCCGGCAGGAAACAAGGCAGAAGATACAGGCGCTCCGCCGGGCGGCTGAAGATTCCAGGGACTTTAAAGGGTGGCGGGAGAAACTGGCTCAACTGCAACAGGAAACCTACCAGCAGTTTCTCCAGATTCTCAACGAAGACCAGCGGCTGGAATTAGCCCTCCGGCTCAGCCTGAGTCCGGAAGAAGGAGAGGATAGAAGCCAGACAGTGGAAGAACTGGCGCTGCTTTTGAAGGAGATACCGGAAAGACCCGCTTTGCCGGCTGGTTACTTCTCACCTTATGAGCAGGAAAGCAGTTACCCTGTTGCCGGAGAAATTGACCGGCTGGTCAGGGTAAGTTTAAGGAAAGAAGGTCTTGAACCGGCCCCAATTTGTTCCGACGAGGTTTTCATCCGCCGGGTTTATCTGGATGTGACCGGGAAACTGCCCACGCCGGTAGAGGTCCTGGAATTTCTCAAAGACAGCCGCACCGACAAGCGGTCCAGACTGATAGAATCCTTACTCAACCGGGATGAGTATGTTGACTACTGGACCATGAGGTGGGGTGACCTCTTGAGAATCAAGGCTGAGTTTCCCATTAACCTGTGGCCCAATGCCGCCGCAGTCTACCACCGCTGGGTCCGCCAGGCAGTCAGCGACAATTTACCCTATGACCTCTTTGTCCGGAAACTGCTCACCGCCAGCGGCAGTAACTTCCGGGAACCGCCGGTCAACTTTTTCCGGGCTGTCCAGGAACGAAGTCCTGCGGCCCTGGCTGAGGCGGCAGCCCTGACCTTCATGGGCACCAGGCTTTCTTCCTGGCCGGAAAAGGACAGAAAAGTGATAGAAATCTTCTTTTCCCGTGTTGGCTACAAGAAAACGGCTGAGTGGAAGGAAGAGATTGTTTACTGGAAAAGAGAACCTTTGCCGGTCAGGGAAGTGGTGATGCCTGATGGTCAAAAAGTCTCGCTGCCGCCGGAGAAAGACCCCAGAATAGTTTTTGCTGAGTGGCTGGTCAGGAAAGATAATCCCTGGTTCACCCGGGCCATCGCCAACCGGGTCTGGTACTGGTTTTTTGGCCGCGGCCTGGTCCAGGAGGTTGATGACCTGAGAAGTGACAATCCGCCGGTCAACCCAGCCCTGCTGGAGTATCTTGCCAGCCAGTTAGTTCAGGCCAGATACGACCTGAAACACCTTTACCGGCTTATTCTCAACTCCCGGACTTACCAGCAATCATCCCTCGGTCGGCATCCCGCTTCCGAAAAATTCTTTGCCTGTTACCCTGTTCGGCGCCTGGAGGCTGAGGTTCTGGAGGACATCTTCCGGCAGGTTTTCCGCGTAAAAATGACTTACTCCAGCGACATTCCTGAACCCTTCACCTATATCCCGGAAGAACAGAATACCGTTTCCCTGTACGACGGCAGTATCACCAGTCCGTTTCTGATTACCTTCGGCCGTCCTCCCCGGGACACCGGGCTGGCCTCGGAAAGGAATATGGACGTCACAGAAAACCAGCGGCTTTTTTTCATCAACTCTTCCCGATTGAATGAGTGGATCCGCTCCAACCGTTTTTTCCAGGCAATCTCCGGTATTCCCCGCCACGAAAGAAAGACCGTGTTCAATTTAGTCTGGTTGATCCTCCTTTCCCGGTTGCCCACCGGGGATGAACTGCTCCAGGCCCAGCAATATTTTGACTCCCAGAAAAGCCAGAACGAGGCTCTCCTGGACCTGGTCTGGGCATTGGTCAACACCAGGGAGTTTTCATGTCGACACTGAAAGAAAATTGGTGGTCTTTTCTGGAAAAAGCGCCGGGTATTTCCCGGAGGCAGTTTCTCCTTATTTCTCTGAGAGGCCTGGCTTTTGCCTGGCTCAGCCGCTGGGGAAGTTTAACTTTTGCTTCTCCGGAAACAAAGTTTACCGGCCGCGCTCGTTCGGTCATTCAGGTCTGGATGTGGGGCGGACCATCCCATCTGGACACCTTTGACCCGAAACCGGAAGCTGGCCGGGACTATTGCGGCCCCCTGGACAGCCCTATTCCCACCAACGTTGATGGCATCCGCATCAGCCAGTTGCTTCCTTTGCTGGCCCAGCAGGCAGACAAATACTCCATCATCCGCAGTTTGACCCACGGTATTAACTCCCACGAAACTGCCGCCTACCGGATGCAGACCGGACGGGAAGCCGGCGGCTTGTTAGTGTATCCCAGCATCGGCGCGGTCACCTGCCTGTTCAAGGGATACGACCACGGCTACCGGGATACCATTCCACCCTACATCGTGTTAACCAGTTCTCAGGGCCGTTTCTCGGAAACCGGCTTTCTCGGCCCGAAATATCAGCCCCTGGTGACCGGTGGAGACCCTAACCGGGACCCGTTTCTGGTAGAAGGTTTTGTCCTTCAGGGGGTCTCTCAGGAAAGACAGAACCAGCGCCGCCAGTTAATGAACTCCCTGGATACCCTGGCCCGACTCATCCCGGAGCACCCTCTTTTTCAGAAGATAGACGCGGCCAACAGCCAGGCGTACCAGTCCATCTTAGGTGACGCCGTGAAGGTCTTTGACCTGACACTGGAAAAGGAAGAAGTACGGCAGCGCTACGGACGGACCTGGTTTGGTCAATCCTGTCTGGCGGCCAGGCGGCTGGTGGAACGCGGAGTACCCTATGTCACTATCAACTATCAGGGATGGGATACCCATAAGAGGCACTTTGAAGCCATGCAGCGGATGCTGCCTGACCTGGACAAAGGTCTGTCTGCCCTGTTGAGCGACCTGGAGGAGAAAGGGCTGCTAAAACACACCATTGTCTGGTGGTCAGGCGAATTCGGCCGGACCCCAAGGATTCAATGGGAGCCGCCCTGGTACGGCGGCCGGGGCCACTATGGTCCCTGCTTTTCGGTGCTGGTGGCTGGTGGCGGATTTAAAGGCGGAAAGGTGCTCGGCAGTTCCAACCGCACCGGCGAAGAGGTGAAAGACCGGCCGGTCTATCCTGAGGACCTCTTAGGCAGTTTTTACGAACTCTTAGGCATTGACCCGGACGGCCCGCTGCCCAATCCGAGAAACTTAAAAGTGCCGGTGATGCTGCCGGCTAAAGGAGGCCGACTCCACGAGATTATGAAATGAACCGAAAACCTCTTTCTCTCTGGCTCCAGGGTCTTTTTTTCTTGCTTGTCCCGACATCCGGCCAGGCCCAGCTGGCCCAGCCGCCGCACTTAGGCTACCTTTTCCCGGCTGGCGCTCAGCAGGGCACCACGGTGGAAGTAGTGGCGGCTGGCAACCGCCTTGCCAGAACGAAGGCGGCTTTAATCTCCGGAAAAGATGTCCAGGTGGATGTGGTGGAAGTCTTTCCGCCGCTGCGCAATCTTTCTCCTGGCCAGCGCCAGAAGTTAAGAACACTGGTCAGCGAGAAGTTACGGAAGCAAGCCGGTTTGCCGGTAAAAGAAACCCAGCCACCGGAGAAGGATGAAGAACCTTTGCCACGAACGCCCCTCCTGGCCAGACTGGCCAATCCCACCAGGGAAGACCTGCAAAGAATTATCTACGAATACTTCACGCCCAAGCGAACCATGCAGTTTGTGCCGGCGTTAGCCGAAAGCGTGCTCCTGAAAGTAACAATTTCTCCTCAGGCCGAGCCAGGCTGGCGTCAGTTGCGGTTGCTTTCGCCAGCCGGCCTGAGCCGACCCTTGCCTTTCCAGATTGGCTCCTGTCCGGAAGTGACAGAACTGGAACCTAACGAGAAACCATCATCCTGCCCGGTCATGAAACTGCCAGTGGTGATCAATGGTCAGATTGAGCCAGGCGATGTGGATACCTTCAGGTTCAAGGCCAGCCAGGGCCAGAAGTTAATTCTGGTCCTCAGCGCCAGGCGCCTGGTACCCTTTATGGCAGATGCAGTGCCAGGCTGGTTTGAGGGACTTCTTACTCTTTATGACAGCGGAGGAAAACAGCTGGCCTCAGCAGACTGCCATGGTTTTGACCCTGACCCGGTAATCTGCTGGTGTGTCCCTGAAACCGGAGAATATACCGTGGTCGTCAGGGATTCTCTTTACCGGGGCCGAAAGGATTTTGTCTACCGGCTTTCCATTGGAGAAGGCCCCTTCGTGGAAGGCATCTTCCCTCTGGGTGGGAAAACTGGCAGTAAGGTTCTGACGAAAATCTATGGCTGGAACCTGCCTGTGGACAGTCTTTCTCTAAATACGGACCTGGCTGACAGCAATTTCCGGCAAATCTGCCGAATAGCCGGCCAGTGGCTGGCTCAACCGGTTAGTTACCATCTGGATACATTAGAGGAATGCCTGGAAAGGGAACCGAACAATACCATGGAGAAGGCTCAGAAAGTGTCCCCACCGGCGATTGTCAACGGAACCATTGAAAAGCCAGGGGATGTTGACCTCTTTTCCTTCCACGCCCTGGCCGGCGAAAGTATTGTTCTGGAAGTGATCGCGCGGCGGTTAGGGTCACCGCTTGATTCTTTCCTTCAAGTGAAGGATGCTTCCGGAAGAATTCTGGTTACCAGCGATGATACCGAAGGACCTAATATTGGTATCCTCACGCACCAGGCTGATGCTTACCTTTCCTTTCGCTTTCCGGTTACCGGGACCTACTCTGTCCAGATTGGCGATACCTGCCAGCACGGCGGCCCAACATATGCTTACCGTTTAAGAATTTCTCCACCCAGGCCTGACTTCTCAGTCCTGGTTTACCCTTCCGGGCTGACCGCGGCCACTGGCCAGCCAGTGCCAGTCTCTTTTCTGGCGTTGCGACAGGACGGCTTTGACGGTCCTATCCATCTTTCTCTCTCCGGGACGGAAACCGGTTTTTCTCTGCAGGGAGCGACCATCCCGGCCGGCCAGAGTTCCGTGACCTGCACCCTCACCGGACCGGCCAGGCCAATCTCCGAACCTGTTTGCCTGAGTCTTTTAGCCACCGCGGAAATCTCCGGTCAGATGCTCCAGCGTAAGGTTGTTCCGGCTGACGAATGGGAGCAGGCTTTCATTTACAAACACCTGTTACCGGCCGAGGAATTTCTCGTTACGGTCAGACAGGCCTGGGGACTGCCACTCGGCACAGAAGTTACCGGGCAACTTCCAGTTAAAATTATCCCGGGCGAAATTTGCCTGATTTCCCTGAAGGTGCCCGGGAAACTGCCGGAAAATGTCTCCTTCAATCTTGTTTCTCCGCCAGCCGGGCTTGTCCTTCAAGAAAGCAGGACCGAACCAGGACAGCTCACCTTGACCCTTTATGCCGGAGCGGAAATGGAAAAATCCATTGGCCTGGCCAATAATCTCCTTATAGAAGTCCTGCGAGAAGTTACTTTTCCGGCTGCCGGGAAGAAAAGAAAACAGTCGCTCGGATATCTGCCGGCGATTCCCTTTCAGGTAGTTAAACGGTAGTGTCAAAAAAGGAACAAAGAGGAATGAAAAGAAAGGGAACAAACTGGCTCACTCAAGGTGCTTTCGGCACAGACAAGGACTACGCCGAAATCGGTTGCTGGTGCGAACTCGCTCGCCCGGTGGCGAGCTCAGACACCGCCGAGTAAGGTATTGCGTCCCGGATAAACTTATCCGGTCCGCTTACCGAACGCTGCCGCTTTTCGTCTTGTCTTGTAACTGTGCCTTCGCAAATCGTTCGCCAGCTGTCCCCTTCCTTTTTTG
>JAKPFT010000029.1 GCA_029551285.1 bacterium | reverse complement strand
ACGCTACTGAATGGGAATACGGTGATAACCAGTACCTCTCAAAGAACGAACTTTTCCACCACCAGAGTGTGGTTCCCAGGGGGCTTTTTCTTGCCCGCCTTTTCCCTTATCCCCCTCTTGACTCTTCATCGGAAATCTCCCAGGGTGGCTAATTTATACTCTAGCTGCTGATGATTATATCACAGTACTGCATTCTTTGTCAAGGTCATGCCTTCCAGGAAAACATGACGACTTTATTTCTGTGATGGACTCTGGTACTCTTTCAGAGTTCCAGAAAGGAGTGGGCTTTAAGTTTTGACGGGAGAAGAGGAGATACCGTATTATTTGAGATTGGAAGGAGGGAGGCCGATGACCTCAAGAGAAAGGATGCTTACCGCACTGAGAAACCAGCAACCGGACATGGTTCCGGTGGCGCCTGATATCTCCAACATGATACCCTGCCGGCTCACAGGAAAACCTTTCTGGGAGATCTATCTCTACCAGAACCCGCCCCGCTGGAAGGCGTACATAGAGGCAGTCAGATACTTTGGCATTGACGGCTGGCTTGACGGTGCTCCTTTCTATTTGGAACCTGACGCGACGGAGAAAGAAGAAGCAGTCTGGCAGGAAGTCATTGTGGTCCGCACCCAGGAACGCATCATCACCCGGTTCTACCGCGAAAGAAAAGGTGAGAAAGAATGGCTGGAGATGGCCAGGGTCTATTACCGGGATAACCCGCCCACGACACTGCCCGTCGCTAAAATTGGCCTGAAAACGCCGCCGGAGAAGTTTGAAGTGGTGGAAAAACTGGCGCGGCCGACGACCCTCAAGGAGGTTAAGGAGTACATGGGTGAAGACGGCGTGGTCGGGGTCAGCGTTTGCCCGCCCCAGCTTGGTCCGCCTGACCGGGGAGGTTACTCCATCTATGACTACCATGACCGGTATTCAGAGGTAAAAGCCTGGGCGGAAAGAGAGACGGAAAAGCGGCTGAAACTTCTGGACCGAATATTGGCTTCTCCGGTGAAACCGGACTTTATCCTCACCGGTGGTTCAGGCATGCTGGTCTTTAACACACCGGCGGTCATCAGAGATATTGCTTTACCCTGTTTGAAGGAAATCACGCGGCGCTGTCTCAAGGCAGGCGTGCCTACCCAGGTTCACTGTTGTGGCCCGGAAAAGGAACTGGTAAGAATGTGCGCTGAGGAAACAGACCTTTCCAGTATTAATCCGTTAGAGCCGCCTCCCATGGGTGATTGTAACTTAAAAGAGATTAAGAATCTTTACGGGGGGAAACTTTCTCTGATGGGCAATTTGCACACCAGTGAGGTGATGCTTTTTGGTTCCGTGGAGAAGGTGCGCCAGGCGGCCAGACAGGCTATTGACGAAGCGGCAGCTGGTGGCGGGTTTATTCTTTCCACCGGCGACCAGTGCGGCCGGGACACTCCGGAGGCCAACATTTTTGCCATGGTAGAGGTAGCCAGGACTTACGGTAGATACGGTAGTGTCAAAAAAGGAATAAAAGAGGAATGAAAAGAAAGGGAACAAACTGGCTCACTCAGGGTGCTGCGGCACAGACAAGGACTACGCCGAAATCGGTTGCTCGGCGAACTCGCTCGCCCGGTGGCGAGCTCAGACACCGCCGAGTAAGGTATTGCGTCCCGGATGGAATTGCCCGGTCCGCTTACCGAACGCATCCGCTTTTCGTCTTGTCTTGTATCTGTGCCTTCGCAAATCGTTCGCCAGTTATTCCCTTCCTTTTTTGACACAGTG